>VBAP01000034.1 GCA_005882335.1 Candidatus Segetimicrobium genomatis
TCATCGAAGACGATCCGCTTGAGCTCACGTCCGCCCGTCTGCTTGAGGCCCGCCGTGCTTGGTAACATCCACCCGTACCGCCCGGGTTCCAGGCCGCGGGAGATCGTTCGCACTCCGGCAGATTCCCGGCACCCACAGAATGGTTTCGCCGCGGGCGACGACCGGGTAGCCGGGCCGGTCGCTACGCGGCACTCGCGCTTCCATCAGCATCCGCCGCAGCGGCCGCCGCCCGATGCCACCGAGCGGAACCAGCCGGTCGCCCGGACGAGGCGGCCGCACTTCCCAGTTCGCTCCCGCGATCCACGTCGTCCAGTCCGTCCGCGGCAACCGGGCCGGCGCCGGGTCGGGCGTCCAGGCCACCCGAAACTCGCCGAACACCGCGCTGCCCCGCTCACCGGTCGGGACGACCTCCACGGCGGCGTCCTGGACCGCGCGGCTCACTCGCAGCCGATCGAACGCCACCTCGGCCATCCAGCTCTCACCGAGCGGCAGCCGCCGCCCGGACGGGCGGCGCGCCAACTCGACCAGCTGGCGCGCGCGACGCACGCCCAGTACGAGGCCGGTACGCCGCGCCGCGGCCCGCAACAGCGCCGCCGACAGGACGTCATCATAGCGGGCCAGCCCCCCCCGGGCAACTTCGATGCGGTGCGGCTCGACGTGTAGTCCCAGGTCCGGCAGGTGGTCGAGGACGCCGTCCCAGGCGCGCCGCTCGCGCGCCGCCGCCCGCCCGGCGCGCAGCACGTCGTCGCTCGCGCGCGCCCCCAGGCGCTCCGCGACGACCGGCAGGAGCACGCCGCGCACCCAGCTGCGCAGGTGTCGCGGGTCGCGATTCGCGGGATCGTCGTGAACGGGGAGTCCGAGCTCGGCGACGTGCGCCACGAGCCGCGCTTTGGCAAAGGGGAGCAGCGGCCGCACGAGCCCGCCGCGCCCGCGCGCGGGAATGCCGGCGAGCCCCGCCGGCGCGCTCCCTTTCAGGAGCCGGAGCAAAATCGTCTCGACCTGGTCGTCCCGGTGATGCGCGGTCACCAGGTAGCGCGCGCCGTGCCGGCGCTGGACGTCGCCGAGCCACCCATAGCGCGCCCGTCGCGCGACGGTCTCCGTGGCGTCCGGACCGAGACTCAGCTCGCCGACCTCGAACGGCAACTCGTAGCGCTCTGCCAGCTCTCGGACCGCGCGTGCGACCGCCCCGCTGTCCGACCGAATGCCGTGATCGACGTGCGCCACCACGAGCGAGAGGCCGAGCTCGGGCGCGAGCGTGTGAAGGAGGTCGAGCAGCGCTACGGAGTCGGCGCCGCCCGACACGGCCACCAGGGCGATCCCGGGCTCCCCGAGGAGGCGGGTGCGCACGAGATGGTGGCGGAGGCGCGACAGCAGCGACGTCATCCTGTAGTATAAATGATTGGCGGGGCGGCTGCGGGCAGCGCGCCTTGCCCGCCGCTCCGGCGGGGCCGTTAATATGGGGCCATGCCAATCCTGCAGCCCGACCAGATCTACCAGCTGCTACGCAACTTGACCTCCCCGGTGGTGGCGATCACGTCCCAGCGTGGCGAGACGCGCAACGGCATGATCGCCGACAGCGCGGTCCGGGCGTCGATCGTGCCCGCGATTCCGCGCCTGTCGGTCTACATCCACAAGTTCAACTACAGCCACGACCTGATCTTCGAGACCGGCCGCTTCGTGCTGCACCTCTTGCGAGACGACCAGTTCGAGCTGATCCACCGCCTCGGCTTCGCGAGCGGGCGCACGCGCGACAAGCTCGCGGACGTCCCGCACCGGCTTGGCACGCTGGGCGTCCCGGTGCTCGACGATTGCTACGCGCACTTCGAGTGCCGCGTGGCAAACGTGATGGATACGGGGAGCTCCACCTGTTTTCTGGGCGACGTGCTGGACGTGGGTCACGGCGCGGCGCAGAGCGCGACGGGTTCGGTAATGACGGCCGCTCACTTCCGCGCGCACATGCCGCCGGAGTGGCGGGCCGAGTACGAAGCGCTGCTCCGCGCCGCGCAGGCGTACGCTGCGGAGCGCTCGCGGGACATTCGGCCGGTGGTGTGGACCGGACCCCAGGGCCACTCTTCGTCCAGCTGACCTAACCATCGCTCAGTAATTGCTCGGCTCAGATTGGAACTCGATGAGCGTGATGTGCGCCCTCTGACTTGCGGCCCGCGAGCGACGCGTTCTTCGTGAAGGTGAGCAGACCACCCTTCACTTCCGCTGCGAGGCGATCATGCGAGCGATCGGAATTGCGCTGGGGATCCTAGGCGTCTGCCGGGCCACTGCCGACAGCCAGGCGTACTCCCCCAAGGCCGGCGTCGGAATGGCGTTCATTATCGCGAGCCCCGCCGGCCAGCTCGCCGGCTTCTTCAACCTCTTCGTTCCTCTGAACCTCGGCAGCCACTTCCGGCTGGAGCCGCAAATCGGCTGGCGGACCACCTCGTTTCAGGAAGTGGCGAGCGATCCCGCCGCTCCCGTGAACAGCGTGTCCGGATCGAGCCGCGTGCTGCTGCTCGGCGTGGGTCTCCTCGGGACACAGCAGCCGGGTGACGGGGCGACCATCCTGTACTACGGGCCGCGCATCGGTCTCGCGTGGACGCGAGACAATCTCACCGACGGATCCTCCGCCTCCTCGCTCACAGAGACGCAGAGCGACTGGTACGCCAACGTGGTGGTCGGCGGGGAGCATCTGTTTTCGCATCTGAGCATCGGCGGCGAGGTCGGGCTCGGCTACCTCCACAGCGGGACGCCCCACTGGACGCAAAGCGGCCCTGCGACGTTCACCGCTTCGGACGCGAAAGGTCATGCCCTGGGGACGAACGCGACGGCGCTGGTGCGGTGGTACTTCGGACGCTGAGGGGGTTGGTTGAAGGTTGGCCGGGCCGGGGGCTCGCTTCCCCCCCGGCCAAGGGCCATAGTAGCGGCGGTCGGACTCGAACCGACGACCCGCGGATTATGATGCCGAGCCGGGCTCGCCCCGGCTCGGTCTCCCTCACGCCACCTTGTGTCCGCTTGTCCCGCGCGGAGCACAAGCGAGCCCAAGTAGCACAACCTAACACGAGCGAACACAAGCCGGAGTCCCACGGTCTGTCCCACTGTCCGACCAGGATTCCCTAGGGGGACGACATGCCGGGGAAACCGATCGAAGCCCAGCTATACGCCGACATCGAGGCTGCAGGCGGCTGGGAAAGCGTCTGGGATCAGGTGGCGAACGGGGAGACACAAACCGCGATCGCGGAAGGCTTCGGCGTCTCGCAAGGCTTTCTGTCGCGGGTCATTCATCTCGACCCAGCGCGCGTCCGGGCGTTTCGAGAAGCCAAACGCCGGTATGCGGTCACGCTGGTCGAACACACGGGGGAACTTGTGAAGCAGGTCAGAGAGAATCGCGACGCGATCGCGAAGGTGCGGGAGCAGGCGAGTCACGCACGCTGGGAAGCCTCCAAGTGGGACCGCGAATTGTTCGGCGAGGACAAAGGCGACGTGAACGTGAACGTGCTGAACATCGCGCAATGGCACATCGACGCCCTGAGACACAGGACCATCGACGCGTCACCCCCGCCGGCGGAGGCGTTGCAGGACCGCGCGGCAGCAACCGCGGTCCCGATCGGCGACGCGAGCACCGCCGCGCCTCCCGCCTTACCCGAACCGGTCATCGGCGAGCGGGCCGCGACCAGCAAAGGCGTAACCTGGGACGGTACGGCGGCGCGCTGTTGGGATTGCGACCGGACCGACTGTCCGCACGCCCGCCAGGAATACGCGCGCCAGGCGCAAGCCCACGCCGATCACTAGCCAACGGAGCCCCGGTTCGTGCGGGGACTGGTCTAACACGGACGCCCACCAACAGCGTCCGACTTGGCATCGCTAGCGTTAGATTGAGCGCCTCCCTCGCCCACGAGAAGCCCCATGGACGTGCAGGTCGCGGTGCTCGCCGACTACGCGAATGTCGCTGCCGGCGACAAGCTGAACGTGATGGGCATCTTCGACACGATCTGGGCGCCTACGTTTCCGACCGTCCTGCCGTTCATGGTGCTCGCATTGCGCCTGCGGTTGGATTACGAGGATGGCGGGAGGACGCACGACTTAGCGATTTCCCTGCGAGACGAGGACGGGCGGGAGTATCTCCGGGCCGCGGCCAAGGCGAACGTGGCGGCGATCGAACCCGGTCGGTTTCAGAACGTGAACCAGGTATTGAACTTCGCTGGTACGGGATTCGGGAAGGCCGGAACCTACGCTTTTCACATTGCGTGGGACGGCGTCGAGAGCGCTCGCGTCGATCTGATCATCATCGAGGGAACCTCCCCAGGTGGATCCCCTCCTGGGATGACCGGGACTCCTGGGTTGCCCCCGTCGTGACCGGGCCGGGACTGCCGCAGGCGGCGCTCGACCTGCTCGAGGAGGTGCGGGCGGACCCTGTTGGGTGGCCGTCCATTGATCTGCATAAGCTGTTATCGCTGTGCGGCTTTACATCTTCGGAACCCCTCAAGACTGCCCAGGGCTGGGACGTCCCGCTTCGCTATCACTCCGAACACCCAGACCTGAACGTGGTATTGTTTCCCACGGAGCGGGTACACGTCGCGGTTACCTTGCACATCGTCCGAATCATCGACATGTTCGCGGCGCGCCTTGCTCACACCCATGGCGGAGCACATGGACCCTAAAGTCAGCGAGATTCTCCGGAAGGGGTACTTGACCGTGTTCGGCATCGAGAAAGACGCCGAAGGCAAGGAGCATTTTGCCGCGTGGCTGCTCGACCTCCCCGGATGCGTGGCCCAGGGCGATACCCGGGAGGAGGCTCGCGAACGGCTTGAGGCGATCAAGCCTGCATACATCGCCAAGCTCCTCGAGCTCGCCGCGCCAATCCCCGAGCCGACGAAGCTTCCTCCAGTCATGCCGGGGCTTGCATGGTTTTACGACCAGACAGGTCGTGTGCGGCACGTTCAACCGGGCGATCTCCCAAAGCCCGAGGTGTATGGAACGGGTTTGTTGCGCGTCGTCGCGGCCTAGAAGTCCCCACGGACATCACGACACGACGAGGCCCCGGATTGCTCCGGGGCCTTTTCGTCCCATGCTGGTACTCGCTCAACTGGCCTTCAGCAACTCGGCGTAAACACCCCGTGCGCGCTCAATGAGCTTGATGACCTTTGGAAAGACGCTCTGTGTCTCGGCTTGTTAGTGGGCGATAATGGCATGGCGTAGCTCGCGACGGGCGCCATCAAACGCCACGAGTGAGTCAATCAAAGACTGGTCCGCCGGGCTCTCGAGAACGCGGGGAATCAGGACGTTCGAAATCTCCGCGAAGTCCCACTGCAGCGCCTCGTAGTAGCCGACCGCCGCATCGGAAGAAGATTCGTCTTTGGCGGTCACCTTTCGAGCCTGACGTAACTCCTCAAGGATGGCATCGAACGCGTTGAGGAGGGCTGGGTCACGGGGCGTCGAGTGAACGTTGAAGAGAGAGACGGCTTGAGACGACAGCGGATAGTGGAGAAAAAGCGAGCCCGTGATTTCGCCCAAATGGACGGCGATAGCATTGAGAGTGAACGCTTGTGTTTTGGCCCATCGCTCCTTTCTGTGGAACTCCTGGTATCGGTCGATTACAAACAATGTCGTACCGATCCCGACTACCAAGATGACAAGGCCGGCGAGGAGGTTGACCCCGAAGCCCTTGGAGTCCAGCAAGAGCCCGAGTACCGCTGAAAAGGCCAGGACCAGCAGGCCACCGACAACCAATGCCTTTCGCATGTCTCAATCCCAATGCACGTGCGCGATATTACACCTGCGTCGCGCTCGCGCGACGGTTTCCGTGAACGCTTGGGCGGAAGCGCGTGCGCACAGCCGGAACGCCGTCAGTCGTGGTTCATTCCCACTCAAGCACGCCGTCCCGCAGCCAGCCAGCCCGTCCAGCCGCTCGGGTGATCCGTGATCGGCTCGGTGATCGTGAGGCGTGGAGCGTCACCGCGCACTGTATAGCCGTCGCCGTAGTACCCACTCCCTGAGTCGTATGGCAGGCCATCGACCAAGAACAACGTTGTGTCGGGCAGGATGAGGGCCACTGGCGGTCGGTGAGCATTCTGCCGTCGATAGTTGGGTGCGATCCAGCCGGGAAATCGCGTTAGGACCGCACGGTGGTAGAACATGTCGCCGGGCCGAAGGGGTCGGCCGGTGGCGCGGTCGGCCATCGAGGTCCGTTTGGACTCGCGGTATTCCATCTCGACCAGTCGGCAAGCAAGCGTCGGCACGGTCGCGCTCCCGTAACGCCGCGTGGAGTACCTATTCCCGGCGGATGGGCTCGAACTCCGTACAGCCCCGGCGGATCTTCGCGTCCCTTACGATCATGTCCTGGATCTCCTGCTCCCTGCGCTTCTGCTTCTTGGGCATGCCCCTAGAATAACCTGCGGCCGGCGCCCTAGCGGGTCGCGGTCCGGGGTCCATATTCGAACTCAACTCAGTCTGCCTGCGGGGGCACCACATCGCCGGGCGGCGCAGCATGGCAATCGCACCGCACGTGTTTTGTCCGCTGCGGTCAGGTCCTCAGGATCCAGCGGCTGCGGCGACACCGCATCGGAGGGAGGAGCAATGAAAACGCGCATGCAAATGTGGCTTGCTCGTGTGGCGCTGTCGCTCGTCGCCATCGCAGCCTGGGGAACCGGCGCGACTGCTCAGAGCCTTTCGGGCGTGTACGGTGGCAAGGAGTGTGATTTCAAGCTCACGTTCAGACCTAAGGACGTGGTCTACATCCAGTTCCTCGCAGGCGGATCGGTGATGCAGGAGCTGCCGGGCCAATACAAGGTGGACGGCGACAGGGTCGCCGTGACCGCGCCTAGCTGGGGTGCGGTCTTCACGCGGAAGGGCGATACGCTCGTCGCACCGTACCTGGGCGGGAAGACGGTGTGCACGAAGCTGGCGGACGTTCGCCGTGCCCCCCCTGTCGCTGGTCCGTGCGACCAATTCAGCCCGGCCTACAACAGAGGCAACATCTGCTTCGACACCCGCCCCATGCTCAATGTTACTACACCTCCGGTCCGGGTACACGTCGGAAATGAGGTGGTGAGGGAGAGCGTGGTGGTATCCGAGGCGAAGGGAGGCTCTGGATGGAGACCCGATCAAAGCCAGGGGACAACGACGCTTCTGTGGCCGGCCAATGCTTCCGTCATGCCGAGCCCCGCGCTCCTGCTGCTCAAGGTCTCCCCGCACGGGGAGACCGTTGAGGCGAAGGCCATGTTTCCATCGAACGTGAGCACGTTCACCGATGCCGCCGTGGACATGGCCAAGCAGCTCCTCTGGCGCGTGGCGCTGAAGGATGGAAAGGCGGCCGAAGCCTGGGTGCTATGGGAATTCCGAGCTGTGGCTAGAGCCAGCGGGTTCATCACCGTTAACGTCAGCGGAGGGCCCTCCTTGGTCTACATCGACAACGAAATGATGGACGCGGTGCCGGTGATCGACTACAAGGTCTGGGCCGGGCCGCATAGGATCATGGTGGACCTGAACAGAAGCCGAGGAGGTAGAAGGCTGGATGAGACCGTGCAGGTCGACTCCGGTGCCACGGTGGTGAAGTCGTACGGTGCTGTGGCCGAAGAAGAAGCAAGCGGGTTCATCACCGTTAACGTCAGCGAAGGGCCCTCCGTGGTCTACATCGACAACCAACAAATGGACACGGTGCCGGTGATCCACTACAAGGTCACGGCCGGAACGCATAGGATCCACGTACTGATTCGAGGGAGAACGGTGAATGAGACCGTGCAGGTCGAGTCCGGTGCCACGGTGGTGAAGTCGTACGGTGGTTTCGCCCAAGGGGCGCCAGCCCAAGTACCGCCAGCCCAGGTACCGCCAGCCCAGGTACCGCCAGCCCAGGTACCGCCCGCCCAAGTACCGCCCGCCCAACCGCAACGCGAAGCTGCGCCGTCTTCGAGCGACATAAGCAGCGCATTATTGACCGCCAAGGGGATCGTCGATGGCGCGTCGTATGACACGGTGCGCGCACGCCAGTTGCGGCTGTCAGGCGACACCGCAAACCTTGCTGTGCTGCGCGCCGCGTACGCGAACAGGCTGGACTCGGCGCGAACCTACCTCGCCATGGCGCTGGCATCTCCGGACACCGCCCTGCGGATCAACGCTGCTGCAATCCTCGTCCGGGGCGGCGCCAAGCTTGGCCAAGCGAACATCTGGGACCACGCGTACCCGTGGCTGGACCAGACCCTGCAGGTGGTCGTTCCTAGAACTCCTTCCGACACGACAGGCCCGCGCCAGCAGATCCGCATCCAGGCGAGTTTCTGGTACGGTCTCTCCTCGGTGCTGACGCTGAACGACCAATACCGGGCCATGGTGAATTCCAGGAGTTGCACCGAGGCCAAGACGGCGAGCGAGCGGATCGCCCGCACGAAGGAAGCCCTGATGCTCGGCATGCGAGTGCACCCGCCCACAGTGAACCAGATGCTGCAGAACTTGGGGAAGTTCGAAGCCCAGATGCCGAGGGTGAAGGAGACATTCGGGTGCGACAACTTCTAGATGTCGAATGGCGCGGAGCGGCTCAGACCACGATGCGGCACGCCACGGCGGACGCGGCGGTATGCGAAACAGCGGGAGCGGGGCGAGAACGCCCAGGCGCTCGCGGAGGTGCTGCTTGCGACGGCCCGAGCCGTCCCAGTCCCACGGTTTGTCCCACTGTCACTCCACCCTGGGGACGCGGGTGCTGCTAAGTCGTTGCGGGACAAATAGCGGCGGTCGGACTCGAACCGACGACCCGCGGATTATGATTCCGCTGCTCTAACCAGCTGAGCTACGCCGCCGAAGCGTAGGCGAAGAACTTAGCGATCCCGCTACGGGGGCGGCAGTGGCGGCCCTGGCTGGCGCCTGCAAAATGCGAGACAAATGCCAGTACCCGTAGGGCCCGCGACACACCCGTTGCTTCGACTCCACACGTAGCCGCATTGACCCTCACAGAACTCCCCGAACTTGCTCTTGGGACGCGCGCCGACGCGGTGCGCCGCTTGCATCCGGAGTCGGCTGGCATGAAGACACTGCGTCTCACGCTGGTGGCCGCACTGGTGGCGGGGTGTCACTTCGACAAGCTGTTCACTAGCACCCCGGGCGGCAGCCACGCGCCACCTCCCGGGTCGGCCCCGCCCAGACTAGCGTTTACGGTACAACCGACAGACGCCATGAAGGACAGCATGATCACGCCGCCGGTGCAGGTCACCGTGTTCGACTCGGCGGGTAACGTCGTGACCAGCTTTACGGGGGACGTGACCCTCGCAATCGGCAACGACCCCGGGGTTCTCAAAGCGCGCCTCTCGGGTAGGTCGCAAGCGGCCGCGGCCGCGGCCGCCGGCGTGGCGACGTTCTCCGACCTGAGCATCGATCAGATCGGCAACGGCTACACGCTCGTCGCGACCATCAGCGGGGGATCGGTCTCCAAGGAGAGCTCGCCGTTCAACATCACTGCGGTCCCGAGCCCGGGGCCGGGCTCGGCTCGGACGCTCACGTTCACCCAGCAGCCCCAGACGACGGCAGCGGGCACCGCCATCCCGCCCGTGCAGGTCGCCGCGCTCGACAGCGCGGGCAGCATGGTCACGACCTTCACCGGGCCCATCACCGTCTCGCTCCTCGCAAATCCGGGCGGCGACCCCCTCGCCCCGCAGACGGTCAACGCAGTGAACGGGCTGGCCACCTTCTCCAACCTGAGAATCGACAAAGCCGCGTCCGGTTACAGCCTGGTCGCGACCGCGAGCGGTCTCCCGAACGCCCCAAGCGCCGCGTTCGCCATCGTCCCGGGGACGGCGACTCAGCTCGCCTTCACGGTACCGCCGAGCAACACCCCGGCGCGGGCCACGATCCAGCCGCCCGTTCAGGTCACGGCGTACGACGCGTTCGGGAACCAGGCGACCAACTTCACCGGCTCCGTCGTGGTGGCGATCGGGCACAACGGTGGCGTGCTGCTGCCGGGCACGCTGTCCGGCAACGGGGCCGTCCCCGCGGCGAACGGCGTCGCCACCTTCGCGAATCTGAGCATCGACGTGGTCGGCAACGGCTACACGCTCATCGCGACCATCGTAGGGGGCTCAGTCACCAAGGAGAGCACCCCGTTCAACATCACGGTGCTGTGATGCGCTGCCCCCGGTGCACGCTCACCGAGCTCTCCGAGGCCGCCGAGACCTGCTGGCTGTGCGGTTACGCTCCCGGGACGGTCGCCGTCGAGGAAGCCCCGCCCGCCGAGCCGAGCGAGCTCGACGCGCGGCGCGAGCTGGCGCGCGACTTCCGGATCGAGAGCCTGCTCGAGCGGCCACCCGGCCCGATCGTCTATCTGGCCCGCGACGCGGAGGAGCGACCGCTGGCACTGAAAGTTGTGCCGCGCGCGCAAGTGGGGTCGGCGGAGGACCGCTTCCACGCCGCAGCCGACGCGGCGGCGCAGCTCGATCACCCGCACATCGTCCCGGTCTACCGCCACGGCGCCACGGAAAACTTCCTCTGGTGCGCGACCAAGTACGTGGACGGCCGGTCGCTCGCGCGCATGCTGCAAACGGGCGGACCGCTGGAGCTCTCCGCCTGTCTGCGCATCTTCGAGCAGGTCGCGAGCGCCCTGGACTACGCGCACCGGCGCGGCGTGGCCCACGGGGCCCTGACGCCCGATAGCATCATCGTGGATGCGAACGAGTGGGCTCTCGTGAGCGACTTCGCCATGCGGGGGCTGCTCGACGCGGCCCCCGACGGTGGCCGGGCCGGCGAGCCGGCGGCCGGCGCGGATCAGCGCGCGCTGGCGGCGAT
>VBAP01000171.1:0-2277 GCA_005882335.1 Candidatus Segetimicrobium genomatis
TCACCGACTCCCGCAGTTCGTCGGACGCTGTCGCCGATCGCTTCGGGAAGCGCACCGTCTTCCTGCTCGACGACTGGGGGGTGTTGACCGATCGACTCGTCAGCGTGCACGGCCTCTGGCTGGAGGATGAGGAGGTCGACCTCCTCGCGGCTCGAGGCGGACGGATCTCCTACAACCCTGCGAGCAACATGTTCTTCGGGGAACGCATCCTGGATCTGCCGGAGCTGTGGAACAAGGGCCTCACGGTCGGCATTGCCACCGACGGCGCAGCCAGTAACAACTCACTGAACCTTCTGAGCGACATCCGGCTTGCTTCATTGGCTCAGAAGGTCCGAGCAGGAGACCCCAGAGCCGTGACGGCTCAGCAACTGATTCGACTGCTGGGTGAGGATGGGGGACGTCTGCTGAACCTGCCGGTCGGTCGCCTCGATGCTGGTTATAAGGCCGACTTCATGGTGCTGGATGCCCTCGACTTCTCCCTGCAGCCCCTGGCCTCGCTGGAGTCCAACATCGTGCACTCGGCATCGGACCGTGCCGTCAGACACGTCTACTGCGGCGGCCGGCAAGTGGTCAAGGACGGGCGACTGGCCCTTGTGGATCACCTCGAGCTGGAGAAGAGAATCGCGAAGCTGGCTGCTGAACTCAAATGGTGAGGTGAGCATGATTGCGGATGGTGAGGTCGGACCAGGTGCGACGGTTCCGCCGGAGAAGATTCGGGGTGCAGCCGCCCTGGTCCGTGACGGGCGCGTCTACTCGCTTGCCGCTCCCCGGTTCCCCGGCATGCCTCTCTTCGCGGGGCATCCCAAATTCGAGGTACTCACGTATCGCTCTCCCCGCGGTATCCGGGCTGCCGGCGACCAGCCTTGGGGCCCTCACAACGAGGCCGGTCTCGGTTACATGAGCGAGGTGATCATGGGCACCGCTCACTCAGGGGCCCACATCGATGCTCTCGCTCACATGACCATCGGGCCCGAGGGGCGCTGGTACGGAGGAGGAAACGCAGACGAGCATCTCGGCGATTTCGGACCGCGATTCGGCGACGCGGAGAAGTTGCCGCCCTTGTTCACGAGGGGCGTGCTCCTCGACGTTGCGGCCTGGCGGGGTCTTAGCTGCCTTCAGAAAGGTGAGGCGGTTTCGGCCCAAGACCTCGAAACCATTGCGCACGTTCAGGGGACGCCGGTGGGCGAGTCCGATGTGGTGCTCATTCGGACCGGCTACATGTCTCTTTGGCCGGATGCCGAGCGGATGGCGGCGCACGCCACGCCTGGACCCGATGTCTCTGCCGCAAGGTGGCTTTCCGCCCGGAGAATCGCAGCGACGGGTTCCGACACTGAGACGTATGAAGTGCAGCCGGCACCGGACCCAGGCGAGCCATCGAATCCTCAGCCCGTTCACACTCATCTCCTCATTGAGTGCGGCATCTACATCATGGAGAGCCTGGATCTCGAGGCGATCTCCCGGGATCGGGTGTACGAGTTCCTCTTTGTTGCCTGCCCGTTGAAGATCCGCGGCGCCACGGGGTCGATGATCGACCCGCTGGCGGTGGTCTGAGTGCAAGCGATGATGGATGCACTCGTGGTTGAGGCACCGAACCGGTTCGATCTTCGAAGGGTCCCGATACCCGAGCCCGGACGCCACGAGGTCCTCTGTCGCGTGCGAGCTGTCGCGATCTGCGGAACCGACACGCACATCATCGCTGGCGAGTTCCCGGGCTTCTGGCCGAAGGAATTCCCATTCACTCCAGGCCACGAGTGGTCAGGTGAGGTGGTTTCGGTCGGCCAGGGATCGGCCGATCTGGGTTGGGCGACCGGCGATCGGGTCGCGGGGACCTCCCATGCCGCTTGCGGGGTCTGTCGAAACTGTGTGGAAGGCAGGTACAACGTCTGCGAGAACTACGGGCGCGATGGCTTACACACACAATATGGTCACAACGCACCGGGCGCGTACGCCGGCTACGTGGTCCACTCGATCAAGAGTGTCTTCAGGATTCCGGACCACCTGGGGTTCGACGAGGCTGCCTTGCTCGATCCAGCCGCGATCGCTCTTCACACCAACGTCCGAGGAGGAGTACGGCCAGGCGATACCGTTGCGATCACCGGGGCGGGCGTGATGGGACTCCTGGCGGCAGAGTGTGCGCGCGCTCTTGGCGCCGGGCGCGTCATCGTCGTCGGGCGGGGACCGCGTCTGCGAAAGGCGCGAGAGCTCGGCTACGAGACCGTGGATGCAACAGCCGTCAATCCCGCGGAGGCGGTCAGGGGGCTCACGGACAACCTCGGC
>VBAP01000171.1:2299-3952 GCA_005882335.1 Candidatus Segetimicrobium genomatis
CGCTGTGCCGTCGTGGGGATCCCCATGAGTGACGTTGCCCTCCCTATCCAGTCGATGGTGCTCGATGAGATAGACCTGGTAGGAGTCCGAGCAAGCGCCGGCGAGATGGCGCGGGTCATCCCGCTGGTCGAGGCGAAGAGGATCCGGGTCGCCGACCTGATCACCCATCGCTACTCACTGCGGGAGTTCCCGGCAGCGTTCAAGACGTTCGTCGAGAGGCAAGATGGAGTCCTCAAGGTGATCGTGCACCCGTGACCTCCAGCGAGGGCGAGCATGAGACGGTTATCGACGTTCATTCCCATCTGCTACCGCCGGCAGTAATTGACGAGCTCAAGCAGCATCCCAGAGTCTTCCCAGGAATAGAAGTGACCGATCTCCCCGGTGGAGCCAAGGCCTTCCGTTTCCAGGGTCTGCCTGATTGCCCCCCGATGCCGGCGAGCGTTCTGGACGTCGATCGGCGAGTTCAATGGCTCGATGAGGAAGTGATTGATGTCCAGCTGTGCGCGCCTTGGACCGATCTCTTCGGCTACACGCTCGACCCCAAGGAAGCGAGCGCTTGGAGCCGCTTCTACAACGAGCAGTTGGTTGCTCTCGCCACAACCCGACTGGTGCCCGTGGCCACCGTTCCTTTGCAGGCCCCCTCCGCCGCCGTTCATGAGTTGGAACTGGCACGGTCGATGGGGTGCGTCGGCGTCATGATCGGCACCCGCACGCCAGCGTTCGACCTGGACGCGGAAGCGCTTGACGAGTTCTGGGAGGCGGCTGCTGCTCTGCACATGCCCGTCGTCGTTCATCCCATCTTCTTGGAGAAGAATCCACGCCTGGACGACTACGGCCTCCGAAACGCCGTCGGCCGAGCCAATGAGACTCTGATCGCCCTGTCGAGGCTCCTTCTCGCTGGGACCATCCTGCGCCATAGAGGTCTGACGGTACTCGTTGCTCACGGCGGAGCTGGGCTCCCGAGCTTGCTCGGGCGCCTTCACCGGAACTACGAACAGGCGACGGACGAGCTGGCCGACCCTATCGCCGGCTTTCGCCGCCTCTACTTCGATAGCGTAGTGATAGATCCGAGAGTCCTGCGGGATCTCGTCGCGCTGGCAGGCGAGGATCAGGTGCTTATGGGTTCCGACTATCCGTTCCGATGGGAGCCGCACCCTCGGAAGCTCATAGAAGACGCGGATCCAGAGCATGCCTGGGAAGCCGCCGTTCTTGGGCGCAACGCGCGGCGATTGTTCGGCCTGTAAACGGAGACCTCCCTCCCGATCGGCGGACGGGTAATCCGTTGGCCAGTGGGTAGGGGGAGTGCGGCGAGGCGCGGTCCGCTGACCTGCGCCTTGTAGGATTTTCGCGGTGTCCGGGCCGACCTAGCAGAACGCCTACGTGGAACGGTTCAACGGCACGATGCGGGACGAGGTGCTGGACGGCGAGGAGTTCGCAAATGTGCTCGAGGCTCGGGTCGTGCTTGCCGCCTGGATCGAGGAATACAATTCGCAACGGCCCCACCGCGGACTCGGCATGAAGACTCCCCGACAGTTCGCCGACGACGTCAAGCGAGGCAGCGCATGAGAGGGACCTCCCTCAATCGAACTGGACCAGTCCATCGACGCCTGCCGTCGCTCGTGAGACCGCGCCAAGGAGCAAGCGCACGCTCAT
>VBAP01000062.1 GCA_005882335.1 Candidatus Segetimicrobium genomatis
CCTCCAGGCGGCGCGGGCGAAGACACTGGGTCTTCCCACGGCCAGCGCCAAGTCGTGGGGGCTCAACCGCGCCATCTACTATGCCGCCGCCAAGCGCGGCTTCAAAGGCGGCAAGGGCCCCGCGAAGCCAAAGAAGTACACAGCCTCCTTCGGGGAGTTTCATCTCGGCGACGACAAGGCGTACAAGGTTACGGCTGCCGGGAGCACGCTGTTTACGATCGGCGGAGAGGTGCAGCGGCCGGAAGATTTCCGCCGGCAGATCGAGCAGCGATTCGTGGGGACATTCAAAGACGCGTGGGCTGAGGCGTTGCGGATCGTTGGGGTGTTCTCGAAGCCGGTGTTGGAGTCGCAGCAGCAGTTCTACATGCAGGTATACCGCCCACGCCGGGATGTGCTGGCCGCGAAATGGACGGAGCAAGCGACGAAAACGTCTCAGAAGATATGACACTAAAGTCTACCCGGTCTTCCCTGTCTACCCCGTCTCCCCGGTCTAACTACGATCGGATCTCTGCAGGAGACTGGGAAGACTGGGTAGACCGGGTGGACCGGGAAGACTCATGAGCAACCTGGCCATCGAAACTCAGGATCTTGTCCGCACCTACCGCGCCCGCAAGGCCCCGGGGAATCCCTTGGGCGCGCCGGTGGTGGCGCTGGATGGCGTGACACTCGACATCCCCCCTGGGGAGTTTTTTGGGCTGCTGGGTCCGAACGGCGCCGGCAAGACCACGTTCATAAAGGTGCTGGTGACGCTGCTGCTCCCGACGTCCGGGTCGGCGCGCGTGGCGGGATTTGACGTCGTCGGGCAGGCGCAGCAGGTGCGCGAGCGCATCTCGATGGTCTCCGGCGGGGAGCACTCCGGCTACGGGTTGCTGACCGTCCGTGAGCAGCTGTGGATGTTCAGCCAGTTCTACGGAATGCCGACCCGAACCGCCCTGGCCCGTATCGACGAGCTGCTGCGGGTTGTGGGGCTGTATGAGGAGCGCAGTCGCCGCGTCAGCGCGCTGTCCACAGGCATGCGCCAGAAGATGAATATGGTGCGAGGGCTCCTCCCGGATCCGGAGATCCTGTTCCTTGACGAGCCGACGGTGGGCCTCGACGTGGAGGCGGCCCGTGACGTCCGCGCCTACATAAAGGAATGGATCCATGCCGCGCCCGGCCGCACCATCTTGCTCACGACCCATTACATGCACGAGGCCGAGGAACTCTGCGACCGGGTGGCGATCATTCACAAGGGTCGCATCGTCGCCTGCGACACCCCCGCCGCGTTGCGCCGGCGAACGGCGGGCGGGACGTATTTTATCCTCACCACCGAGCCGCTGGACGGCACTGCCTGGGTGAGCCAGGTGCCGGGTGTGCAGCGGGCGGATGCGCGGGCATCGGACGGCCGGACGGAGCTGCGCCTGCAGCTGGCCGATGACGGAGTGATCGCCGGCGTGGTCAAGGCGCTGGCCGACCGGGAGCGGAGGATCTTTTCGTTGCAGAAGATTGAACCCAGCCTGGAAGACGTCTTCGTACAGATCGTGGGGCGGCGGCTGGAAGAGGCGGACGAAGGAGGCCGGGCGTGAGCGACATCGCCCGGGCCCGTGGAATCCGCCGCGTGGTGCGCGCCACGCTGGGCCGTGCCTATCCGCGCATCATCGGGGCCAACCGTGAGCGGTCGTGGCTCTTCTACGACACCATTCTGCCCCTGCTGGGAACGATCGCGTTTGTCTATGTCTACAAGGCCCTGGGCGCGCCGGACCGGTTTGTCGGGTACGTGATCATGGGCGGCGCGACGATGGCGTTCTGGATGAACGTCATGTGGAACATGGCCGCGCAGTTCTACTGGGACAAGCAGGGCGGGAATCTGGAACTGTACATGGTTCTGCCCTGCGGTATCGTCCCCATCCTGCTGGGGATGTCGTTCGGCGGCTTCATCGGCACGTTGGTGCGGGCGGTGGCGATCATTGTCATCGGATCGGTCCTCTTCCACGTGACCTACACGATCACGCAGCTCCCGCTGTTCCTGCTGATATTCGCGGTCGGCATCATCGCGCTATACGGACTGGGCGTCACGTTTGCCAGCGTGTTCCTGATGTGGGGGCGGGAGGCGTGGCACATGGCCGAGCTGTTCATGGAGCCAGTGTTCCTGGCCTCGGGGTTCTACTTTCCGGTGCGGGCGCTGGGATTCTGGGTGGGCATGGGGACGTCCATTATCCCCCTGACGCTGGCCCTGGATGCGATGCGCCAGTTGTTGTTCCCCGAGAGTCATCCGGCGCTTCTGCCGGTGCGCTTTGAACTGACCGCGCTGGTCGGCCTCGCTGTGGTGTTCATTTTCGTGGCGCGCCTGTCATTGCGCAAGATGGAATACCTGGCGCGCCGCGAAGGCCGGCTGAGCTTGCGGTTCTAGGTGAGAACGCGAACAGGGTGAGCATGGCGAACAAGGCGAACCGACGATATGGGTGTGAATTTCAGTTGGGCTTCGCTGCGAGTCTGCTCACCATCGTGTAGAGAAGAGCGCTCACGACATTGGCGAGGTTGAAGGGGGAAGTAAACTCGTCAGACCTGAGCAGTCGAAGGTCGCGGCTCAACTGGAGCAGGTACTTCAACTCCACCGCAGATGATCTAGCAATATGACAAAACTGAACGTACTCGCCGCGGTGGTTTCTCGCGTTGCCTTCCACGATGTTTGTCGCAATGGCGGTGGCTGCGCGTCTCATTTGAGATGCTAGCCCGTATCTCTCGGTCGCTGGAAAACTGGCTGTGATCCTGTAGATCTCGAGCGCGAGTTGATGGGCGAGTTGCCAAACTCTCAGCTTCTCATAGGGGGCTGGCATATGCATCACTTAGTTTCGGCTGTCCCGACTATACCATGCTACCGAGCAGTGAACTCTAGCCCAATTGAGTCAATTTCTGTCGGTGGAGCTCCGCGCATTTGTTCCCTCTGTTCGCCGTGTCCGCTTTGTTCGCTGAGGGGTTCGTGAGCGTGAATTCTGTTCAGAAGGGCCCATTTCAACGCTGGTGGCGCACCCTCCGGGTCGGCTACTGGCTGGGCTGGCAGATCGAGAGCAACTGGACCGATCCGCTGTTGTTCTTCATCTATTCCGTTGCCCGGCCGCTGGGCGGCGTCCTCATCCTGGTCTTCATGTACCACGTCGTCGCGCGCGCCGGCGGCACCGCGATGCTCGGGTTCTTCGTCGTGGGGGCGGCCTGCTGGCCGTTTGTCGTGCGGGGCATGATGGGAACCGCCTACAGCCTGATCACCGACCGTGAGCACTGGAAAACGCTGCGGTACGTGTATATCTCCCCCATCTCGCTTCGCGCGTATCTGGTGGGCCGCGCCCTGGCGCAGACCACCTCCGCTGTGGCCGCGGCGGCCGTCACGTTAATCTTCGGCCGGTGGGCGCTCGGCGTGCCGATGCATCTGGCAACGATCAACGCGCCCTATACGGCAGCGGCGTTCGCGCTTGGGATCGCGTCGGTCATCGCGTTAGGTCTGCTGGTAGTCAGCGCGGCGGTCCTCATATCCAGTGAAGCATGGCGGATGCCGGAAGGCGTGGGCGCCGCACTGTACCTCGTCTGCGGGGCCATCTTTCCGGTGACCGTTCTCCCACCGATCCTGCAGGCGTTGTCTGGGGCCATCCCGCTCACGTGGTGGCTGGAGGCGATGCGCCGCGGTCTGCTGGGGCCGGCGGTTGTCCGCTCGCTCCCTCACCTGGCAGACGGCCAGGTGCTGGGGGGGCTGGCGCTGCTGACCGTCCTATGGGTCGCGGCGGCGCTGATGGCATTCACGTTTGCCGAGCGGCGGGCCCGGCAGCTTGGGATCCTCGACCGGGAGTCCATGTACTAGATACAACAGCGGGATTAGGGAGTGGGGATTAGGGATTCGTCACTACCCATAACCATCCGCAGATGTCTAATCCCTAGTCCCAAATCCCTAATCCCGTAGTTGTGTGGCCGTCCGGGAATAGACACCGCTCACCGGACAGGTTCACTCGTCGGATTTTCCATCCTGCCGGTCGTACAAGCGCCTCTTTCAGCGCGAGTGGGCGGTGTCGTAGTGGAAGCCGAGGAGTGATTGGCTTACGAAACCATATATGGTATAATAAGCCATAATCCGTACGCCAACGGGTACGCACCGCTTAGCTGAGGAGGCGGCCTTTGGAGGATGATGCGGCTGGTCGGGTGCCTCGTTCAGCAGGAAGGGCTCGGTTAGCGTTTTGGGAGAAGGTGACGGACGATCAGGGAGGCATTACGGAAGCGATCATCTGGGAGGTACCGAAGTCCGCGGCCTATCCCGAAGGGCTGAAGTACCGGCTGGCCTACATTCCGCCCGGCAGAGATGAACCTGCCGTTCTCTACGACGTTCACCCGGGCAAGGGTCATCATCGGCACATCAAGGGAATAGAATTCCCTTACGAGTTCCTCGATGTGCGGCAGTTGCGGGTGGACTTTGAAGCCGACGTAGAGCGGCTGATGAAAGGAGATCGCCGGTGAAGACATTCGAAATCCGCGTGAAGAGTGTGAAAGACGTTCTCGATGACTTTGAGCGAACCTTTGAGGCGCTACGATCCGGCAAACCCGCGCTCCGAAGAGAGGGTGTGTTTTTCACGAGCCTGGAAGCCGCGAGAAATCTCCTGACCCCCGAACGGCTGAAGCTCATCGCGTTGATCCGGAAAGAGAAGCCATCTTCAATTTACAAACTTGCGAAAATGGCTGGCAGGGACCTGAAAAATGTACATGAGGATGTGAGACTACTCGAACGGCATGGGATTCTTCAGACAGATCTGGACGAAACGGACGCAAGGACACGTCGCGTTCCTGACGTGCCGTACGATGAGATCAAAGTGACTATTCGCCTCGGTGAAGTCTCCGAGCTCTCTCCGTCGTATCCGTCTGTTGACCGCTCCAGTTATGAAGTGGCTCGGTCGAAGTACCTGCCCAAGCGGATTCGGTACTTATTGGTAGCAGAGTCGCCGCCACGGGATCCAAGGCGATTCTTCTATTTCGAGAACGTGTGGAAGGCTGATAACCTCTTTCTCGAAACCATGAAGGTTTTGTACCCTAGTGAAGCCTTCACTGCAAAACTTATTCGGTCGAAAAAGGCACAGTTCTTGCGTCGGTTCAAGGCAGATGGGTTCTTTCTGTTGGATGCGATCGAACTCCCGTTGGGCCAGATTGGCCGGTCTCGGAAAGTGGGGAGGATTCGAGACTCGTTGCCGATCCTTCTTAGAAGGATCAAGGACCTCTTGGGTGGCCAGGATGCTAAGGTCATACTGATTTCTGGATCTGTCTACGAAGCTCTCGCGCATTCCCTCAAGGAGAATGGGCTTGAGGTTGCAAATGACGGGCCGATCAATTTTCCGGCGCAGGGACATCAACGACTGTATCGAGAGCAACTGAAAACGACGCTGGAGAAGTCGGGTTGGGTTCCCTCCGGCTGGAGTCAGAAGGGATAGACACAGCCTGCCGAACAGATGGAGAATAAGAGCCACATGGATCTCCGCCTATTCCATCCTCTTATTGCCCGCTGGTTCACGGAACGTTTCGGGGAGCCGACCGCGCCTCAGGTGCAGGGGTGGTCGCTCATCGCCGAGGGGCGCGACACGCTTGTCGCCGCGCCAACCGGGTCCGGCAAGACGCTGGCGGCATTCCTCTGGTCGATCAACCGCCTGGTGGAGGCGGCACAGCACGGGACGTTGCGCGACGAAACCGCCGTGGTCTACGTGTCGCCGCTTAAGGCGCTGGGCAACGACATCCAGAAGAATCTGCAGGAACCACTGGCCGCGATTCGCGCGCTGGCGGAGCATACCGGTACCCCGCTGCCGGAGATCCGCGCCATGGTGCGGTCCGGTGACACCCCGGCTCGCGAGCGGAACTTGATGGTCCGCCGGCCGCCGCACATTCTGATCACCACCCCCGAGTCGCTGTATATCCTCCTCACCGCGCAGCGGAGCCGCGATTTTCTCCGCGCCGCACGGGTCATCATCCTGGACGAGATTCACGCCGTCGCCGGCGACAAGCGCGGCAGCCACCTGGCGCTGTCGTTGGAACGACTCGACCTGCTCGCCGGACGCAGGCTGCAGCGCATCGGGCTCAGCGCGACGGTGAAGCCCATCGACGCAATCGCCCAACTGCTGGTCGGGGCCGGCCGCACCACACCGGACGGACGGCCGGAGTGTGCAATCGTGGACGTGGGCCACCGCCGGGCCTGGGAGCTGCGGGTGGACGTTCCCAGCCAGCCGCTCAGCCACGTCGCTTCGCACGAGATGTGGGCGGAGGTCTATGATCGGGTGGCCGCGCTGGCCCGGGAACACCGCACGACCCTGGTGTTCGTCAACACGAGGCGTCTGGCCGAGCGGGTCGCGCATCAGCTAACTCAGCGGCTGGGCGAGGGCAGAGTCGCGCCGCATCACGGCAGCCTGTCCCGGCAGATCCGGCTGGATGCAGAGCGGCGGCTCAAGTCTGGAGAACTCGCCGTCGTGGTCGCGACGGCATCTCTGGAACTGGGCATCGACATCGGCCATGTGGACCTGGTCTGCCATCTGGGCGCGCCGCGGGCCCTATCGACGCTGCTGCAACGCGTGGGCCGCTCAGGTCACTGGCTGGGCAGCGTGCCAAAGGGGGTGCTGTTCCCCCTCACACGCGATGAACTCGTCCAGTGCGCGGCGGCGGTGCAGGCCGCGCGCGCGGGTGAGCTGGACCGTATCGTGATGCCCCGCGCGCCGCTTGATATTCTGGCACAGCAGATGGTCGCCATCGCGGGTAGCGAGGAAATCCGCGAGGACGACCTGTGGGCGTTAATTCGCCGCGCGCTTCCCTACCGCGACCTCACTCGGGATAAGTTCGAGCAAGTCGTGCAGATGCTGTCGGAAGGTATCAGCAGCCGCCGCGGCCGGGCCGGAGCGTTTCTGCACCGCGATCAGGTCCACGGTGTCCTGCGCGGGCGTCGCGGGGCGCGGCTGGCAGCCATTACGTCGGGCGGCGCAATCCCCGACACCGCGGACTATGACGTCATCGAAGATCCGCAGGGCACGTTCGTTGGGAAAGTGAACGAGGATTTTGCGATCGAGAGTTCGGGCGGCGACATCTTCCTGTTGGGCAACACCTCCTGGCGCATCCGCCGCGTGGAAGCCGGCAAAGTCCGCGTGGAAAATGCGCACGGGGCGCCGCCGACCGTCCCGTTCTGGCTTGGCGAGGCCCCGGCCCGCACGGCGGAGCTCTCACATGCGGTCTCCTCGCTCCGCCAGGCCGTCGCGGACCGCCTCGGCGATGCGGGGGGCGCCGCCCAGTGGTTAGTTGCCGAGACTGGAGTGGACCAGGCCGGCGCGGAGCAGATCGTGGCGTACATCGGGGAGACGGCCGCGGTGCTGGGCTGTGTGCCGACGGAACGGGCAATCGTCGCTGAGCGCTTTTTTGACGAAGCGGGTGGCATGCAGCTCATCCTGCATACGCCGTTCGGCGGCCGGATCAACCGCGCCTGGGGCCTGGCCATCCGCAAGCGCTTCTGCCTGACGTTTGATTTCGAGCTGCAGGCGGCGGCCACAGATGACGGCATTGTATTGTCGCTGGGTGAGCAACACAGCTTCCCACTGGACAGCGTCTTCGCCTTCGTACGGACCGCCACCGCGAAAGACGATCTGATCCAGGCCCTGCTGGCGTCTCCAATGTTCACCAACCGCTGGCGGTGGAACGCCAACCGAGCGCTGGCCGTGCCGCGTTATGCCGGCGGCCGCCGTGTGCCGATGCCAATCCAGCGCATGCGGGCCGAAGATCTGATGGCGGCGGTCTTTCCTGAGCAGGTGGCCTGCCAGGATAATCGCTCCGGCCCTGTCACCCCGCCCGACCATCCGCTGGTCAATGAGACTATCGACAACTGCCTGCACGAGGCGATGGATCTGGACGGGCTGCAGGAGATCGTGGGGCGCATCGAGCGGGGGGAGCTACGCACCGTCGCGATGGAGACTCCCAGCCCGTCGCCGATGTCACACGAGATTCTCAACGCCAATCCCTTTGCCTTCCTGGACGATGCCCCGCTGGAGGAGCGCCGGGCGCGCGCCGTGACCCTACGCCGCACCGACCCGGAGCTGGCGGCCGGCATCGGGGCGCTGGACCAGGCGGCGATCGACGAGGTGCGCCAGCAGGCCCAGCCGGATGTTCGAGATGCCGACGAACTACACGATCACCTCCTTTCTGTTGGCCTGCAGCCAGAGGAAGAGGCCGGGGCCTGGGTCTCATATGCTGACGCCCTCATTGCTGCCGGTCGCGCGACGGTCGCGGTCTGGCGGGACGATTCATACCGGGAGTATCGTGCCTATGTGGCCGCTGAACGCGTAGCACTTGTGCGCGCCGCGGTGCCGGACGTGCGATTCACTCCGGAGGTTACCATCGCGCTTCCGCGCGCAGGGCAGATTGAACTGACACAGGATGATGCCATCCGGCAAATTGTACTGGGATGGCTCGTCGTGGCCGGTCCGGTTACGCCGGCGGCCTTAGCCGCCCGCCTGGGCGTGCGTCCGGCTGACGTGAAGATTGCGCTGGCCGCCCTGGAGGGGATGGGGACTGTGCTGCGCGGCCGGTTCACGCCGGGGATTGTGGAGGAAGAATGGTGCGAGCGCAGGTTGTTGGCCCGCATCCACCGGCTCACGCTGGGCCGGCTCCGCCGGGAGATCGAGGCAGTCCCTGCCGCAGACTTCATGCGCTTCCTGTTCCGCTGGCAGCACGTCCAGCCGGGTTCGCAACTCCACGGCCGGGACGGCGTGCTCCAGATCATCGGTCAGTTACAAGGGATGGAGCTCCCGGCGCCGGCGTGGGAAGAGCACGTCATTCCTGCGCGTGTCCGCCTCTACGATCCGGCTGATCTCGAGCATCTCTGCCTGTCGGGTACGGTGACCTGGGGCAGGCTCAGCGCCGGCGGCGGCATGACTGAAGAACAGTCCGGGACCGGCAAGCCGTCTCGGCGCCAGGGACCGGGCCGCAACTCGCCCATCGCGTTTGTCCTGCGCGAGGACCTGCCGGTCTTCTTACGCGTGCACCGTGATCTCGATGCCACGGTAGCCCGCCTATCTTCGGCCGCGGGTGACGTGGCGCGCTACCTCCAGCAGCGCGGCGCTTCGTTTATGTCCGATATCGTGAAGGGGACGCGGCGCCTGCCCTCGGAGGTGGAAGATGCGTTGTGGGAACTGGTAGCTCAAGGCGTAGTCAGCGGCGATGGTGTGGCCGGCCTGCGGCAATTGCTGCACGGAGGCACTCGGCGCCGAGACAGGCGGCGGTACCGGGCCTACGGCGGCCTCCGCCCCGTGCCGAATGGTTCGGGGGTTCGCTCCGGACCGTATGGAGCAGGGCTCCGCACACACGGCCGATCACTGCCGGTCGGTCGATGGTCATTGTGGCAGGGTTCCGGAGAGGTCGAATCACGTAGCAGCGAGGAGGCTATTGCTCGCCAGCTGCTGCGAAGATACGGTGTGGTGTTCCGCGATCTTGTGGCTCGCGAGTCGCTGGCGCCGGGCTGGCGCGTCCTGCTGGGGTTCTATCGCCGCTGGGAGGCTCAGGGCCAGGTCCGCGGCGGGCGATT
The DNA here is from genome assembly GCA_005882335.1 of Candidatus Segetimicrobium genomatis. Classification (GTDB taxonomy): domain Bacteria; phylum Sysuimicrobiota; class Sysuimicrobiia; order Sysuimicrobiales; family Kaftiobacteriaceae; genus Telluricultor. The sequence continues at coordinate 9,554 of VBAP01000062.1, forward strand.
TGTCGCGGGATTTGTCGGCGAGCAATTCGCCCTGCCGGAAGCGGTGGAGGCGCTGAGGGCGGTCCGGCGCGTGGCGGAAGACCGCGAGGTAATCGTGGTCTCGGCGGCCGACCCCCTGAACCTCATTGGGATCATTCTGCCCGGCGGCAAAGTGTCATCCGTGTCAGGGTTGGCGATCGCCTACCGGAACGGAGCGCCATTTGACGTCGCGCCGATGGGAGCCCTGCTCAGCCGGCTGCAGCGGGAGCCTACCTCAGTAAGGAATAGTGAATAGTGACTAGTGAATAGTGACTAGTGAATAGTGAGTCGTGAGACTGTATCTGAGATTTTTGCTATTCACTATTCACGATTCACTATTCACGATTCACTATTCACTGTCGTTAGGTTCCCCAGACAAGAGCG
>VBAP01000063.1:0-3382 GCA_005882335.1 Candidatus Segetimicrobium genomatis
CTCATTGTCGGCGCATCGTGCGCCGAGCCCGCCAGACGTGGCTCCGCTGTCCCCGCTGTGGCCGTGAATACCACCGAACAATCCGATTCCGGTCCTAGACCGACCTACGAGCCCACACAAGGGATCGTATCGCTCAATTTCTGAGGTCGTCATCCTTCACCCGCGTGGTCTTGGCGGATCGTGGTCATCAGTCACCTCCAACGTACTGAAACGGCTGACTCTTTCAAGGCTCGATGCGGTCTAACCCGGAGAAATAGACCAGGTAAATCACCAGTCGCTGTTAGAGGGTATTGCCGGTCTATGTATCCGGAATCTTCCCAATCGGCTAGACCCGGGGTGCCCCTCATTGTAAGGCGTGCGCTTCCCGTAGAACGCCATCGGGGCTTCTCCGGAGCGCGGCGAGGAACGCTTTTCAAGGAGGTCACGATGCACCGTAACGGTTCGCCGCTGTCAGTCGCGCAGCGTCCGAACTCCGAGACAGGCCAGTTGCTGAGGCCCCCCTGCCGTAAGCCTGAGGTGGGGCCTCCGCCCAGGTCCGCGGTTGGCTTCCTCCTGCTGGACTCCTCACTGCGTCCCGTCGCGTTCAACGCCGAGGCGATCCGGGTTCTCAGCTATCCAAACCATCTCGCGAACGTCCGGCCCGCCGACGCCTTCCTCACCGAAAAGATACGTGAAAGTCTACTCAATCGGGAGCCCGCGCGCGAATCACCCCTCGTGGCCGAGTTCCGGTCGGGTCGGAGGCGTTATTTCTGCAGAACCTTCTTCGTGGATTCGGACGGCAAAGGTCCCTCTCATGCCAGCATCGCCGTCCTGCTGGAAAGAGCTCCCTCCGGACTGGTTCCCTTATCGCCCGTCTCTGAGCAATTCAACCTCACGCGACGCGAGCGCGATGCGTTGGAGTCTTTGCTGCAAGGACTGAGCAACAAGGAGATCGCGAATCGGATGAACGTCAGCCCCAACACGGTGAAGGCCTTTCTGCGACTGATCATGCTCAAGATGGAGGTCTCCTCGCGTGCGGCCGTTGTCGCGAAGATCATGATGACCAGCCCGTAACGGCTAATTCCTTCGGACGAACCCTCCTGGGGAATAGACGGGATCGATTGGATCGCCAATGATTCCCGTCAGGAGCTCACTCCATTCCGCCGCCGAGGCGAGCGCCCCGCGCGGCAAACCCACAAGGAGGGTCTCATGAGACTACGGTGGTCTTGTCGCGCCACTGTCATTGCTTTGGTGGCGTTGCTCGGCTTGTCGGTCTGGCCCAGCCGCGCACAGGCGCTCAGTTTCGGTGGTGAGGCGACGGGGGTGCAGCTCACCGTGCCAGCCGCCGGTATCACCATCAAGGCCGCCACCGGTCAGCTCCCCCCAGCTGGCGGCGGGGTCGAGGCGTCGCTTCTCTCAGGGGACATTCCCGGCAGTGCCACAGGCGGCGCGGCCTCGCTCGCTGCCGACTCGCTCCATAGCGTCGCCGTCGGCTTGCAGGCGACCGACGCCGCGGCCTCGATGGGCACCGTGAGCCTGACCGTCTCGGGCAACGGGATCACCACCGACTTTCTGATGGCCCGGAGTGCGGCAAGCTGCGGGCCAGGGCCGGCGGTCGCGGGCAGCTCGGAGCTCCCGAACCTCGTTATCAACGGTCAGGCAGTGACCGTCACGGGCGCGCCGAACCAGACCGTGTCGCTGCCGAACGGCACCGCGACCATCAACGAGCAAACGTCAGCCGTCGCGGGCAGTAGCGGCGAGCTCAGGGTGGTCGCGTTGCACGTGACCACGATCGACGCGATCACCCAACAGGTACTCGCCGACGTCATGCTCGGCATCACAGACGCGATGATCGACTGCCAGCCGGGCTCGCCTCCGAGTGGGAGCTTCGGGACCGGGGGTGGAAATATCGTAGGAAACAACGGAACAGCGTTCGCGAATTTCGGAGTCGTCGGCGGGATTCAGCCAGACGAGTCGAGGAGGGGCCACGTGGTCTTCGACGACCACAGTATGTCGTTCAGCATGAAGAGCACGGCGATTACGAGCGTCGACAACAGCGTCCCTTGCCAGACCACGATCAATGGTGACGGCGACGCGAGTGGCGTCCCTGTGACGTTCATCGTCACGATCAGGGACAATGGAGAGCCGGGAGGCGGTAGGGACACCTTCTCGATTCAAGTGTTCGGGGTGCCATACACCAACAGCAATACGGTCCTACGCAACGGGAATATCCAAAAGCACGGCGAGACCTGTCCGTAGCTGGTGCGCCAATCCTCGCGGCCGGGAGCTCCCGGCCGCGAGGCCCATCTACTTCCTATTTGCGGGGACTAGCCCCCGACGCCTCGAAGAGCGAGTCAAATTCCGCTTTCCCCTGCCGAACCGCCACGACGCTCCTGGCTGATAAGCCCTTCGTCGCCAGCGTCCACAATATACTCGCGTGACCCGACCAGGAAGGAGCGGAACGCTCCAATTCCCCCAGTGCCATCCCCCAGCCTTCGAGGAGGGCCCCTTGATAGGCAAGAGGGAAGCGCTCAAGCTCGGCTGGCGCGGCCCAGGCCGTGTAGTAGACGAGGTGAGCGATCAGCAGGTATTCCCCGACGCCCTGGAGGAACGGTCGCCGCACCGAAGGATCGAGCCGTGACACGAACAGCTGCACGTGGGCGTTGACCTGGCTCAATGACCGCTCCCTGTCGTACCAAGACCGGCCCGCGAAACGGCCGAGGGCTCGCCAGTAATGACGTGCTAATTCGGGAGCCACGCTGACCGGTGCGTCAACAACCGCCTCGAGGCTTCCGTCGAGAGAAGCCCCGTCGAGCCAAGACCGGTAAACGCCGACCAGGGCCAGGTGATGCGCCGCGGGAGAGCGGTGACGCAAAAAGTCCACCGCCGCGGCCGCCCGGGCGAAATCCCCACGATGCCGGTCCATCGCCACCCCTCCCACCTGATAATAGAAGAATGTCTCGAACCCGGGAGGAACCAACCGCTCGATCCGGGTAAATTCCTCAGCCAACCCGTTCAACGGGGTCACATCAGCGAGCAGCAGCGTGATCGCGCCCGAAAGCTCCCGCTGATCATCGTGAGACAGCCTGGGGAGGATGTCGGAGAAGAACGGCCTGTGCACCAGGGCGAGAACGAACTCGCGGAACTCGCGCTCGTCCGCGCCTTCCGCTGCGTGAGTGAAGGTATACGTCGCTGGCATCATGGCGTAGGCGTATCCCTTAACGGAGAAAGCCCCGCCTGGCCGGTCCAGAGACAACAGGGGCGCGTGCGTCCCAAGTCCCAACACGACCGCGCTGGCCAGGAAGACGGTCTGGATCTGCCGCTGGATGAGTGGGACCAGGCGCTGACAGCCCGCAAGCGAGTAGGCGACGAGAAAGAACAGGAAGGAATAGGCCGGGAGATG
>VBAP01000063.1:3388-18685 GCA_005882335.1 Candidatus Segetimicrobium genomatis
CGCTCGGCCTTGAAATCGCTGAATTGCATGGCCAGGGCGAACACAACGAGGTACAGGATCCCGAACTCCACGAGCGAGGGTCGGGCCGGGTTAGGTCCGGCCGGTGCGCAGCCCGTCTTGAGACGCACGACGCCAGCGGTCAGGATGGGAACTAGATAGAGGAGGGCATAGAGCAGGTTCACGGCCCGCCGCGGCAGATTCCGCGTTTCGTCGGACGCAATATCGGCGAAAAATTCATAGGGAGAGAGTCTGCGGGGATGGGCCAAGCCAACCCACAGATGGTCGAGTCCGAAGTGCTCCCACACGTGTCTACTGCGGACCACGAGGCCGGCAAAGTGAGTCTGCGCATTGATGATAATCCAGGGAGAAAAGCCCGCGACAAAGCCCAGCGCGAACCACAGCACGCGCGGCCGCCTGAACATGCCTGTGTCGTGCCAGAACCAGAACACCAGCAGGGCCAAGAGGGTGAGCCCATAGATGTAGGCGAACCAGAGCCCGATCCCCGCGGTGAGTCCCAGGAGCACGGGATACGCCCGCGAGGGCTTGTCCTCTGAGAGCATGCCGAAGAGGAGAAACGCGGCAGAAAACACGATCGATTCCGAATGAAACCCCATCGCGGTCACAGAGTGGCCGGTAAACAGTGGGGGCGAGAAACAGAAGAGCATGGCGAAGTAGCCTGCCACCCGCTCGCCCGCATACCGCTGGATGGTCCAGTACCAGAAGAGCAACGCGAGCGTGAACAGGAAGAGCGGAGCCAGCTTCAGGGCGAACAGGGTCGGCCCGAACAGCCGGAAGAAGCCGGCGGCGAGGGCCCCGATCACCAACGAGCCCCCCGAATAGTTGTCCGCACGGTACTCGGGGAAGCGCATGGTGAGGCCCGTCGCGAGTTCCTGAGCGATGGTACCCCGATACAGCTCTTCCCCGCTGAGCAGGCGGGCCGGATCGATCAGCGCCACGTAGAGGAGGCGGCTCGCGACGAACAGCAGCACGAATCCACCGAGCGATACGGTTTGAAACGTCAGCTTCCCGTGCACAGCCCCCGCATCATCTCGCAAGTCACGCCCGTCCGCCGAGCGCCAATCGCACAATCCTCAGAAAGAGTCTCCCGGCTTGGGACAGCAGATAGAACGGCCTCGAGAGGCGTGTCCAAAGCGCGTGAGCTTCCCATCGGTTGCCGTATCGACATTTGAGAAACGCGGCGGATGGGAAAAAGGCGTCCTGCAGCCAGCGCCACTTCTTCGACCCGGGACGCGTCAGAAACAATAGGAGATGACCGAGTCCGCCAACCTGCTTGTCGGTCACCAGCCTCTCGAACACCAGATGCCAGAACCTCTCAATGACGGTTGAGGGAGCAAACCTCCGGAGGACAGAATCCGAAATGGGAACTCGTGGGTACCGCGTCACCACAAAGGAAAGGCCGTGATACATGGGAATTTTGAGCCGGCATCGACACACCTCCTCCACGACGAAGTCCCAATCGATGGCTTCCTTTTCTACGAGGAACGCGATGTCTCGCGCAAAGGAAGCGGACAGATACCCTCGGTGGATGACGTTGTACGCCGTCAGATAAATGAGGAGATCACTCGCTCCCAGGCCTTTGACCTGGACATCCTGTAGGTCTCTCGGCACCGACCGTTGCCAGAGGAGAGTCTGGTCCTCCACGTACCACACACTGGTGATGATATCCAACGCAAGGATGTGCTCAGGATCCACGTACGCCGGGTTGCCGTCTATTTGGGGGCGGTAGCCCAATCGCGTCAGGACCTGATCGAGTGCCGGCAGGTCGGCTTCATGAACCAGGAGATCAGCATCGCCAAGCGGTCGCACGCCCAGGACGCCGTAGAGACGGGGGATCAGATCCGCGCCCTTGAGCAGGATGCAGTCGATCCCCGCCTTCCGCATCGGACTCAGCACCGCGCGTAACTTTTCGAATCTGATCTTGTTCCCTGAACTGATACTGGAATAGTCCACGAGGTATCGCTCGATTTCAGCGATCTTCATCGGTTTCGCTCCGGCTGAGACGTCTTTCGGTCCAGAAAGCGCTCTCGTAGCTTCCAGCCCAGGAGGACGGCGCCAGAGATCAGGAATCTCCCGGATAGATAGACTCCGAACTCGGCGGCCCTGGGTTCGCCGAGGACCGGCACGCGCTTGAGTCGGTAGGGATCGTCCCCAACCTTCACCCCGCCAAGGTCCACGGTGAAAGCGACGTCGAAGCCTGCGTCTTGGACAACCTTTCGGACACGGGCGTCATAGGCCCCATATGGGTAGCAGAACGCGCTCACCCGCTGGCCCAGCGCGTCTTCGAGCGCCAGCTTCGAGCGCAGCACCTCCTGCCGAACGTCGGTTGTGGATAACCTGGTAAGGATGGGATGGTTGTGCGTGTGGCAGCCAATGGTGTGGCCTGCCTTCGTGAGCTCGAGAAGTGTCTTGCGCCAGTGGGCCGCCACACCCGGACGCTCGCGGGCGAGGCCCGCAGAGGCCGGGAAAAAGGTGGCGGGGAATGTCAACTCGTCGAGTACCGGAAGGGCGCTTTCGAGTTGCTCAGCATAACAGTGGTCGAAGGTCAGCAACGCGGCGGAGCGCGAGGGCAACTGAGAGCCGTTCAGCCATTCTGTGAATTGCGGCATCGAAAGGACGGAGTACCCACGCTCCGAGAGAGCGGCCATCTGGTCGGCGAACCGCTCACGACTTCGAATCCGGTGATAACAGAGGACGACAACGTGCGCCGATCTAAAATTCCCCGCCAATTCGGTCAGTGCTCGTAACATGCCCATCCGAGCCCGCAGCCAGCTTCCCTAGAGCTCTCGCCGAAGGGAAACCTGGTTGCCACGGAGGCCTCCGGTGTGGCGAAACCCTGCCTTTGTGAACAGGCGAAGGGCGGCCGTGTTGGCGGGTTCGATCGACGCCAGGAGCACGGAAGGCCTGCTCCTGCTTGCCGCAGTCGCCGCCACGGCGAGCAGATGTGAACCCACGCCGAGGCCACGGTATCGAAGTCGGACATAGAAGTCGTCGATCCTGTAACCTTCCCCGCTCGCCGTTACTCGCACGCTTCCCACCCAGATTCCGGCGAGCTTGGCCACGAGGTGGTAACGGTGGTGACCCACCAGCGGCCCAGGGGGTCTCCAGCCGCTGATCCGCTGATAGCGAAACCACCGTTTCCCCTCTGGGATTCCAACATAATAGGCAACGCAGCGAGACAGCAGGGCCCGCATTATCCAGCGGTAAGAGCGCACCGTTTGGATGGATTGGAGCCATTGGACGAGGAGAAGCGTGAGCCGCTCCGTTGCCTGATCAACCCGCCTGGCCAGGGCACCGACCCAGAGACCGCTGCGCGACCAGGGCCACCGCCGCGTGACGGTCACGACCCTTCCTAGCACCTGGTCTGGTCGGATGACCTCGCCACATCCGGTCGCCGCGTCACCTTTTGTGATGACCCGTGTTCCAGGCCCCGCCGTGTCGAGCGCGACTACGCGGTGACAGATCAGTTGTCCGCACTGGTGAAAAAGGATGACATCTCCCGCCTGAAGGCTCGTCGGGGAAGCGGGCTCCACCGTGAGCTGATCTCCCTTCCACACCGCGGGATACATGCTCCAACTGGCCACCCGGAAACAAAAGAGCCCAGACCGAAGCAGAAGGTCACTGATCTCGTGGAGATCAGCTAGGCCGAGCCGATCACTGGCGGTCGCCTGGGTCAATTCCTGGTTCATCCTTGTCTCTCGTGTAGCTTCGGTGTCTCACCCCTTGGTGAGCACGGCGTAGCACTGCTCCCACAGCCACTCTTTGACGAGGAACCGTGCTTCTTGGAACTCTTGGGCCAACTCCTCGGAGGGTTCATACTCCCGACAGTCGCCACAACATACCCGCCCCACCCACCTTCAAAGAGGCGAATTCGCACCTCGTCAAAACCGGCCTCATGGCACTCAGCCTTCACTTCTTCCACACTGGCAAACGGGTGAGTAAATCCGATGGGTATGACCGGGCGGTCCCCCACTTGGTACTGGCGGTTCCCCCACGTTATCCACGCCAATCCCAGCAGCAAATAGAACAATTCCCGTTCCTCCGGTGTCGGCAGCGATAGATGAAAATGAAAAATCACGCGCCCTTTCGGTCGCAGGATCGTCCGTAGCGTCCCGAGCGCCTGAATACGCAGCACGCGCGATGGTACTTGCTCGTAGAGCCATAACGTAAACAATGCGCAGTCATGTGAGTTCGGCGCTAACCTCAGCTGAGTAATATCCTGACACTCAAATGTGGCCGGCAGTTGATGCCTCGTAGCATAGGCCTTCGCTTCTTCGACCAATCGCGGAATGATGTCCACGCCCTTTACACGGAAGCCGTGTTTTGCGAGCGCAATGGTCTCGCGGCCACTGCCGCAACCGAGGATAAGGAGATCGCAAGGTGGGAACAGCTCATTATCAAGCAGTGCCCCCTCAAACTCATTGAGGCCCTGTGAGATTTCGGTTTCACTGTGTTCCCGTGAACTTGCACGTTCGTAGTGCTCGTAGACGCGGCGGGAGGATGGCCAGAACAGCGTATCGCAATGCGGTTGAGAACTTAAAGATTCCTTTCGAGAGCCAGAACCGGAGAGTCATCAAGCACTTCCTACGAGGATCTCCTATGACGCGGTCGCCTGGGTCAATTCCTGGTTCATCCTCGTCTCTCGTGCAGCTTCGGTGTCTCACCCCTTGGTGAGCACGGCGTAGCACTGCTCCCACAGCCACTCTTTGACGAGGAACCGTGCTTCTTGGAACTCTTGGGCCAGCTCCTCGAAGCGGAAGATATGGACGAATCCATCCCCTGCAAAGCGATCGCCGGGTTCGTACTCCCGATTGAAGGAGGCCCATCGTCTCAGGCGCATGAACAGCCATTCCAACAGTCCTGCCGGAATTCTTGACTCGCCACTCGCGGTGGCGAACGAAATGATGAAGACACCGTCGGGTTTCAGAAGCGAATGCGCTTGCCTCAAGAAACGAACCCGGCGCCACCTCGGGAAGATATAGCTATAGGCGATATTGGTCAGGAACAGATAGTCAAAGGCCTTCTCGGGGTAGGGGAGGTCATGTGTCAAGTCGGCCACGGCAAACCGCACCGGCAAATTCGCCTCCTGGGCTCGACGCCGGGCCTCCGCGATCATCCGGGGGCTCCAATCACAGGCCGTTACCCTCAACCTCCGCCTGGCGAGCATCAACGCCTCTCGTCCTGCACCGCACGCCACGTTCAGGAGCTCTCCGTCTTTCATGCAATAGCTCTCGACGAGAGTTTTTTCCGCCGCATCGAGCCAATCGTCCCTGCGTGAATAATGCCGAACGACAGGGCAGCTATTCCAACCGGCTCTCGCGAATCGATCGATCTCGCTCGAGGTCCAGATGATCAGTGCGAATTGTTCGGGGAGTGCGACCACACGCCGGATTTGGTCGAGGACTCGACGCAACAAACGACTGAGAGCAACAAGGCTACGTCCGACATAGTATCGAAGAGAGATCCGACCGGGGTCCTTACAGCTTGACCAATACCGCATAACCCTCGTCCCACAGCCACTCTTTGACAAGGAATTCTGCTTCTTGGAACTCTCCAGCCAGTTCCGCCGAGCGAAAGTAGTGGACGAGCGTCCCGCCGACGCAGCGATCGCCGGGTTCATAGGCGCGATTGAAGGGAGCCCATCGTCTCAGGCGCATGAACAGCCATTCCGACGGCCCCGCCGGAATCCCGGGGTCTTCCCTCGCCGGGGGAAAGGCAATGATGAACACGCCGCCAGGTTTCAGAACCAAATACGCCTGCCTCAAGAACCGCACGCGGCGCCACCTCGGAAAGAGGTAGCCATAACCCGACAGGTAGAGATAGTCGAAGGCGTTCTCGGCGTAGGGGAGGTCTTGCATCAGGTCGGCCACCGCAAACCGGGCGGGCAGCTTCGCATCCTCGGCTCGGCGCCGGGCCTCCGCGATCATTCCGGGGCTCCAATCACAGGCGATCACGCTCATTCCTCGTCGGCCGAGCAGCAGGACCTCCCGCCCGGCGCCGCACGCCAGATTGAGCACCGATCCACTTTTTGAAAAATATCTCTCGACGAGCGCAAATTCCCTCGCATCGAGCCACTGGTCCAGGCGTGCATAGCCCCGTACGTACGAGCAGCTATCCCAGTTGGCCTTCGAGGACCGAGCGATCTCGCGCGGGGTCCAAATGATCAGTGCAAGTTGTTCGGGGAGTGCGACCACACGCCGGATTTGGTCGAGGACTCGACGCAACAGACGAGTGAGAGCAACGAGGCTACATCCGACATAGTATCGAAAGGGAATCTGACGTGCGCTTGATGTCACGTCGTTTGGTACCTGAACAATCGGAAGAGCTCCCCCAAGACGATCTCTCCTCCAGGGGAGAAGTGATGCCGCAAAAGCTCGGCCTGGACCAACAGCGGGATCAGATAACTCCTTTTGCGCTTAAGCCTTCGTTTAAAGAAATCCTGTTCCTCAGAGCGGAGTCGCTGGGTGCGAAGGAGATGCTCCAGAAACATGATTTCAGAACCCAGCGACACAGCCAGGTTGAAGAAGTCGTTCAAGCCACGACGTTCACCCCACGTACAGGTGATCTGCGCCTGACGAGACTGAGGCCGAGTAAGACCGCATGGGCCCTCGCTGATCGGGTTCGTATCTTCACAGCTGTTCAGGTAAAAATGTTTCTGATGGAGCCCTTCGTGGATGATCTGGGCGGCGACCAGCATCATCACGACAGGATCGCTCGTCTTCTCGATCTTCATGCCTTCCCGTTTGCCGAGCAGATAGGGCGTCATCTGGACGAGCCCTGGCTGCCATCTCAAACTGGAATAGAACACCTTTCCTTCGCCTTCTCGAGCGGTATCCATCGCAAATGCCCGGACGAAGAATCGCAGTTCCTTCAACAGGCGTGGGTCGTACGCCTCGATATAGGCTTCGGCTAGCTCGATCATCTCCGCAATTTCCTCGAAGCGCTCGCCACGATATTCAATTTCGTACGACGGGCTGTCCTCAGATAGAAACTCCTCCGAGTCCGTTATGTTGTTCGTCGAGTACACGAAATAATCGGCCGGATTGCGCAGCAGGAATGTCGCCTGCCATGCGACGGGTCGAAGAAGACACACAGACTCGTCCCAGATGAACTCGGGGGAGCTCCAGTCGGCTGGTACTCGCCCTGCGTCGTTTGACAATGTGACGAGGAATTCGTCCAGGGCAAATTCCCGAAGATCCAGAATCAAATTCGTATAGCTTATTGGAACTGGTTTGAGGAGAAATCGTTTGCGAAAAGCCATCGTGAAGGGAACTCGCGACACCCCAAAAGGGGCGAGGCAGATGAGTTTCACACGCTCTTCCAAGTACTCGCGATCCTCCCGTTGCCGGTCGCGGTCCTGATCCAGTTGCGTCAGAAGAAACTCCAACGAAGAGTGAATCAACATGAAGCGAGCAGCAAGAGATTGAGAAGTTACAACGGCCTCCAGGGCTTCCAGGAGATCCAGAGAAGACAGCAGCGCACGGTGCCGCCCCAGAAGCCGCTGCAACCGCTCCGTCGCGCCTAACGAAGAGGCGGCCAGAATTGTTTGAGGGGAGGTCACCTCCCACAGGCAGTTGGCAAGCTTGAGGCGCGGCTCAGAAACCGGTGTTGGCGCGGAAGAATCTAAGATGCCTGGCATGCTCCCCCACCGAACACGAAGTCTCCAGCGTCTTCCAAGAAACTCATCCCCAAAAGAGGAGGCTATATTCAGTGAAGTAGCGAAGGGACATCAAGTGGTTTGGTATCCAAACAATCGGCTGAGCTCGCCCAAGACGATCTGCCCTTCAGCGGAGAAGCAATGCCGCAAGAGCTCGGCCTGGACCAGAAGAGCGAGGACATATCTTCTTTTACGCTTAAGCCTTCTTTTGAAGAAATCCTGTTCCTCGGAGCGAAGTCTCTGGGTATGAAGAAGATGCTCCAAAAACAGGACCTCAAAACCCACCGACAGCGCCAAGGTAAAAAAGAGGTGCAGACAGCGCGTTTGATTCTGCGTCCACGGGCATGCTATCTGAACCTCGCTAAACTCAGGCCGAATGAAGCCGTGCTGCCTTTCGTTCGCCGGCTCCGTGTCTCCGCAACGGTTGAGATAGTAATGTTTCTGATGGAGCCCTTCATGGATGATCTGGGCCGCGACCAGCATGGCCAGTAGAGGATCGCCCCTCTTCTCTACCTTCATTCCTTCTGGTGCGCCGAGAAGATAGGGTGCCATCTGGACCAGTCCCGGCTGTGTCAGCGTACTACAATAGAGTGTTTTCGCGATCCCTTCCAATGAGGTGTCCATCCCGAAAGCCCGGACGAAGAATCGGAGTTCCGTCAAAAGAGCTGGCTGATACGCCTGGATGAGTGCCTGCGCTTTCTCAACGATCCCCACAACCTCCTCAAACACCTCCCCCTGATATTGAATCGCATACGTCGAGCTGTCTTCAGACAGAATTTTCTCCGCCTTAATGACATTCTTCGACGAGTACACGACGTAGTCCGCAGGATTGCGCAGCAGGAATGGCGCGTGCCCCATGGAGAACCGGAGAAGGCACAGAGACTCATCCCAGGCGAAATCGTGGGGGCTCGATTCGCCCGGAAATCGTACCGCGCCGTTTGAGGATGCGACGCCGAACTCGTTCCGAGAAAATTCCCGAAGATCCAGAATCAGATTCGTATAGTGGATCGGGACTGGTTTGAGAAGACACCGCTTGCGGAGCGTCATCGTAAAGGGAGCTCGCGACGCCCAACAGGGGGTTAGGCAGATCAGTTTCACGCGCTCTTCCAGATAGTCGTGGTCTTCCCTTTCCCGTTGGCGGTCTTCATCCAATTGCGCCAGAAGGAACTCAAACGGAGAGTGGATCAACATGAATCGCGCAACAAGAGATTGAGAACTTACAACGGCCTCCAGAGATTCCAGAAGGCCCAGGGAAGCCAGGAGCGTGCGATACCGCTCGAGAAGCCGCTGAAGCCGCTCCGTCGCGCCTAACGAAGAGGCGGCTAGGATTGTTTGAGGAGAGGTGACCTCCCAAAGACAGTTGGCAAGCCTGAGGCGCGGCTCAGAAACCGCTGTTGGCGCGGAAGAATCTAGAATGCCTGGCATGCTCTCCCCTCGAACATTAAGTCTCCAGCTATGAGCGAACACCGTCACGATCCGCCGCCGTGTTCTTCTCGCGTCCCCTGGTCCGTTCGGTTCACCGCCTCAGAGACCTGCTTCTCCAAGGTCGCCAGCTCTTTGAAGTAGGCCAGACAGGGTTCGAGCCTGCGCCTTTCCAGCCAGGCATTCATCGGACCCTGTCGGCAATGGCTCTGGACGGGGCAATCGGGACACTCATAGGCCTCGCCTGGGGCTGTATTGGCTTGGTCCACAAAGTCCACCAAGGTCTTCCAGCCGTCGGCAACGGTGCCGCTCCGGAGATCGTATTGCGGGGTGGGCAGGGACACGCAGAGGTTCATCCGCCCGTACGGCGTCACCGCGAGCGAGCTCTTGCCGCATTTGCAGGTGAACAGACCTTCGTGTGCCTGACAGGTTTCGCCCTTTCTCACACCGCCCCCAGCACGCCACCTGCGAGGCCCCAAAATGCTCTCATCGATGTGCACCACCTCGTGAGGGGCGAGGCGGTACTGCAGCGGCTCGATCGAACCATCGACGCGGGGGAAGATCTCTGTCGAGTAGATAAACTTGATTCCCCACCCTTCGACCAGCCTCTTCGCCGGCTGGACCTCATGTTGGTTGAGGGTCATCACGGGCATCTTGATGAGCAGGGGGACCGCTCTTTCCCGAAGCAATCGGACTCCCGTCATGAAGCGCGTGAAGGAGCCGGGGATCCGGGTCACGCGTTCATAGGTCGCCTGGGTCACGCCGTAGATGGAAATCTCGACACACTGGGGGTGGAGCGCCTGGATCCGGTCCGCTCGTCGAGGCGTGATCAACGTGGCATTCGTGAGGAGGGTGATCAGGCAGCCCTTCGCGGCAGCATACGCGAGTATCTCGAACAGATCCCTGCGCGTGAAGATCTCCCCACCCGTAAACGCAAGATCGAGGCCGCCGGCCTCGACCAGTTGGTCGATCAGTGCCTTGATCTGTGCGGTACCCAGCTCATCCTTGGCTTGATGGGTTGGGTTATAGCAGTGGACGCAGCGCAAGTTGCATCCATAGGTGAGCTCGATCATGGCTTGGACGGGAACCCGTTGGCGGGCAGCTTTGTCGGATAGTCGCGTCCAGAGCTGCCGCGGTGACGATTCTTCGATCTTCACGTCGACCTATGAGCCTGAGCCACTGTCGGCGCCCTGGAACCTGTTCGACTGCCGGCACCCGCCTACAACGCATGCTCGTCCGGCGCCACCTTGCGACAGACTCGACCCGCTGGCGGCGCAGGTTCCGAGCACGGCCTGCTCGGGGTTGAGCTTCACTCTCACGATCGCCGGTCGCGAGTAAGCTTTCTTCTCTGTCTTCTCAACCTTCTCCATAGTTCTACTCCCCTTCATTTTGGACGTTGATAGCTGGTCGCCGACCACGATTCTTCACCGATGGGCTCGGAGGAATTCGACTGCCGTTCGATCATTGACGAAGGCCAGGCGATGCGCCGGGAGCGCGGCGATCAGTTCATGCGCGAAGTTCACGGCAAATCCGAGCGCCTCGCCATGCCAGAACGGTAGGAAGAGCTGCTGGAACAGAAGGCCGTAGTGGGTCAGGCGGGCGTCACCGATCAGGGCGTTGCACGAGCCATGCTCGAGGAAGAAGATCTTCCGAAGCGGCACACGGTGACCGGACACCCTAAAGGCGCCTCCAGGCCAGGGGGTGCCGGATAGCCAGAACCGGCCCTCCTCCTTGGTTGCGATCACCCGTTCATCACCCAGGATGGTCACGCCCTTGTAACGCTTGTACAGGTTGGCTAAGGTGCTCTTCCCAGCGCCGGAGCGGCCGATGAACACCAAGCCCTCTCCCTGATCGGACACGCCCAGTGCGTGAAGGAGGACGCCTCGACCATGGCTGAGGTGCTGAATCAAGAGCAGCTCACCGAAGGGCCGCATCACGCGCAGAAGCGACCACGTCGGCCTCCGGCCGGTCTTCCGAGGTCGGACATACACGTCGCCAGAACTGAAATCGGGAGCCATCATAGAGACTTGCATGAGCGGATGTGGGGGCAGGGTGTGGAACATCTCGAAGACAGCGTGACCATTCGATCGAAACAGCCGCCAGTGATTAGCAACCGCATCAAAGATCGAGGTCTCGCGTTCTAAGTTGGGGAGTTCGCCACAATGTACCCGAAGACGGACGTTGATCTCGTTCTCCCCTGACGAATGATCTCTATCGGAGAGAAACTCCCGATAGAATTTCAACGAGCGCTCTTGCGCGGGTGGGGCGCCCGCCCATGCCAGCTCGAAGCCGATTCCCGCGATGCTCAGGCACAGCCGCTCGTAACGATCGGTCGCCGCTTCAGACACAGGCGGGAGTGCCGTCACACGGACGTCGCCATTCATCCCGGTCGAGCCTCACGCTCCACCGGACGGGCAGCTCTGATCCCATGCCACGCGACCCGCTTGTAGGCCACCTCGCAGAAGTGCGCGACCGGCTGTTCGGGATCGCCCGACTCGGCGGCGGCATTCGCAGGCATCTTGTCGCAGAAGGTATGGACCGTGCAGGTGCGACAGGGTGTCTGGCTTTGGTACTGGGCGCCTCGGATCTTCGGAAACACCCCGGCGATCGCGTCGGCCACGGACTGCTGCCTGAGATCACCCCGCTCAGTGACCCACGTACAGGTCCCCAGTTGCCCCCAGGCGTTGATATGAACCGCGGTCGTTCCGCAGCCACAGCGAAACAGCCGGTCATCCGCTGGCGGGCCGATTTGGCTCTCAGCCTCGGTGCAGCGTTCCTCCGGTTCCCCCGCCTGACACTCGAGCGCCACGATCTCGTCGGGAGATAGCCGGTACGTCGCCGGCGTCAGATCGCCGTTGAGACGGGGATAAATTAAGGTGCTCAGCCTGAATTGCGTCCCCAGTCCCTCGACAAACGCCTTGATCTGGTCCAGTTCCTGCTTGTTCAGGGTCATGGCCTTGGTCTTGATCTTGATGGGTAAGCGGCGCTCCACCAGCAGTCGAATCCCCTTGAGAAACCGTTGGAAGGAGCCTTTGACCTGCGTGATCCGGTCGAAGGTCTCCTCGGTGGCGCCGTGGCAACTGATTTCGATGCAAAACGGGGGGTACTGCTGCAGGTGATCGGCGATCGCTTCAGTGAACAGCGTGCCGTTGGTGAACAGCGTGATCAGGAAGCCTTTCTGCGTGGCATAGGCATAGATATCGAGAAAATCCTTCCGCATGAAGATCTCGCCGCCGGTGAAGCAGACCCAGAGGCAGCCCTCCCCGGCCAGTTGATCGAGGATGTGCGTGACCTCCTCGTAGCGCAGTTCCCGCTTGATCAGGTCCGGCCGGTTATAGCAGTCGGTGTAGCAGTGCACGCAGTGGAGATTGCACCCGTAGGTCAGTTCAATCTGGGCATTCACGACCGTCCGCGTGCGCACCGCCTGGTTATGTACGTTCAGGCTGAAGTCCTTGTACTCGATCATCGGTAGCGGTGAGCCGCCTCCCATATCAGGCCACCTCCTTCGTGTTCGCTCGAGCGACAGGGGCGTTGATGCTCAGCAACGTCTCCTGCCCCGAAGGCTGGCGGGCGGGACAAGGAAACTGCGGCAAGACCTCGTAGAAGCCTTCCCGGAAGGAACCGCGACGGAGGTCGTAGCTCCGTCGCCGATTTCTGGAGCAGAGCTGGAGCTGACCGTAGGCATCGATGTGGAACTTGTAGAGGCCGCCTCCACACAGTGACTTTCCCTGCCGGAGCGTTTCCTCTTTCTGACCATCTTGCCGGCATCGCTCGGCGCGGAATTCGGGATCCGCTTGCTCGATGGCGGTCACATCCTGCTCCGAAAGTTGATACGCGTAAACATCCTCCGAGCTATCCAGTCTGGGACGGATGTCCGAGCCGAACTTGTACTGCACCTTCTCGGAATACTCGTAGCCCAGACCAGCCACGTACTCTTTAATGCGGAAGACCTCATCCCGATTCAGCGTCATTCCGGTTGTTTTGAGCGTGAGGGGCAACTTTCGTTCGAGGATCAGCCGGATCCCCTCCCGGCAGCGGTCATAGGACCCGAGACCTTGGGTGATTCGCTCAAAAGACTGCTTGGTCAGGCCATGGAAGCTGATCTCGATCATCGCGGGCGGATACTGCGTCCAGAACTCGACGAGGCGTTCGGTGACCATCGTCCCGTTGGTGAACACTGTGATCAAGAAGACGTTCTGCTTCGCATAGGCGTAGATGTCCAAAAAATCCCTTCCGAGCCAGCGGCTCGCCGCCGGTGAGGGTGATCTCCAAGCACCCGGCCTCCTGGATCTCGTCCATGATCCGGACGATTTCGTGAAAGCTGAGTTCCTCTCGGAGCCTGTCGGGAGTATTGAAGCAGTCCGTGTAACACATGACGCAGCGCAGATTACAGCGACAGGTCAGCTCCCATTGCCCGGACACCGGGAAACGCCGTCCATCCAGCTTCGTCATGAGCTCGTGGCCAAACTCTTTCTCCTGCACGGTGGTGATTGAACGATGCTCCATATCAGGCTGACTCCGTTGAGACGCTGAGACGTTCCTCAACCAGAGCGTGGCGGAGGAGCTGCTTGAGGAACCGGTGCACGTCCCTTCTGGCTGTCCAGTGGCTTACCTCAAACGTGCGACGGATATGGGCGACGATCTCCTCCACCGTGTGCCGCCCATCAATGGCACTCCAGATCTCGGCCCCCACTGGGTTGAGGCGCAGGACTTCCCCCTCATCGAGATCGAGGAGAATCGCCTCTTCCTCGATGAGGCGCCAGGGGATCTTCTCGTTCTTGGCGAGCCGGATGTCTACAGTGAGCACGACTGCCGCTCCCGTGAAAGCCTTTTGAAAAGCGTTCTGGAACGCGATCGTATCCAGATCAGCGTGCGCCATCCCCACGCACGAAGTCCCATCCGGTATTGCTTCAAAGCTTTGTGGAAGTTTCGCCTCCTCAAGTAGAGCCGTCCCAGCCTTCGACGAGTCGTGACAGTGCGAACGCCGCATCTCAGCGCAACCCTATAGGCCTCGATGGCCTCGTCCCAACGTCGCTGGTGGAAATACGCCTCCCCCAGCCAGAAATGCGCAAATCCGGAATAAGGCTGGAGAGCGATCACTCGGTCGAGCTGACTGATCGCCTCATCCCACAGGCCACGCTTCGCATACACGTACCCGAGGCCCCGATGCGCTTTCGCATGATCCGGACGTGACTCGATGACCGTCCGATACAGGCTGCTCGCGGCCTCCCACCTCTCGTGTTGAGCGAGCAGCTCGGCCAGCCCATACTGGGCGTCCGCGTTCTGAGGATCCCATCGTAGGATCCGCTGGTACTCTTCCTGCGCGTGATCGTCAATTCCCAACGACTGGTAGACAGGACCGAAGTTGTTATAGGCCGTGGCGTAGGTGGGGTCGAGCTGGACTGCCTGGCAGTATCGGGCCGCGCCCCGATCGGAGAATCCTTTTTTGTCATAGAGGTAGGCCAGAGCAAAGTGACTCGACGCATCCTCCGGCGCGAGAACGACCGCCATCTCGTGTTCCGCAATCGCTTTCTCGGGTTCGTTGTCGTGCAGGTAGAAGGCCCCTCTCCGTTTGTGTCCCAGCCGCTCACGGTGGCGCTCCGGCAATTCCGGATGCTTCAAGCGCAGCGCCAGCTCGTCGCCCAGGTATTTATAGGGAAGCGGGGTGAACCCCCCTTCGACCGAATAAGCGATCGTGACGAAGTCGGTCCTGACGCCCTTGTCTTTCAACCTCGCGACCAATTCATCCGGCCAGATCCAGGGCAGCTGCTTCCAGAGGTCATCCCCGGCACGGGCGCTCACGCCGGGCTCCGGCATGAGGAAATCGGTGTCAATGTCGAGCAGCATCGCCTCTTGGACCTCGGGCAGATGCGACAGGGTGCACGCTATCACCTTGGTGTTGTCCATCTCGGCGACTAGCCGGTGGTCCGTGATCGTAATCGTCTTCATGGCCCGGGGATTGGCGCTGTTGAGGATCTGGAACTGCCGGACAAGGTTCTTCCGCTGAGCCGGGCTCTTCATGAAGCTGTCGGGAACGATCCAGTAGAACTCTTTGACGATCCCTTCTTTGAGCGCGGGATAAATGTAATTGCCAATATGAATAAGGTCGTCGGGCCTTCGATCGCTGAGGTTCCAGAGGCAACGTTCTCTCAGCAACGATTCGACCTCGGCGAGGCTCCGCGCTTCTAAAAGGTCTCGCG
>VBAP01000064.1 GCA_005882335.1 Candidatus Segetimicrobium genomatis
GGCCATCGCGGCGATCACGAGTTGCACCAACACCAGTAACCCCGAGGTCATGGTGGCGGCGGGGTTGCTGGCGAAGAAAGCGGTCGAGCGGGGGCTGCAGCGGAACCCGGCCGTGAAGACAAGTCTGGCCCCTGGCTCCGCCGTCGTCACCGCATACCTGGAACGGGCCGGTCTGATGCCTCCCCTCGAGGCGCTCGGATTTCACCTGGTGGGTTACGGCTGTACGACCTGCATCGGCAACAGTGGACCCCTGGCGCAACCGGTCGCCGACGCCATCCGGGAGCACGACCTGGTGGTCATCGCGGTGCTGAGCGGGAACCGCAACTTCGACGGTCGCATCCATCCTCTGGTGCGGGGAAGTTATCTGGCCTCCCCGCCGCTGGTCGTGGCATTTGCCCTGGCGGGGACGGTGGAGCTCGACCTGCTTACGCAGCCCCTCGGCCGCGACCCCCGCGGCAGCCCAGTGTACCTCAAGGACCTCTGGCCGAGCACCGCCGAGGTACGCGAAGTCGTCAGGCGTGTTGTCTCGCCGGAGCTCTTTGCGGCGCGCTATCGCGACGTGTTCACCGGCGACCAGACCTGGCAGACGATGCCGGTCTCGGCAGGGGAGCGATTCTCCTGGGATCCCGCGTCCACGTATGTACGCCAGCCCCCGTTCTTTGTCGACGTGGCCAAAGAACCGCATCGGCCTGCCGGCGTTGAGGCTGCGCGAGTGCTGGTGTGGGTGGGAGACTCGGTGACCACCGACCACATCTCGCCTGCGGGCGCGATCCCGGCCGATAGCGCGGCCGGGCGGTACCTCATCGAGCGTGGCGTCAAACCGGTCGACTTCAATACCTACGGAGCGCGGCGCGGCAACCACGAGGTGATGCTGCGCGGGACATTCGCCAATATCCGGCTGCGCAACCGCCTGGCCGGCGATCGGGAGGGCGGATGGACGACGTATCTGCCCTCTGGAGAACTCATGACCATCTACAATGCTGCCGTACGGTACCAGCAGGACGGAACTCCCTCGATGGTGATCGCAGGGAAGGAGTACGGCTCAGGCAGCTCGCGTGACTGGGCGGCAAAGGGCCCGCGTCTGTTGGGTGTGCGCGCGGTCCTGGCGGAGAGCTTTGAACGCATCCACCGCACCAACCTCATCGGCATGGGCGTCCTACCCCTGCAGTTCCTCCCTGGCGAGACCGCTCAAACGGTCGGCCTGGATAGCAGGGCTGCGGCCTGGCCAGCAACTCGCGGTGCGGGCAAGCAAAGGTGGGAGCCCGAAAACGTTCCAGGTGATCGCCCGGCTGGACATCCCGATCGAGGTGGAATATTATCGCCACGGCGGCATTCTGCCGTACGTCGTGCGCCAGCTGGTGGCCAAGTGAGGGGGCTAGCGCCCCGCCGTGACGCCAGCCTAGTCGCCGTCTCGCCCCGAACCTTGCCCTTCTGACTCCTTTTTCTCCGGCGTACCCCGCAGGAGCTGAACCGCACGGCGTCCCGCTTCTGTTGCCTCTCGCGGGGCCGTCTTGATGTTCTCTCTGACCACGTCAAGCGGCTGGGAGGTGACGGTCTCCGGCCTGGGCATTAGGAGCGCCAGCAGGAGATACAACACGATTCCCGTCCCGCCGGCAAAAGCCAACAGGATGAAGGCTGCTCGGATGATGACGGGGTCGACGTTGGAATACTCAGCGAGCCCGCCCGCAACTCCAAGGAGTAGCCGGTTCTTCCCCTTCTGTAGTCTGCGCGCCATGACCCGACCTCCCTTTCAAAGACTCACTTCCAGATTAGCGTATTCTCAGGCCTGCCGCATCCCTAAGACTGTTTGGCGCCCGCGTCGACGATGATGAGCAAGACCGCCGCGGCAGCTGACATCACGGCGCCGAAATAGAATGGTGCCGCCGGCCCGATCCGGTCCCACAGGAATCCCGCGACGAGACTGGCCGGCAGCAGTGCCAGCCCCGTCGCGGAGGCAAAGGTGCCCAGCGCGGTGGCCCGGAGGTCAGCGGGAACGAGGTCAACCACGAATGCGCGCTGGATGCCTTCGGTGAGGGCGTAGTAGATTCCGTACGTCAGGAACAGCGGGAGCACGATCCATCGTCCCGTCGGGCCGGAGGCGACCGCGAACCCCAAGTACACGAGCGCAAACACGACGTATCCAACGATCAACACCCACCGCCGTCCCAACCGGTCGGACAGTGTACCGGCGGGAATGGACAGGGCAGCGTACACAACGTTGAACGCAAAGTAGATCAGCGGAATGGTGGCCACAGGGAGCCCGAGATTCTTTGCCCGCAGAATGAGAAAGGCGTCCGAAGAGTTTCCTAGCGCAAATAGCGTGATGATGGCGGTGAAGACAGCGAACCGCCTCCCCAGGCCGCCGATTCTCACCGTCCGGATCGCGCGGGGTGCGGCAGGGCGCCGGAGATCGCGGAGAAAGACCCCGGCGATGAGGATGGCGAGGGCCCCCGGAATGGTGGCGATCCAGAACACGGCCCGATAGTTCTCGGGCATGATGGCCAGCGTCGCGAAAGCGATCAGCGGGCCTAACGCCGCCCCCGCTGTATCAAGACTGCGGTGGAACCCGAAGGCCAGTCCCCGGTGCTCGGCGGCCACCGAATCGGCGATGAGCGCGTCCCGCGGGGCGCCGCGAATCCCTTTGCCCAGTCGGTCACCGAAGCGGATGGCGAGGACCTGCCCCCACGATCCCGTCAGCGCGAGTAGGGGTTTGGTGACGTTGGAGAGACTGTAGCCAAAGACGATCAGCGCCTTGCGGCGGCCGAGACGATCCGAGAGCAGGCCGGCAAAGGAACGCATCACGCTGGCCGTGCTCTCCGCGACTCCCTCGATAAGCCCGACGGCCGTCATCGAAGCCCCCAGGACCGCGGTCACGAACAGCGGCAGGACCGGCACAATCATTTCCGAGGAGACGTCGGTGAAGAAACTCACCAGGCCGCTCACCAGCACGTTGCCGGTCAGCGCCGAACGTGCTGGAATCTGAGAAGCGGCTTCAACTGGATTGTCCGGCACCGATTGGCCTCCTCGCCTGGAGCGCATCTCGACTGTTCCATCAGGTGACGGTGGCACTCCTGCGAGGACCCGCTCGAGGATGAGGGCGGCGCAGGGAAACCGGAGGGTTCACTTGCGTTATGATGGAGTGTGGATTGCGATGAGACTGGAGGGACGTATGAGGGTTGGCGTACTGACTGGGGGAGGCGATGCGCCGGGACTAAACGCCGCCATCCGCGCGGTAGGACGGGCGGCCTGGCGCGAGGGATACGAGGTTGTGGGTATCCGGAATGGGTGGCTGGGCCTGTTGCAAGATAATGTTTTTCTCCTGTCCCCGGAAACTGTTACAGACATCCTCCCTCGGGGTGGAACCATCCTTGGGACCTCTCGCACAAATCCAT
This sequence comes from Candidatus Segetimicrobium genomatis, assembly GCA_005882335.1. Taxonomy (GTDB): domain Bacteria; phylum Sysuimicrobiota; class Sysuimicrobiia; order Sysuimicrobiales; family Kaftiobacteriaceae; genus Telluricultor. Next base: position 3,393 of record VBAP01000064.1, read on the forward strand.
TCAAGACCGCTGAGGGTCCGCGGCGGATTCAGGACACTCTTCGGACCCGGGGGATCGATGTGCTGGTTGCGATTGGCGGCGATGACACTCTGGGCGTTGCAGCCAAACTAGGCGCGATGGGGGTGCGCGTCGTGGGCATCCCCAAGACCATGGATAACGATATCCCAGGAACCGATTACACCATCGGGTTCGATACCGCCGTCACTACCGTCATGGACGCCTGCGACAGGCTGTCCCCCACCGCGGAGGCCCACCGGCGCGTGATGGTGGTCGAGGTGATGGGACGAGACGCCGGATGGGTCGCGGCGGTGGGAGGTCTGGCCGGAGGCGCTGATGTGATCCTGGTGCCCGAGGTTCCGTTCAGTGTCGATGAGGTGTGCCAGCGCCTCAAGGCGCAGCGTGAGCAGGGAAAGTTGTTCAGCCTCGTGGTAGTAGCGGAAGGGTCCAAGCCCAAGGACCTGGCGACGCCGATCGCGCAGGACGCCGGCACGGATGCTTTTGGCCATGTGCGCCTGGGCGGCATCGGCACCGTCCTGGCCAGGGAAATTGAGACCCGCACGGGCTATGAGACGCGCGTCACCGTGTTGGGACACCTCCAGCGGGGTGGGTCGCCGACCGTTTTCGACCGGATTCTGGCAACGCGGTTTGGTGTCGCCGCCGTTGACCTGATCAAGCGGCAGCGCTTTGGCTACATGGTCGCATTTCGGGGGAACAAACTGACCTCGATGACGCTGGAGGAAGGCCTGACGGGCAGCCACACCCTGGACCTGAGCCTGTACGATCTGGCGAACGCCTTCGGACCGTCGTAGGAGGGCAACAATGGCAGTCCTGAGCAGCGGCAAACTCACAAACCTGCTCCGCCTCGCCGATGCCAGCGGGCGCTTCAAGATGCTGGCCATCGACCAACGGGACTCGCTCCGCAACGCGTTGGGGAATGCCACCCGGCGTGAGCCCAAGGACGTTACCTATGAGGACATGGCGACGACGAAAGCGCTGATCACCGAAGTCCTGGCGCCTTACGCCACCGCGACGTTGGTAGATCCTATCTACGGCTGGCCGCGTGCCGTGAAGGCGATTCCCGGCGACGTGGCCATGCTCGTGGCGACCGAGGACACAGGGTATGAACGCGCCGGCACCCGTGGACGCAAGTCGCGGCTGGTCGATGGGTGGTCGGTCGCGAAGGCAAAGCGAGCGGGGGCCAACGCCGTCAAATTGCTTGTCTATTACAATCCAGACACGTCGAGCGAGGTATTGTCACATCAGCAGCAGTTGGCCCAGCGCGTGGGCGAGGCGTGCGTGGCAGAGGACCTGCCCTTCCTCCTGGAGCTGGTGACCTATCCGACTGAGGAGCCGTCGGCAGACACCCCGGAGTTTGCCAGGCAGCGTCCCCGCCACACGATTGAGTCGGCGCGGGAGTTTTCGAAGGGGCGCTATCAGGTAGACATTCTGAAGCTCGAGTTTCCCGGCGACCTCAAGTACTCGCGGGAGTTTCATTTGGGGGCGTTGGACGGCCGGGAGCGCGCGCCCGTCTACTCCTTGGAAGAGATCCAGGGATACTGTCGAGAGGTAGACGCTGCCGCGCAGCGACCGTGGGTAATCCTCAGCGGAGGCGTTGATATCAAGGAGTTTCTGACCAACCTTGACCTGGCTATCGATGCCGGGGCCAGCGGCTTTTTGTGCGGTCGAGCGATTTGGAAGGACGTGGTGCCCCGGTATCCCGATCTGGGCGCGATGCGCGCGTACTTGACCTCCACGGCCGCAAACAACTTTGTTCGCGCGAATGCTGTGGTCGAGCGCGCGCGACCCTGGTTCGCGCACCCGTCGTTTGTGGGCTGGGACGAAGTGCGGCTGGCCGACGACGGCGATCAGTGGTACCGGCGGTTTGGGGAGCGGTAGAAGATCGCTTTTGCCCCAGGTTCGCGACGCAAGGGAGGGCCACAGCATGCGGCGAAGGGGCAGGGGCGTAGTCCCAACTGGAGGTCCTCGTTGGCGACGGCAGACGTCGTTGTTCTGGGTGGTGGATCCACCGGCACCAGCGTGGCGTTTCAGCTGGCGCGCCGCCACTCCGGCAAGGTCGTGCTGGTAGAACGGGACACCGCGGGCGCCGGGCCGACCGCCAAATCGATTGGCATCATCCGCCTGCATTACTCTCACGAGCCCCTGATCCGTCTGGCAGCCCGCAGCCTCGAGTTGTTCGCCGGGTTTGAAGAGCTCACCGGCGCGGTCGCCGACTTCACCCGCTGCGGCTTCTTGCTGCTGGCTCCAGAGCGCGAAATGGATGTGCTGCGGGCCAATGTGGAGTTGCAGCACCGGCTTGGCATTGTCTCGTCCGTCCTGGCGCCGGCCGAGATCGGCGCGCTGGATCCTCGCCTGCATCTCGACGGCGTTGCCGGCGCGGCCTGGGAACCAGGGTCCGGATTCGCTGACGGCTATGCGACGGCGGCCGGCTTCGCGGCGGCGGCGCGGCGCGAAGGAGCAGAAATCTGGGAGACGACGGCGGCGCAGCGGCTCATCGTCGACAGTGGGCGCGTGCGCGCGGTGCAGACGGCGCGGGGCGAGATCAGTACCCCGGCCGTGCTGGTGTCGTGCGGTCCGTGGACGCCTGCGCTGCTACAGCCGCTGGGCGTGAACGCCCCGATCCAGGCCTCGCGCCAGCAGGTCGTGCAACTGGCGCCGCCGCCGGCGTTCGGCGTACTAGGCGTGGTGATCGAGGACATGGCCCAGGGTTTTTACGTCCGGCCGGAGGCCGGGAGCACGATTCTGGCCGGCGTGCTGGAAGAAGAAGCGGAGGAGATCGTGTCACCCGATGCGTTCAACCGCGGCGTGGACTTCGACTTCGTCGAGCGCGTCGGCCGGATGTGGGCCTACCGCTACCCTGGAGCCCGGGAGGCCGAGGTCCGGCGCGGGTACGCCAGTTTATATGACATCACTCCCGACTGGCAGCCCGTGCTCGGAGCGGTCGACGGCATCGGCGGTCTGTACATCGCGGCGGGGTTTTCCGGCCACGGATTCAAGCTCAGCCCGGCGCTGGGTGAGGTGCTGGCGGCGATCATCGCCGGTGAGCCGCCGGGCATCGATCTCTCGATGTTCCGGCTCTCCCGCTTTGCCGAAGGCCATCCCATCCGAGGCCGCCACGCCCAGGGCATCCTCGGATAACCCAATCTGCGCAATCTTCGCGATCTACACAATCCACCGAGGCCATCAAAGACCGCACACAGATTGCATAGATTGCGCAGATCGTGTGGATTGCGTAGATTGAGTCGATTGTGCTCCATGCAGGAGCGACCCCCCGGTCCTTGTATTGATACATCGATGATCTTCACCTTCGTCGGCGACTACACCGATCCCGCCCTGGCGCGTATCGCGCAGGGGTTGCGGGCGGTCTTCCAGCGCCGCGGCCATGAGTACACGTCCGATCCCGAGGCCGAGGACCTCCGCCTGGTCGTGAACTTCATCGATGCGGAGCGGCCGAAGCCATACCGCCGCCGGGCGAAGGCCATCTTCGTCCTCTCTGTCGCGGTAACTGGCGAGCGGCCGGACAACGTACTGCGCCAGGCCTATCCGTTGCTGGTGCGCTCGCTGGCCAATTTGTGCCTTTACCTGGTGCGGACTGGCGAAATGGTGCACACGTATTTTGTGACGCTGGAGCAGGGGTACTATCCAATTCCTGATTTAGCCGGACACGACTATTTCGACTACCTGTACGAGCGGCTGCACCCGCTGGCGTCCTCGCAGTTGGTGATCGACAACGAGTTCCACACCGATCTCGAGCCAGAGCTGTGGAGCGGTGATGCCCTCACCCACCAGATCAGCGCGGCGGGCAAACGCCTGGACGCCCTGGACCTGCTCCCCGCCCCGTTCCCCATCCGCGAGTTGCTTGACGAGCGTGACCTTCGTCACATCGAACGGCTCTATGGAATCGGCGGGCTGTCATATGGGAACCTCAGCGCGCGCAAAGACGCCCGGCGCTTTTGGATGAGCGCAAGTGGGGTGGACAAGAGCAACATGACGGAGATCGGCCGCGACATCTTGATGGTCAAGGGGTTCGATCGGGACCGGAACGTTATGCTCCTCAGTGTGCCGCTGCACGTCAGGCCGCGCCGCGTGTCCGTGGATGCCATCGAACACTGGATGATCTACACCGAGCACCCGGAGGTCGGCGCGATCGTGCACGTCCACGCCTGGATGGAGAATATCAAGTCCACGACGATCAACTATCCCTGCGGGACCATCCAGCTGGCGGGGGCGGTTGCCGACGTCGTCCGTCAGTCGCCCACACCCCAGCGCGCGGTGGTCGGCCTGAAGAACCACGGCCTGACGATCACCGGCCCCAGCCTGGATGATATCTTCGACCGTCTCGAACGCGGGTTCATGCGACAGGTGCCCATGTCTTGAAAGACAACTGCGGGATTAGGGATTCGGGATTAGGGATTCGATCCACATATCCAGTCGCTTCCTCGCTAATCCCTAATCCCCACTCCCTAATCCCGTAGTTCTTGAAATGAAAGCCCTCGTGTTCAACCCTACAATCCCGCGTTTTCTTGCAACGAAAGCGTTGAGTAGGGTCAGCCGCGCCGCGGTGTGGGGGCCCACCTCGCCCCTGCAGTACCGTGACATCGCCGAGCCGCCGCTGCCGGGAGAAGACTGGGTGCGTGTCGGCGTGCGCCTGGGCGGTATCTGCGGCAGCGACCTGCACACGATTCACCTGGACACCAGTCCGGCGATGTCCGCCCTGACGTCGTTCCCGTTTGTGCTCGGGCACGAAAACGCCGGCACGGTGCTGGAGGTGGGACGGGGGGTCCCCGCGCTGCGGCCCGGTCAGCGCGTCACCGTCGAACCCGCACTGCCGTGCGTGGCCCGAGGCGTCCCGCTGTGCCGGAACTGCGCGGCGGGCCGGTACAACATGTGTCTACGGACTACTGAGGGTCATCTCAGCCCAGGTCTGATGATCGGTGCCTGCCGGGATACCGGGGGGAGCTGGAGCGCCGCATTTGTGGCGCATCACTCTCAAGTCTTGCCGGTGCCAGACGGGGTGACCGATGAATGTGCGTTGATGGCCGAGCCGATGGCATGCGCGATTCACCCGCTGCTGGCCTCCCCTCCGCCGGATCAGAGCACGGTGCTGGTGATCGGAGGCGGCGTGATCGGTCAGTGCGCGATCGCGGCGGTGCGCGTCATTGGAAGCGGCGCACGCATCATCGCGCTGGTGAAATATCCGTTCCAGGGCGAGGTCGCGCGCCGCCTTGGCGCCGATACGGTGGTGCTGCTGCGCCGTGGAGATCGCTACTTCGACGAGGTGGCGGACGCCGTTGGCGGAAGGCTCCGCCAGCCCATGATCGGCCGGCGCGTGCTCATCGGCGGGGCGGATCTGACCATCGAATGCGTGGGCTCCGGGCGCAGCCTCGACGACGCGCTGCGCCTTACCGCGCCGGGAGGTCGGGTAATCCTGCTGGGGCTTGCGGCCGTACCGTCGGGGGTGGATTGGACGCCGGTCTGGTGGAAGGAGTTACGCGTCACCGGGAGCTACATTTATGCGGTCGAACAGTGGCAGGGCCGTGCCGCCAGGACGATGGAGCTCGTGCTGGAGTGGATGGCCCAGGGGACCCTCCGCCTGGGGCACTTGGTGACGCACCGCTTTCCCCTGCACGCGTACCGCGAGGCGCTACAGACCGCGATGGGCAAGGCTCGATCGAAGGCATTTAAGGTCGTGTTCGAGCCAAATCGAAAATAGGCTCCCTGTCTACCCCGTCTTCCCAGTCTCCACAGTCTTCCCAGTCTACTACGAGAATCAGACGCCTCCGGGCGTCTTTGAGTTTGGCGAGTCATTGTGTAGCTGGTGGACTGGGAAGACCGGGGAGACTGAGTTTCAGGGATAGATCCCGCGTGTCAGGAGCGCGTCGGCTACTCGTTTGACAGCGTAAATGAGGCCGGCCGTGCGCAGCTCCACTTCGCGCTCGCGGGCCAGGCGCACGACGCCGTTGAACGCCTGCACCATGATCCGCTCCAGCCGCTGGTTGATCTCTTCCTCTGACCAGAACAACGCCTGCAGGTCCTGTACCCATTCGAAGTACGACACCGTCACGCCGCCGGCGTTCGCCAGAATGTCCGGCACGAGGAGGATTCCGCGATCCGCGAGGATCTCGTCGGCCTCGGGGGTGGTAGGGCCGTTGGCGCCCTCCACGACGATCTTCGCCTGAATGCGCGGCGCGTTCGCCTGTGTGATCTGTCCTTCGATCGCCGCCGGCACTAGAAAATCGCACGGCAACTCCAGGAGAGCGTCGTTGCTCACGGTTTCAGTGCCGGGCAGGCCGGCCACCCGACCGGTCTGCTGCATGTGCCGAAGCGCCGCACGGGGATCCAGGCCCTCGGGGCTATGGATGCCACCATAGACATCGCTGACAGCGACGATCCGGCAGCCCTGGTCATGCATCAGGTAGGCGGCCACCGATCCGACGTTGCCGAATCCCTGGACGACGACCCGGCTGCCGGCGAAGGGGATGCCGCGAGTACGCGCCGCCTCGCGGGCGACGATCATTACCCCTCGTCCCGTGGCTTCCCGCCGGCCCGCCGACCCACCGATGCTGATCGGTTTGCCCGTGACCACGGCCGGGACCGAGTGCCCCCGGTGCATGCTGTAGGTGTCCATGATCCAGGCCATGATCTGCTCGTTCGTCCCGACGTCAGGCGCCGGGATGTCGCTGTCTGGAGCGATGATGACGCTGATCTCTGTGGCATACCGGCGGGTCAGGCGCTCCAGCTCACCGCGGGACAACTGGCTGGGATCGCAGGCCACGCCGCCCTTGGCGCCCCCGTACGGCAGGTGCATCAACGCGCACTTCCACGACATCAGCATCGCCAGCGCCCGCACCTCGTTGAGGTCGACGCGGAGACTGTAGCGGATACCGCCTTTGGTCGGACCCAGCACCGTGCTGTGGTGGACCCGATACCCGGTGAAGATGCGCACCGAGCCGTCGTCCATATGGATAGGAAAGTTGACCGTCAGTTCGCGGTGCGGGTAGGCCAGAAACTCGCGAATGCCGCGTTTCAGGGGCAGGTGATCAGCAGCACGGTGGAACTGTCGCAGCGCCGCTTCCCACGGGTCCTCTCTGGGTTGCACCGCCGGCGCGACAGACCGTTGCATTCTACGGTTCCTCGAGCCGCCGCTCGAACGTGATCCACGCCGGTTGACGGGCAAACCCCAACGCGGTGTTGATGTGGAGCATCGGCATGTTCAGAGAATCATTCCAGGTGCGAATCTCTCGATATCCGTAGGTCCTGGCGTACTCGATCGTCTGTAGTTTGATCGCCAGGGCCAGCCCGCGGCCACGGTACTCTCGAGCCGTCGCCGTCAACCCCTGGTACAGGACATCGGACAGTTGCTGGCTTCTGAGCAGAAAGCTCTCGCCGACATAGTGGTCCCCATCCAGCACCACCACGTGCGCGTCAGGGAGATAATCGGGGTGTTCCAGAGTGTGTTGGACGAAGTGATCTTTGCCCAGCGGCGTGTAGGCGTCCGGCCGGGGGACATCGGCATCCACCGCGGTGTGCAGGTCAAAGAGCTTTGGGAGCCATTGCGGATCAGTCCGGCGCAACTCGGCCACGGTGGTCGCGGTGAATCCGATTACTGCCGCAGCAGCCTTCTCCGCGAACGGCGCGGGATCAAACCGCGTCACATCGAGCCGCAGCTCCCACACCCGCCGGACTTCACGAAATCCGCGGTCCTGCGCGAACCGGACACCCCGGTCAAGCGTCTCACGAACGCCGGTCCACATGGCGATGGGGCGGAACGGCTGCATCGCTGCCGTCAGGGCTTCATACAGCCGTGTTCCAATGCCGCGCCCCTGGTGCTGCGGATGGACGAGGATCTCGACCCACAGCTTGTTCGGATGATACATGCTGGGGACGTGGTGGAGTTCCGCCAGGCCGAGGAGCTCCCCATCGGCGTCCCCCGCCACGAGACGATGGAGGGTGAACCGCGTCCCATCGTAGCGGGCATCCTCGTGCCGCCACTCCTCCTCCGACCAGGGATGGTCGGGATACACGGAACTGCCGATCGTGATGGCGGCGCGATAGTCGCGAGCCTCGAATGGACGGACGGTCAGGACGGCCACGAACGTACCTTCTCACATGACCCGCACAGAGGCAAGAGGAACCGGGGCTTACAGCGTGTGCGAAATCCACTCCCCCACCAGATACCCGATGACGGCGATCCCCAACCCCACGACGAACATGTCCAATCCGCTGCGGAAGGCGTTGCGCCCGGTGAAAACGCTGCGCGCCGCGCCCACGCCGAAATGGGACAGCATGCTGATCGCAAATGAGAGCCAGATCGCCGGCGTCCCCCGCAGCACGATGAACGGAAACACCGGAATGAAAGCGCCGACGGCCGTGGCCAGCCCGGTGATCCACCCTTCCCGCAGCGGAGACATCGAGGCCTGGCCGATCCCGAGTTCCAGTTGGGTTTTTTCTCGTAGCGCCTGCTCAGGATTCGCCATCACTTCTTTCGCGGCCCGCCGGGCCGCGTCCGACCCCATGCCGCGGGTCTGATACAGAAGGGCGAGCTCCGCCTCTTCCAGGTCGGGCATGAGGTGCAACTCCTCGCGTTCCACCGCGATCTCGTGAGTGTACACTTCCCGTTCGCTCTTGGCGGCGAGGAACCCGCTGCTGCCCATCGACAGCGCGTCGGCGATCGACCCCGCAGCCCCGGACAGCAGCACAATGTGATGCGGGACGCTGGCGCCCAGCACGCCCATCACCAGCCCGAAGTTGGCGGTGAGGCCGTCGTTGAAGCCGTACACCGCGTTCCGGAGAAACCCGCCGGACTCGATGCGATGCCACGGTTCCCCCGAGACGCCCAGCAGTTCGCCTAGCTGCATCGCATGCTCAGCCGATTCCTTTGCCAGGTCCGCCGCGGTCCTCGACGCATTCGGATCATCGTAATGGAGTGCGCCGCGCAGGTAGCCTTTCGTTTCGCGGCCTTCTTCGGCGAGGAGAATCGACGCCAGCAGACGCCAGCCCAGCAGGCGGCCAACGAGCGCCATGATCCGCGCACGCAGGCTGGGTCGAAGCGGCTGGGGCGCGATCCCTGCGCTTCGCAGCACCTGTTCCCACCGCGTGACGTGCTGGTCCTCGACCCTCGCCAGGTCTGCGAAGACTTTCGCCCGCGTGGGGTCGGCCTCGGCAGCGGCGATGCGTCGATACAGAAATGCGGCATCGCCTTCGTCTCGCCAATGTTCGAGCCACAACTCTCGTTGGTGTGACTGACCATCGCGCTGCATGTCTTCTGCTTGAATTCGAAGTTGACCGGTCGTGCCCTCCCGGTAGGAACCCGTCGCCGCGTCCTCGAAGCGGGGGGAATCGCGATGCTCTCCCTCTTTGGCCGGCATTGGGATCCAAAGGACCTGCACGCCCGGGTGGGTGATCTGGCACAGGTCGCGGGCGCGACGCGGGTGGTCCTGGCCGACGGGCCTGAGGCCGGCGTGGAGGGGATAGACATCCGCACGGGCGCCGGGCTTCGGTTTCTCGTCCTGCCCTCGCGCGGTTTCGACATTGCCGACGCAGAGTTCGAGGGTCTGCCGCTGGCGTGGAGGTCGCACACTGGGCGCGTGCATCCCGCGTACTACGATCCTCACGGGACCGGATGGCTGCGTGGCTTCTACGGCGGTTTGATGGTCACCTGTGGGTATCTGACCGCGGGTGCGCCCTCGGTGGATGAGGGTCAGGAGTGGGGGCAGCACGGCCGCGCGTCCTACATCCCCGCCGAGGATGTATCGATTGAGCAGAGGTGGGAGGAAGGGATTTACCGCATCGCGGTCCGCGGACAAATGCGCGAGGCAGCCGTGTTCGGTGAATTTCTCCTCGTGCGGCGGACGATCAGTACCGCCCTCGGGAGCCGTTCGATTCGCATCGAGGATGAAATCGAAAACGCTGCCTCCCAATCTACCCCGCTGATGCTCCTGTACCACGTGAATCTGGGCTTCCCGCTGCTGGACGATGGGGCGGAGGTGCTCTCGCCGGCACGCACCGTGCGACCCCGTGATGCTGCAGCCACCCCCGGCGTATCAGCCTACATGAAGGTGCACGGACCGGTCCGTGGATACGCGGAGCAGGTATTCTATCACGACCTCGAGCCGGGCCCAGACGGGACGGCTGAGGTGGCCCTGGTCAACCGCCGGCTGCGCGACGGGCTGGCGCTCAGCGTCCGTTATGATGCCAAAGCGCTTCCGCGGCTCATTCAATGGAAGATGCTTAGTGAGGGCACCTACGTCATGGGGCTGGAGCCGGCAAACTGTCTGGTGGAGGGGCGCGCCGCGGAGCGCGCGCGCGGCACTCTGCAGGTGCTGGCCCCTGGAGAGACGCGGCGCTTTTGGGTTGAACTGTCGGTGGCGACGGGCGGAGAGCTGGCTGCCCTCCAGAGCCGCATCCAGCGCTCGCGCTGAGAGCCAGGCTTGTTCGCTGACCGCACCCGCCGTATAATGGCTTCGGCCGGCGGATTCCGCCGGCTTCTCATCGTGCGGGCGGGTAGCGAAGCCTGGTTGAACGCAGCAGACTGTAGATCTGCCGGCCTTAAGTGGCCCTCGGAGGTTCAAATCCTTCCCCGCCCACCAAGAAGGTTGAAGAGGCGGCTCTGGGCGCCTCAATCCGCTTCCGCCTCTCCCTAGGGGAGAGGCCCTTGTGGCGCAGACATTTCGAGGGCAAGAGGCTAGTTCGGGAAATGAAAATCCCGGTGAGGGGTCTGTTCCCCCCTCACCCTAACCCTCTCCCCCCACAGCGGGGCGAGGGAAAAGAGGATTAGGCCCTACCGGGCCTTCCACTGTCGCGCGGGGATAGCTCAATGGTAGAGCTCCAGCCTTCCAAGCTGGGGATGCGGGTTCGATTCCCGTTCCCCGCTCCACAGAATTTCACTTCGCTCGCATGATACGAGGGGAGATGATGTAATGGAGGATAGAACCCTGTTCGACGCGATCAACGAGTTGACTCGTGAGGAGCATGAGATCTGGGCGAAAGAGTCTCATGGCCAAGCGACGGACACGGAACGCGATCGCCTCCGCCGCCTCGGGGTAACCCTTGATCAGTGCTGGGACCTTCTTCACCAACGCCGCGCGCGCCGCGCCGCTGGACTTAACCCGGATGACGCAAAGGTCCGCGACGAGAAGACCGTGGAGGGATACATTGGTTGATCGTCTCTAATG
>VBAP01000065.1 GCA_005882335.1 Candidatus Segetimicrobium genomatis
GGCGGCACGGGGTAGGCGCGTTTGCTGTGCGCCAGCCCCGCACCCACCAGGGCCTCCAGCATCTTCAGCGCGGCATAGACCGGGTTCACAACCGGCACGCCGACCTCAGCAGCAATCGTCTGCTGGGCCTCGAGGAACCCCATGCTCATGCATCCCAGCGCCAGCGTATCTGCCCCGTCTTCGGCCACCGCGCGCCGGCCCAGATCGATCATGCGCGAGATGCTGCGCTCACGGTTCTTGGCCAGCTCCAGCACCGGGATGTCCACTGCGCGCACCGACGCCAGCTTTTCGCTCACGCCGACGCGGTGCGCCAGGTGGCGCAGCGATGGCACGACCGACTCCAGCACGGAGATCACCGAGAAACGGTGACGCAGGGTGCAGGCCATCAGCATCGACGCTTCGGCGGGTCCCACCACGGGCATCTCAACCAGCTCGCGCGCCGCATCCAATCCGGGATCGCCGAAGCAACCGATGATGGCACCCGCGTAACCGGCCCGGGCGGCCTCCTGCACGTGGACCAGCGTCCCGGGGATGGACAGATACTCCTCATAGGCCGATTCGATGGAGCTGGGACCCTCAGGCACATCCACGATGTCTACCTCGGTACCCGGGGCGGCAAGGCGCCGCAAGACGGCTCGACGCCGGTCGACCTCTCGCGTACCCAGCTCAGTCCGAGATAGGCTGCCCGGCAGGATATAGAGAACCTTCACCACTGCACCTCCGGGTGCGAAATTCGTACGCCACGGCCCGTCAAGGTACGTTTGATGGCGAGATTAGGCGCCAAGGATGAGGTTTTCGCAGGGATATTGTTCCCCATTATAGACACGCGCCCGGAGGGGAGCAAGAGGGGCCCCGGCATTTCGCCCGGAGCCCCCGCGCGTGAATGTTTGATCCGACGCGTCCGCTCGATCGGTCTAGCGCTCGCCTCCCATCGCCGGCGCCGGGGCAGGTTTCGCCCACATCGTTCGCATGTGCGTCTGCGGCATGAGGAACAGCGAAATCACGAAGGCCACCGCCGGGACCACGATCGGGTAGACCAGCGCCGAACCCAGGCTGTGCGTGTGCGCATACGCCGCCGAGGTGATAAACGGCACCAGCCCGCCGCCCCAGCCGTTGCCGATGTGATACGGCACCGAGACCGACGTGTAACGAATCCTTGCCGGGAAGTACTCGGCCAGGAACGCCGCGATCGGCCCGTACACCATGGCCACGTAGAGGACGAGAATCCAGACCAGGAACACGGCCAGCGGATAGTTGACGTTGCCCGGCAGCGCGACCCGGCCCAACGCCGAGTAGATCGGGAAGTATGTGATGGCGGCCAGCGCCATGCCACCCAGGATGATGGGCTTGCGGCCGATCCGGTCCGAGAGTGAGCCGAGGATCACGAAGAACGGAGCGGCCAGCAACAGCGCGATACCCACGATGGTGCTGGAGGTGACGACGTCGAGTTTCTGGACGGTCTGCAGGAAGAACAACGCCCAGAACTGGCTGCTGTACCACACCACCCCTTGCCCAATGACGACCACGGCTGCGATCAGCACGTACTTGATATTCGCGCTGAGGAACGCCTCGCGCCATGGGTTGGTCGCGGTCTGGCGCTTGGCCTTCATCTCGGTAAAGATCGGCGTTTCCTGGAGTCTCAGACGGATGTAGAACGAGATGACGACCAGGACCAGCGACAGCACAAACGGAATCCGCCAGCCCCACGCGTTGAAGGCCTGGTCACCCAGCGCCAGGCGCGTGCCGACGACGACAATCAAGGAGAGCAGCAGACCGATCGTCGGCGAGGTCTGAAGATACCCGGTGTAGTATCCCCGCCGCTTATCGGGCGTGTGTTCGGCGACATAGGTGATCGCGCCGCCGTACTCACCACCCAGCGTCAGGCCCTGGATCAGCCGCAGGCCAAACAGCAGCATGGCAGCCAGCAGGCCGATCTGCGCGTAGGTGGGAATGAACCCGATCAGGGCCGTGGAGAGGCCCATCCCGGTGAGCGTAATCAGGAAGGTGTATTTCCGGCCGATGACGTCGCCGATCCGGCCGAATATCAGAGCCCCCAGCGGTCTGATCAGAAAGCCGATCGTGAAGAGGGCAACGGTTTCCAGGAATGCGGCGACAGGGTTGGCTTTGGAGAAAAACTGTTGCGACAGCACCCTGGCCAGACTGCCAAAGATGTAGAAGTCGTACCACTCAATGACCGTCCCGACGGCTGAGGCTACGAGGACTAGACGGAGATACCGTTGAGACACCGCCTGCGTCACCATGCTCGTCCCCCCTCGTGGATGAGTGTCACCTAACCACCTCCTTGACCTGTGGATTTTCCCCTTCCACCGACGTTAAAACCTTCTACGGAAAGCGGCGTGCCCGCCTCCGGCGGCGCATCCAGGGAGGATTGCCCAGAAACGGCGCCGACGGGCAGAGCCGTTTCAGTGGACAGGTCAAACACATCGGCCGCTTCGCGGTGCAGACTTCGCGTCCGAAGTAGATCAGCCGCAGCGAGAAAGAGTCCCACTCCTGGCGGGGGATGACGCTCATCAGCTGCTCCTCAATCTTCTCGGGATCATCGGTAGATGCCAGTCCCAGCCGCTGGCTCACGCGCCGCACGTGAGTGTCGACGACGATGCCCAACCCATCGGCGCGATCCTCGCCGCGGCCCCACGGCTCCAGGCGTTTTGCGGAGAGGATGACGTTGGCGGTCTTGCGACCCACGCCTTCCAGTGTGAGCAGCTCCTCCATCCTCGGCGGCACACGCCCGGAAAAACGTTCTACCAGGGAGCGGCTCATATTGATGATCGCCTTTGTCTTCTGCCTGAAGAAGCCGGTGGGTCTGACGATCTGCTCCACGTCCCGAACCCGGGCGGCAGCCATGGCCTGCGGCGTCGGGTAGCGTTCGAAGAGCATAGGAGTGACACGGTTGACCATCGCGTCGGTGCACTGCGCGGAGAGGATAGTGGCGACGAGCAACTGGAAGGGATCGCGGTGCGCCAGCGGCAGGCGGACCCGCGGGTAGCGTTCTCGGAGCAGGGCGATGATGCGCAGGGCCCGGCGCCAGCGCCGGGCGGAACGTTCGGCCCTGGGGGACGCAGCCTTTCTGGTACGGGATGATGCGGGCATGGGACGCTAGTGTATTCACCGCGTCCCACGCCCAGTCCTTATCCGATCATTTCACCGCGTTGTAGTAGTTGACCCGGCCCCACTGCCAGTAGGTCCCGGTGCCGGCAATGGGGTCAGCGGTGCTCTGAATGGTGCTCCGCACGCAACTGTTCGTGGAGCACTTCCCAGTGGCCCAGACCAGCGCCGCCAAACCGGCGACGTGCGGGGTGGCCATCGAGGTCCCGGACAACGCATCATACCCCGGGTTGTAACCGTACCAGTAGCAGAGGAAGCACCAGTTAAAGTCGTCTTGAACGGTGGAGAGAATGCCAACACCGGGCGCGGCCACGTCGACCCAGTCCGCCCCGTAGCTTGAGAACGACGCCTTAGTATCGGTGGCGTCAGTCGCGGCGACGGCTATGCAGTTCGTGTAGGCCGCCGGGTAGGTCCGTGCCGTCGAGCCATCGTTCCCAGCCGCGCAGGCCAGGACCACGCCTTTGTTCCATGCATAGTTGACGGCCCGCTCCAGCGTCTTGTATGGCGTGGAGGTACCCAGGCTGAGGTTGACGACCTTTGCGCCGTTGTCGGCGGCCCAACGGATGCCAGAGGCCACCGCAGATAGGGTGCCGGAACCCGAGTAGTCCAGGACCTTCACGCCCATCAACTGAACCGACCAGTTAGCCCCGGCGACGCCCGTGCTGTTGTTGGTGCACGCGCCGATGATCCCGGCCACGTGTGTTCCGTGGCCGTTGTCGTCGTCTCCTGACTCACCGGACACGAAGCTCTTGATGATGGGCGATTGGCAGGACACGATATCCTCATGTCCTGTGAGATCCGGGAAGTACGGGTAGTTGGGATCGCCCACGTCGATTCCGGTATCAACGACGGCAACGCGCACCGCCGCGCTACCGGTGGTCACGTCCCACGCCCGATACGCATCCACCGCCGCCCAGGACCACTGGATTATGCAGCCGTCGTGCGACGTCGTGTAGCACGTGCTGACGTACGGATCGTTCGGGGTCCCGAAGGCGTGCAGGTAACCGTTTGGCTCCGCAAACTCCACCATCGGGTTGTGTGTCAGTGCCCGCACCGTGCCCTCCACCGATCCCGCGGGGACCTTGAGGACGTGGACATGGAGGCCTTCCAAGACACGGGACACCTTGGCGCCGACCGCACGCGCGACGACGGCGGGATCGACGTCGTCTCGGAAGGCGACCAGGACCTCATCGGAAACGTGATCGCCTCTGGCCGAAGGCGGCCGCACACGCGACGGCGGCTGCGCTCCGGCACCGGAGGCGATCAGAATGACGACGAGAGAAGCAGATAGAACCAGCCCAAGGCGGTTCATCTCAGGGGGCTCCCCTCTATAGGTTTCTCCGTGGGTAGACGATGTACGGTTACGCTGAAGGACGGACCGGTCCTGCTCCTCGAAAGCTCACAGCGACCGTCATCGCACCTGCGGAGGTCTCACTCATGCACCGGCAGCGGGTAGAGAACACTCGAGCCGCCATGGCACACCATGGAATCGATATGCTGGCGGTTCCTCCAGGTGAGGACCTGCGGTATCTCGCGAACTTCTCCACTCTGGCCGATGAGCGGCCCAGTTACCTCTTCCTCACCGCCGATGCTGCATTATTTCTTGTGCCCGAACTGAACGCGCAGCAGTCCCGCGCCCACATCCAGGACCCGATGTTGACCTACACCGACGCCGAGGGCCCGGGGAAGGCTCTGGCCGCCGCGCGAGCGCGTCTGGGATCGGCTCACCGCATCGGCGCCGGCGACACGATGCGCGCGGATGCCCTGCTGCTCCTGCAGCACCAGTGGCGAGACGGCGAGTTCGTCCCGGCATCGATCGTGCTCGCCCCGCTGCGGATGCGCAAGAGTTCGGAGGAGATCGAGGCGCTGCGGCGCGCCGCGGCGACGGCCGATGCCGCGGTGCAGGCGGCGTGGCGGGCGTGCCGCCCCGGCGTGACCGAAGCAGACATCGCGGGCGCAGTCGACGCCGGGTTTCGCGCCGCCGGAGCTACGGAGGTGAAGTCCGCTATCGTGGGCTCGGGTCCCAACAGCGCATTCCCGCACCATCACACGGGCACGCGGCGCACGCAGGCCGGCGAACCGGTGCTGTACGATCTGGGCAGCCGGGTTGACGGGTATTGCTCTGACATTACGAGAATGGCGTTTCTGGGAGAGCCCTCCGCCCGATATCAACAAGTTCACCGCGCGGTTGAAGCGGCGGTGCAGAAAGCGCTGGCGGTGATTCGCCCGGGAGTGCCGATCAAAGACGTGGACCTGGCCGCCCGGCGCACCATCGAGGAGGCGGGGTTCGGGCCGAACTTCGTCCACCGGACCGGCCACGGCATCGGTCTCTCCGAGCACGAGCCGCCGTCCGTGACGCACGCGAATGACCTCCCCATCGAAGAAGGGATGGCATTCAGCGTGGAGCCGGGGATCTATCTGCCTGGAGAGTTCGGGGTGCGGCTCGAGGAAATCGTTGTGGTCACTGCGCGTGGGGCCGACGTGCTGAGCCGTTTGCCACGAGACCTCAAAGTTATTTCCTGAAACGGCGAACACGTCTTCCCAGTCTCCACAGCCTTCCCAGTCTACCTGCTTTGGCACGGGCAGTAGACTGGGCGGACTGGGAAGACCGGGGAGACTCGCTTATTTCAACCGGACTGCCACGAACGCCAGGGCCAGGAGCAGCCCGATGCGCTGGTGGAGCTGGGCCGTGGCGCGAATCCCGTTAACGGTCAGAATCTGTGGATCGGTCTCTGCCCTAATCACCTTCCAGATTCGCACGGCATCCGGGATCGTCACGACGGCGAGTCCCGCGAGGGGGGGCACTATGCGCAGCCAGACTCCCAGGGCGATGCTCGCATAGGCGGTGACGACCAGGATCAGGAAGTGCGCCTGGGTCGCGGCGCGGCCGATAAACGTCGCGAACGTACGCTTCCCCCGCGCCCGGTCCCCATCCAGGTCACGCAGGTTGTTCACAACCAGAATCGCATCCACGAGGGCGGCCACAGGCACGGCGGCCCACAGCACCGCCCTGGAGATCGTCGCGGTTTGGACGTAATAGGCACCGGCGGTTGTTACCATACCCATGAAGAAAAACACGACGGCGTCGCCCAGCCCCATCTAGCCCAGGGGGACGGGCCCACCGGTATAGGCGTACCCTGCCGCCACGCTGAGGAGCCCGATCACCAGGATGGGCCAGCCGCGCGAGGCAACCAGGATCAATCCCACGATCGCGCTCAGTGCAAACAACACCAACGCGCCGCGCAACACTGTGTGGGGAGTCAGCAGGCCGCGCTGGATCATCCCGCCGGGGCCGATCGACTCTGGGGTGTCGACGCCGCGGACATGATCGTAGTAATCGTTGACGAGGTTGGCGCCTGCATGGATGGCGATGGAGGCGATAAATGCCGCCGCAAACAGGCCGGGGTGGAAGCGTTTCTCCCCGAACGCCACCGCCGATCCAACGAGCACCGGCGTCATCGAAGCCGTAAAGGAGAAGGGGCGCACGGCCCGCCACCAGAGCCTGAACCAGCCGGGCCTCCGGCCTCGGGCCTCGGGCCTGGCTGAACTAACGGGCGCGGGGATTCTAGCTTCGGGCCGTTCTCGATGCGGCTGCGCGACCGCGCGACTGCGCGACCGCGTCATTTATGCTCCGTCCGCCACGGCATGGCGCGGCGCTCCAGCCAGTCCAGGGTGATCGTCGCCAGCCATCCCAGCACCGCGGTGACCAGCAGGCCGGCGAACATCACGTCGATCGCGAAGATCTGGTACGACCGCCAGATGAGAAAACCGATTCCGGCGTCGGAGCCCAACAACTCCGCGCCGACGATCACAATCAGGGCGAATCCCATTCCCAGCTTCAACCCGGTGAAGATCGAGGGCAGCGCGCCGGGCCAGGCGATCGTCGTGAACACATCGATGGACTGCGCCCCGTAGGCACGGGCGATATTGAAATACGTCCGGTCCACGCCCAGAACACCGGCCATCGTATTGAGCAAGACCAAGAAAAAGATACTGAGCGCCACGATGCTGACCTTCGACGCTTCGCCGATCCCCAGGTAGAAGATGATCAGCGGGTAGATGGCAATCTTGGGAATCGGGTAGATCGCCGCGACAATCGGCATCAGCAGCGCGCGGACGGACCGGCTCAAACCCATGGCCAGGCCCAGCGCTACCGCCGGAATGGAGCCGAGCAGGAATCCGGCGATGATGCGCTCGACGCTCACGCCGACGTGGTAGGGGAGTTCTCCGGTGCGGGTCAGGGCCACCAGAGTGCGACCGATGGCACTGGGCGGCGTGATGAAGCGTGCGTCCAGGAGGCCGGCCCGGCTTAACCCCTCCCACAGCAACAACAGCCCCAGCGGGGAGATCACGGCCAGCCAGCGATCCGCGATGCGCGCTTTCATGACCGGCTCGCGCGCAGCACTTCCTCGCGGAGCTCGCCCCACAACCGCGCGCTGAGCGCGCCGTAGGCCGGATCCTGGCGAATCACCTGAAAGTCGCGCGGCCGGCCAAGCGGCACCGGCACCTCGGCGGTGATGCGGCCGGGAGACGCGCTCATCACCAGCACGCGATCAGACAGCCGGATAGCCTCATCCAGGCTGTGAGTCACAAACAGGACTGTTTTGCGGTCTTCCTGCCAGATGCGCAGCAATTCGTCCTGGAGCAGCAGGCGATTTTGCTCATCGAGATCGGCGAACGGCTCGTCCATGAGCAGGATCGCGGGATCGGTCGCCAGCGCCCGGGCGATGTTTACCCGCTGGCGCATTCCCTCAGAGAGTTGATGAGGGTAGGCGTCGCTGAACGCCAGCAGGCCTACCTGTCCGAGATGCTGTCGCGCGCGCTCGCGCCGCTCCCTCGCCGGCACGCCCATCAAGCGCAGGCCGTAGGCCACATTGTCCAGCGCAGTCATCCACGGCAGGGTGCTGGCCCCTTGGAAAACGAGGGCGGTCCCGAGGCGGCCGGGGTGGCGCCGGGGCAGACTGACTGAACCTGCCGTGGGCTCGATCAGGCCGGCCAGGATGTGCAGCAAGGTCGTCTTGCCGCAGCCCGATGGACCGATCAAGGCGGCGAACTCGCCTGCGCGGACCGCAAAGGTCACGTCCTGCAATGCGGGAGACGGCCCGTGCCGGCCCTGATACGCCTTGCTCAGGCCGGCGACGTCGATGCCTGCCAGCCCCGTCCCAACTTGATCCGCCGCACGCAGCATCACGCCGTAACCCTCGCTGATCAAGTTTGGTGCGGGACCAGGCGAGGCGGTGTCGCACTAATCATCTGGCCGCAAACGGTCCCAGCGCAGCCACCGCCTGCCGCACGAACGAGGTGTCGATGTAGGCAGAAGGTTCCAGCGCCTTGCCATATGTCAGCTCGCCGCGCTTGCGGAAGAAGTCCTGGAGGCGCTTGAAGTCGTTGAAGTTCATCTTGCCGTCGGGCTCGTGGAAGGGCGGGCGCGCTTTCTTCACGATCGCG
>VBAP01000035.1 GCA_005882335.1 Candidatus Segetimicrobium genomatis
GGCCGTTCAGGTAGACCTGGAAGGCGTTGCCGTTCGCGTCGCGAAACAGGCGCGTCGCATAGCCCTGATACGCGGCGGGATCGTCGAGCCCCGCCTCGGGGAAGGCTAGATACGGAAGGACGGTATCGCCGCGCAGCGCGATCTGCGCGGCCAGGACGAGAGCGAGGATGCTCATTTCGGCACGAAGCGTACGGCATGGAAAGTCTTTCCGCCACTAGAGGCACGCGCGCTTGACGAGCGGGCCGGGCCGCGGCCATGCTAGCGGCCATGGGAGACCTGAGCGGGCGCTACGCCGCGTGCACGCAGCGCCTCGTCAAAAGCGTCCTCGCCGCCCCGGGCGAGACGCCGAGCGATCTCCGCCGCGCCATCGAGGCGCGGGCGGCCCGGCTCGGTGGCTGTCGGAGCCGGTCAACACCTGGTGGCCGCGGGGCCGGCGAGGGCGTGCCCGACCTGCTCGCCGGTTACGTGGACAAAGTCGCGGGGCTATCTCATCCAGAATCGCGGCGGCTGCGGATAGACCTTGATCCAGTGGGTGCGCACCTGCGGCCGCAACCGATGCCCGAGATAGATGGAGATGACCGTCGTCGATGTCAGCAGAGGCATGTGACAATCGACGCAGCGGCCGATCAACTCGTGTCCGTGCTGCGGAAAGAGTCCACAGTTCTGAACTGTGTGGCACGTGAGACACCGCCCCGAGAGCGCGACGGTGTCTCGTTGCTGGCGGTGGACATCGTGGCAGGTGGCGCAGGTCATCTGTGACGACCGGAAGCACCTGCTCCGTTCCAGCAGGGCCACCTGGTTGCCGTGCACGTCGATCTCGCCGGTGTCCGGTGCGGTCGTCAAGTCAAACCGCTTCTCGAGAGGTTGCCCCGGCACATACGAGAACGCCGCGGTCCGTAGGGGCGCCGTCCCGCCGTGACAGAGGGCGCACCCGTCCAACTGTTGCGCGCGGGGCAGCCGCGTCGGGTTGACGATCGCGCGCGGGAGCAGCGCGCGCAGCAGAGAGCGTTCGCGCGTCACATGATCCCGGCCCGATCCATGGCACGTTTCGCAGGTAATTCCCAGCAGCGCGCCGGCAGGCCGGTAGCGATTGATGACACTGGGGTCGGCCACCGACTGGAACCAGGTTGCGTGGCACTCCAAGCAGCGGGGAGGGATTGGGCGCTCGAAGTTGGGTCTTCCATCCTGGTACCCAGGGCTGTTCGCCCACCCCGTCCCCCTCCAGTAGGAGACGGGGAGCTGGTACAGCTGATCACCCACCCAGTAGAGATACGACTGTCCCTTCCGCAAGCCGGTCACGTAGGCAATACGCTGGGCGATGACGGACGTGTCGGGCGCGCGCCCCATCACGGCGATTTCATAGAAACCGGTCGCGGTGGAGTCCATACGGAAGTACAGGTTTGGATTCATGGTCCGAAGAGCGTTCTCACCGTGGCTGAAGCTGCCCAAGATGGACGCGCGAGTCGGCAATCTCGAGGTCAGGCGGTGGGCGGTCAGCTCGAAGCTCGCCTTCTGCTGGTGACAGGAAAGGCAGGCGCCGTCACCCACGGCATTGTCCCCACGCACCGCCTCAGTGCGATGCCGGGCCGCGACCAGTCCGATGGCGACGGCTCCGGCGGCGAGCAGCGCGATCCCGCCGATCGTGAACAAGCCAACGCTCCGCGCGGGAGAATCGTTCGCTGGGTTCAACCTGTTCGCCTCGAGCCTATCTGTTCGAGCAGGTCGCTCTCTCCAAAGACCGACCGGTCGACGACGAGGGGCAGCAAGTGCATTGCGGCGCCAACGGCACTCTCCGGTGAGGGCGTTCGGAGACGCTGGCATAACTTGTGGCCCGCTCTGGGGCGGCGCCAGGGTTTTCGCCCGGGTCCTTTACCTGGTACTCTGTGCACCCGTTCGGCTTCCTGTCGTATACGACGTTCACCTACCACGACCTGAAGCTCAGCGCTCGACTGATCGGCCCTGCCGGCACGCTGACCATCTCGGTCACGGTGGCGAACAGGGGGACGCGCGAGGGGACGGAGGTGGTGCAGCTATACGTGCGCGACGAGGTGGCGAGCGTGACGCGGCCGGTGCGGGAACTGAGGGGATTCCCCCGCGTGACGCTGAAGCCGGGCGAGGCGCGCACGGTGGAGCTCAGGCTCGCCGCCCAACTCGGCCGAGGGCCTGCAAGCGAGTTTCGAACTGGGGTCTTGACGGGGCCCGCGCGGAGCGGATGCTTATGGGCCATGAGTGAGGCCAACGGGCGCTACGCCGCCCTGACCGACCGGCTCGTCGACGCCGTCCTAGCCACGCCCGGGCACACCCCGAGCGAGCTACGGCGCGCCGTCCTCGTGCGGGCGGCGAAACCCGGCGGCGCGAATGATCTGCCCGCCTCGCTTGCCGCGTACGTGGACAACGTCGCCCTCCACGCCTACACCGTCACCGACGGCGACATCGCGGCACTGCAGCGCTCTGGCAGCTCGGACGACGCTCTCTTCGAGGTCACGGTCGCCGCGGCGCTTGGCGCCGCACTGGGCCGGCTCGAACGCGGGCTCGCCGCGCTCCGGGGCGAGGAGCCGGAGTAATGCGGCTCCGCACGGTGGAGCACCGCCATCGCTTGGCGCAGCGCCTGAAGCTCATGCTCATCGCCCTGTCGTGAAGACGCTCCTCTACCGGCCGGAATTTTTCGGCCGCCCGATGTGCGCCTGGACCCAGGTGGTGATGCGGGGCCCGTCGTTCTGGAGCGTGGGTGAGCGGGAGTTGTTCGCCGCGTTCACGTCGCGCCTGAACCACTGCCCGTTCTGAACGGGCGCTCACGGCGCGGTCGCGTCGCTAGCCCTGAAAGACGAGAAGCTGGTCGAGGCGGTGCTGGCCGATTGGCGCAGCGCGCCTGTCGATCCCAAGGTCCGGGCCACGCTCGGTTTCCTCGAGAAACTCACGCTCGCCCCGGCGGACGTGCGGCCGGTCGATCTGGAGCCAGTCCGCGCCGCCGGCGTGAGCGACGAGGGTGTTGAGGACGCGATCCAGGTCTGCGTCCTGTTCAACATCTACGACCGGCTCGCCGATTCCCTCAGCTTCTATCTGCCCGGCCCGGACGGCTACGCGGCCTCGGGGCGCTCGCTGCTGAGACGGGGCTATCAGCTGTAGGAGCGCTGGGCAGATTGTGACGATTTTCACAATCCTCATTCCCTATCCTTGACAGCTCAACTTACGGCGCGTCACTTATTGCTCGGCGTCCGCGGTCGCAGTGGACGCAGCTCGTTGCCGGCAACGTGCCTCGCGCCGTCGGAGGGCAGCGTATGCATGGATTGCGACCTCTCGGTCTGTACAGTTGCCTCCTTCTAGCCAGCTCGCCGACTTTCGTTTTCGGTCAGGCGGCCGCGACGGCACGTGCAGGGACTCCCGACCCGGTGTCCTTGATTATCCGCACCGACGACGTGGGTATGAGTCACAGCGTAAACATGGCTCTGCAAAGACTCATTGACACCGGACTGCCCCTCTCCGTCTCGGTGATGTTCGCCTGTCCCTGGTACCAGGAAGCCGTACAGATCCTGAAGCAACATCCCCAGGTTACGGTCGGCATTCATTTGACGCTGAATTCGGAGTGGAAGAATTATCGCTGGGGACCTGTCTCGGGTCGCGAGGCCGTCCCGACGCTGGTCGACGCCGATGGATACTTCTTCCCGTCCTCCGAGGCCCTGTACCGGAACCACCCGGATCTGCGGGAAATCGACAAGGAGCTGCGGGCGCAGATCGATCGTGCGATCCATTCGGGTCTCAAGATCGATTACGTCGACTATCACATGGGCACGGCGATTCGCTATCCCGAGTTTCGAGAGCTCACCGAGCGGCTCGCGCGTGAATATGCGCTTGGCATGATGGGGTATTTCGGCGAGACCATCGACAATCCCCAGTATTGGGCGTCCCCGGAACGGAAGGCGGACAGTCTGGTGGTGATGATCGATCGCCTGCGCCCGGGCGTGAATGTCGTGGTCACCCACGTGGGGATAGACGGTCCGGAGCTGGGCGCCTTAGAGGACATGAACACCGACCACCCCCTCTCCGAGATGAGCAAGAATCGTCAGGGAGAGCTGGACGCGCTCACGTCAACGAGGTTCACCGGGGCTCTGAAAGCCCGCAACGTCGTGCTCATGACGTTTCGCGAGTTGGTCGCCAGGGAAGGTTTGAAAGCGATGCGAAGACCCGCAGGATGACGGCACCGGAGGCTCGACATGGCAAGCATGCTACGGAGTAAGCGTTGGTCCGGGAAGGTTCGTCTTCACTGCTTCCGTGCAGCGGGGATGAGCGTGCTGTTGGCACTGGCCGTGTGCGGAACCGCACTGTGCCAGCAGGTACAGGTCTCCGGCACCGTATCCTCGACGAAAGGGGTGCAGCTTCGGGGAGTGACTGTCCACCTGCGGGGGACAGAAACCAGTACCGTTACCGATGCGGATGGGAAGTATTCGCTAACGGCCCCTTCAGATGGAGTGCTAACGTTTGCGCGGATCGGGTATCGCGGAACCGCGCAAACCATCGGCGGACGGACCACCGTCAATGTCATCCTTGAAGAAGCCATCCCCGTGTTGCCGGAAGTGGTCGTGACCGGGTACACGAGCCAGCGGCGACCCGACATCACCGGCGCCGTTTCCAGTGTCAACATCGAGAGCGTGCAGCGACAGACCTCGGCCAGCGTGCTGCAGCGGCTCGATGGTCGCGTCGCCGGGGTCACGGTGGATGCCAGTGGGTCTCCCGGGTCACGCAGCACCGTCAGGATCCGGGGGGTCAGCTCGTTCCAGAACAACGATCCGCTCTATATCGTCGACGGGACACCCGTTGCGGACTCGTATATCAACTGGCTGAATCCCAATGACATCGGAGAAATACAAGTCCTGAAGGATGCGTCGGCCGCTTCCATTTATGGTTCTCGGGCTGGGAATGGGGTCGTGATCATTGAAACGAAACGGGGCAGACCGGGACCGCATCACACGGTGACGCTGGATGTCCGGAGCGGTGTGGCCACGCCGATCCGCGGCATGGACGATTTCCTCATCACCGATGCCCTGCAGTATTATCAAATCGTCAAGCAACGCTATCAAAATGCCGGCTTGGCCGTCCCGACAAACATTTATGGGAGTGATCCCAACAACCCCACGATTCCCGCATACATCTGGCCGAACCCGTGCGGGCCAGTTAACAACCCCCAGCCCTGCACGAATGTCGATCCGAGCACCTATGCCTACCCCGGCAGTTTGATCATGCCAGCCAGCCGCGGGACGGACTGGTGGAAGGCGGTGTTCGGCGCCGCCCAGGTGCGGGAGGCCAACCTCGGGATCTCGGGCGGTGGCGAGGACAACGCGTACAACGTGTCCTTCAATTACCTCAATCAGCAAGGCACGGCGGCGTATAACCTGTTCCAGCGGGGGACGGTCCGGATCAACACGGCATTCAACATGGACAAGGTCTCCGTCGGGGAGAATATCGCGGTCGGGCGCGAGCAACATTACGGCGGGATTACCGACGATCCGGGGGGGTATGCCGAAGACGGCATCATCGGCAAGAATATGTTGCTGCAGCCGATTATCCCCGTGCACGACATCGGCGGGTATTTCGCCTCCGGGAAGGCCCCCGGCCTGGGGAATCAGAGCAACCCCCTCGCGTACGCCTGGTGGCGCAAGGACGATCGCAGCACCAACGACCGGCTGTTCGGGAATGTGTTCGGCGGGCTGGACCTCAATAAGCGACTCGGGTTCAAGAGCAGGCTCGGGTTCAACCTGGCTCAATCCGCATTCAGTGGCTTTACGCCGACGACGCCAGAGAACCACGAGGTGAATTCGACGAACCAGATCACGGAGAACAACCGCCAATCAACGGACTGGGACTGGAGCAACACGCTCACCTATGTGGCGACGTTCGACCGACACAACATCAACGTATTGGTCGGGCAGGCAGCCTACCAAGGCACCACCCGCTTCATGACGGGCAGCATCAATGGCCTCCTCAGCACGGCCGTGGACTCCAGATACATCCAGGATGCCCTCGCCAGCGCAGCGTCAAAGAACGTGAGCAGCTCCGGTTCCCTCGCCAAGGGGTTGTCCGTCTTTGGGAAGGCCGACTATAACTTTGCCTCCCGATACTATCTGAGCCTCACGGTGCGGCGAGATGGTTCCTCTAGGTTCGGGCCGACTCACCAGTGGGGAACCTTCCCGGCATTCAGTGTGGGATGGCGACTGTCCCAGGAGCCCTTCCTGGCGGGGAACCCGTTCTTCTCGAACATCATGCTGCGGGTCGGATACGGTGTGACGGGAAACCAGCAGATACCATCAGGACGCATCGTGAGCCAGTTTGGCGGCGGCACCGGAGACACCTTCTACGATATCGGCGGAACTGGCACGACCATTGTGCCCGGATTTAGGCAGACCGCCCTGGGGAACGCGGACCTGAAGTGGGAAGAGAACAAGTCCGTGAACGTCGGGGTGGACCTCGACTTCCTGGAAGGCAGGGGCAATTTTACCGCCGATCTGTACCGGCGGACGACGGACAACCTGCTGTTTGACCCACCCAACCCGGCGACGGCAGGACTGGCGGCACCGGCCATCGTCAATATCGGCAAGATAAAAAACACCGGGATTGATTTCGCCTTCAGCTACCGCGGCACCCTCGGCGAGGCCACCGTCTGGAGTATGACCTTCACCGGCAGCCACTACAAGAACTCCATCGTCCAAATCGATGGCTCGCACGACTTCTTCTACGGTCCGATCGCCACACGGTTCGGGAATCAGATCATCAACCAGGTGGGCTCCCCCATCGGCTCGTTCTACGGGCTGGTGGCGGACGGCTACTTCCGGGATGCGGCCGACGCGAATGCCCATCTGCCAGTGGGAGGCTGTGGGCCCAACACCACTCCCTGCCAGGATGGAGCCGCCCCGGGCCGCATCAGGTTCAAAGATGTGAATGGGGACGGCCTGATCTCGTTGGCCGACCGCACCATCATCGGCAGTCCGCATCCAGACTTCACGGGCGGATTGGACCTCTCGCTGCGCCGGGGAGCCTGGGACCTGAGCATCACCCTGTTTGGCACGCACGGCAACAAGATCTTCGACGTGCAGAAGGAATTCTACGTGTTCGATGAGTTCAACAACAACGTCCGCAAAGACCTGTTGACCGATTCCTGGACGCCCACCCATCAGAACGCCAAGTATCCCATCCTGGACGCCAATGACTCCTTCAGCAGCCAGATCAGCAGTTATTACCTCGAAGATGGATCGTATCTCAGGCTGCGCACGCTGCAAATCGGCTATACGGTTCCGCCGGCATGGATCCGCTGGATACCCGCAGCGCGGGTCTATCTGCAGGCGGAGAACCTGTTTACCATTACCGGGTACCCGGGTCTCGATCCGGCCTTGCCGGCGGCGAACGTAAACGGACCGGCCGGCGACATCCGAGATCAGTATCGGGGCGTGGACCGGGGCAGCTATCCGGCCAACAGAACGATCACCGTTGGCATCAGCACCACCTTTTAGCGACTCGTCTTATTCAAGGAAGGAAAGACGATGAAAACGCTAGTGCGGTACCGACTGCTCAGCTGGACGGCCCTCGTGCTTCTCGTAGCTGCTGCTGCCTACAGCTGTAAGGACTATCTGACAGTTCCCTCCCAGGGGACGCTGGACGAGGTGACGCTGGCGACAAAGGCAGGCGTCGAAGGCACGCTCATCGCCGCGTACCGAACGTTGGACTGTACGAGCGCGATTACCGGCGGCGCTTGGGGATGCGCCGCCAGCAACTGGGTGTGGGGCAGTGTCGCCGCCGACGATTCCTACAAGGGATCAGACCCAACCGACCAGCCGCCCATCGCGGACATCGAGCTCTACAATTGGGGCACCGCGAACGCCGAGAGCTACTTGGACCTCAAATGGAAGCAGGTCTACGAAGGGGTCGTCCGCGCCAACGCAACGCTCCGCCTGCTGAAGAAGGTCCTGGCCGAGCACCCGGGTTTGATCTCCCCCAGTGACGCCAACGGCATCAAGGGAGAAGCCCTGTTCCTCCGGGCGCACTATCACTTTGAAGCGTGGCGGATGTGGAAGAATATCCCCTACTACACCGAGGACGATCAGAACTACTTCAAGCCGAATAATGTGGACCCGATCCCGCTCATCCTGGCCGACCTCAATGCCGCCATCGCCCTGCTGCCAGATAAGCCCAGGGACGGCGAGGTCGGCAGAGTGACCTCGTGGACGGCCAAGGCCTACAAAGGCCGGGTGCAGGTCCACACCGGGGACTATACCAATGGATTAGTAACCCTGCGCGACGTCCAGGCGAACGGCCCCTATAAGCTCGAGGTGGACTTTCATCACGTCTGGACCGGCGTTCACGCGTTTGCCAACGGCCCTGAGACGATATTGGCGTATGAAGCCTCGGCCAATGACGGCGACCCGAATGGCGGCAACGCGAACTTTGGCGAACGGCTCAATTTCCCAAATACTGACCCGTTCTGTTGCGGCTTCAACCAGCCGAGCCAAAACCTTGTGAATTTCTTCGTCGTCAACGACAGTGGACTACCCCTGGCCGTGACGGATCCCACCTGGAACACCAGCAACGCGACTCTCGACTCTTCGGCAACTGTTCCAGTCGATCCACGGCTAGACTGGACGGTTGGCAGGGATGGCGTACCGTACAAGGACTGGGGAAACCACGAGCCGAGCTGGATCAGGAACCGCCCTTACGCGGGTCCCTACAGCGTGAAGAAGAACGTCCACGAAAAGTCCAGTGGCGCCCAGAGTCAAGTTGGCTGGGTGTCGGCGGGATTGAACTCCGTCCACATTCACATCTTCCGGTATGCGGATCTGCTGTTGGAATTGGCCGAGGCGGAAGTTGAAGCCGGCGTCCCGGACAACGCCAGAATTATCGTCAATCAGATCAGAGCCCGGGCCGGAGTGGTGGCCCAGGGTCCGGGGACAAGCGCTACGGATATCGCCGTGCCTATGGTTCAAGCTACCCCTCCCGCTACGGTGGACTCTCTGATCGAACCATGGGCACGCTACAAAATCGGGCAGTATACGACACCGTGGACCCAGGCCTTTGCCAGAACGGCCGTGCGTATTGAGCGCAGGCTGGAGCTGGCGATGGAGGGTCAGCGGTTCTTCGATTTGCGACGCTGGAATGTGGCGGATACGGCGATCAACAACTACGTTGCGGTTGAAAAAACCAGGAGACCCTACAAGGCGAGTGCGGCTACCTTCACCGCTCGGCATAGTCTGTATCCGCTCCCGGCCATCCAGATCCAATTGAGCAAGGTGGCAGGTCAAAACACACTGGTGCAAAACACTGGGTGGTAGCCTAGGCGCTGAGCGGCTCCAACGCTCGCAGGGAATCGCCGTTCTCGGCAACGAGGACGGCGATTTCGTTGGCGGCTGAGCTCAGACCGCCGAGGGCCGGGCGACCAGCTCTCTGGCGCCGCCCACGTCGCGCACCAGTCCCACGCAGGCGGCCGCTGTCAGCAGGCAGGCGCCGCCCAGCATCACCACGTACAGCGGCGCGTCGGGGTTGCCCTCCCCGAAGACCAGTCGAATCAGCGGGCCGAAGCCGACCGCGGCGACGATCTCGGGGATGACGATGAAGAAGTTGAACACCCCCATGTAGACGCCCATCCGCTGGGGCGGCACCGCGGTGGAGAGGATGGCATAGGGCATCGAGAGGATGGAGGCCCAGGCGATGCCGACCCCGACCATGCTGAGCAGCAGCACGTACTTGTTGTGGATCAGGGGAACCGACAGCAGTCCGGCCGCGCCGCACAGCAGCGCAGCGGCGTGCACCGTCTTCCGACTGCTGACGGCGGCAAGCTTCGGCAGGGCGAGCGCCACGACGAAGCAGGTGATCGAGTAGAAGGCGAAAACAAAACCGCCCCACTCGATTCCCTGCGTGTAGAGCGCCGACTGCGCATCAGTGGCCCCGAACACGTGCCGCGCCGTGGCGGGCACGAAGAAGAGCCACATGCAAAACAACCCGAGCCAGGTGAAGAGCTGCACCACGGCCAGTTGCCGCATGGTGGCGGGCATCTCCCGAACGGAAGCGCTGATCTCGCCGAGCAGGGCCCCTAGCCCGCGCCGCCCGCGTCGCGCGCGGTCCCAAGCAGCCGGATCCTCGGGCGGAAACTCGCTGGTCGTCACGACCGTCCACAGCACGGCGAGAAGAAACACCCCGGCGCCGACCTGGAAGGCGTACTTCACCGAAAGCGGCACCCCACTCGCGGTGCTCCCCTGCACGCCCATCCGGCTGAACAGCAGCGGCAAAGCGTTGGCCAAGCTGGCGCCCACCCCGATGAAGAACGACTGCATCACGAACCCGGCGGTACGCTGCGACGCGTCGAGCTTGTCCGCGACGAAGGCGCGAAACGGCTCCATCGAGATGTTGATGGAGGCGTCGAGGACCCAGAGGAGCCCCGCGGCCATCCACAGCGCGCTCGACCTCGGCATCGCGAAGAGCGCGATCGAGGCGAGAATGGCGCCGGTGAGGAAATAGGGCCGCCGGCGGCCCAGCCGGCCCCAGGTGCGGTCGCTCAGCGCCCCGATGATCGGCTGCACGAGGAGGCCGGTGAGGGGCGCCGCGAGCCAGAGCAGCGGCACCTGGTCCGGCCGGGCTCCCAGCCGCTCGTACACGGCCGACATGTTGGCGAGCTGCAATCCCCAGCCGAACTGGATGCCGAGGAATCCGAAGCTCATGTTCAGCAGCTGCCCGAAACGGAGGATGGGTTTCTGCATCGGGAGAAGTTGGACACCGCCTGCCACTTTGTGAAGGACGCGCCGCGATGCATATTGGAGACATGGCGTGCGGTTGGTTGTAGGCGGATCAGACCTCCAATCTCTGGAGGACTCCAATGACCTCGTTTTCGATGCTTGCCCGGCTGCCCGTCGGGCTCCTGGTCGGACTCGGTTCCGGATGCGTCCATCGGGGTAGCCCGAGCCCGCCCAGCCCGCCTGCCGCGTCCACCGGGACGGCGGTAGACATTCCGCGCGCGCCCGACCGGTCGATCGAACAGATGTTGATGGGCCACTTCCCCGGCGTGGAGGTGACCCGCACCGTCGGCGGCGGCATTTCCGTGCGCATCCGCGGCACCTCGTCCTTCCTCAGCAGCAACGAGCCGCTGTATGTGCTCGACGGCATGCCCCTCGAGCTGGGCTCGAACGGGAGCTTCACTTGGCTCAATCCCTACGACATCGAATCCATCCAGGTGTTGAGGGACCCGGCCGAGACGGCGATCTACGGCATGCGGGGCGCCAACGGCGTCATCGTCATCAAGACGAAGCTCCCCGGACGCCCGCGTCAGTGAGCGGCACGACTCACTGACACGCGCTGCTCCGCTGTCACAGATTCAAAGAGGGTTTCTGCATCGGGGGAAGTGGGGCGCCGCCTGGCTCGGCGCTCTCTGCGTCTCCGCGAGCCCCCCCCCCAGCGGCGCGCAGAGCTGGCTGCGCGGCGCCGTCTGCTACGAAGTCTTCGTGCGCTCGTTTTACGACAGCGACGGCGACGGCATCGGGGACCTGAAGGGCCTCATCCTCAAGCTGCCCTACATCCAGGGCCTCGGTGCCCACTGCCTCTGGCTGATGCCGGTGGCCGAGTCGCCGAGTTATCACGGCTACGACGTGGCGAACTACTACCGCGTCAACCCGGAGTACGGAACCAACGAGGACTTCAAGCGCCTGGTAGCCGCGGCGCACCGGGACGGCATCCGCGTGCTGGTGGACATGGTCCTGAACCACGTTTCCCGGGAGCACCCATTCTTCCAGGAGGCGCTGCGCCACCCCGACTCTCCGTATCGCTCTTGGTTCCGCTGGTCGAGCACGGATCCCCATCTGCAGGGTCCCTGGGGTGAGGTGGTCTGGCACCGCTCCCCGGTGCGTGACGAGTACTACTACGGCGTGTTCTGGGAGGGGATGCCGGACCTGAACTACGAGACGCCGGCCGTGCGCGAGGAGGCGAAGCATGTGGCCCGCTTCTGGCTCAAGGACCTCGGCGTGGACGGGTTTCGCCTCGACGCTGTTCCCTACCTCGTGGAAGAGGGCGATCGGCTGGCGGGCACCCCCGGCACCCACGCTTTCTTGCGCGACTACGCCGCCTATGTCCACCGCATCGCGCCCGCCGCGTTCACCATCGGCGAGGTGTGGGACAGCACGGGCGCGCTGCTCCCCTACTACCCGGACCAGCTGGACGCATACTTCGCCTTCGAGGTGTCCAACGCCATTCTGGAAGCGATTCGGACGGGCGCGGCGCACAAGCTCTTCCCGCCCGTGCTGCGGCTCCAGGGCGCACTCCCCGCCGACCGCTGGGCGCCCTTCCTCCGCAACCACGATCAGACTCGCACGCTCACCGAGCTCGGAGGCGATGTGGGCCGCGCCAGGCTGGCTGCCACCCTGCTGCTCACCCTCCCGGGCGTGCCGTTCGTCTATTACGGCGAGGAGATCGGGATGACCGGCGACAAGCCGGACCCGCGCCTGCGCACGCCGATGCAGTGGTCCCGCGGCCCGGGCGCAGGCTTCACCCGCGGCACGCCCTGGGAGTCCCTGCAGCCGGACTCGCTCACCGCCAACGTGGCAGCGCAGGACGGCGATCCCAACTCGTTGCTTAACTCATACCGCCGGCTGATCCACCTGCGGGCGGAACACCCCGCG
>VBAP01000093.1 GCA_005882335.1 Candidatus Segetimicrobium genomatis
CCGTGGAAATTCATCATTTCCGCGAGACCCAGCACCCACTTGTCTTGCAGCAGGCTTTCCAGATCGTAGGCCGAGAGCTGGGCACCGGAGCTTTCCAACGGGCCGGCCGGCACGCATGACGACGCCATCACGAACACGGACAACGGGTTGTACTTCGCGGCGTCCAGTATGTAGCGGATGCCTGTCATGCCCAGCACGTTGGCGATCTCATGCGGGTCGGCGATGACCGTGGTGGTCCCATGGGGGACGACGGCCCGCGCGAACTCCGGAACGTTCACCATCGAGCTCTCGATGTGAACGTGGCCGTCGATCAGGCCGGGGGCGAGGTAACTGCCGTGGAGATCCAGGACGTCGTGCGCCGGATAAATGTCCGCTTCCGGCGGTGCGATCCCGGCGATCCGGTCCCCGGTGATGGCGACGTCGGCCGGGATGATATCGCAGGCGTAGAGGTCGAGGACGCGGGCGTTGGTCAGCAGCAGATCGGCAGGCTCTCTCCCTCGGGCAACCCGGATCAATCTGGCCAGGTCCATTTTCCCGTGGTTTCGTTTTGAGTTAGACGGTTCCTCCGGAAGAAAGTCTCCCAGGTCGGGGGAGGGAATCGCCGCGGGTAAAAAGAAACTGCCGAAGGCCAATACGAATCAAAACGTGTGAGGAAGACATGCCCCATATTTTGCCGTTCCGCGGCCAATCGAGCTACGATCTGGAAATCGCCGGCACTGTCCGGAGCCTGCCGCTCATTCAGGTGTCCCCCGATACGTGGATCGCCTACTACTACAGCCTCGGCGACACCGAGGTCATCGACCGCGCGGCTCGGGAGCTGGCGCCGAAGATGAAGAACTGCGACCTCTTCGTGACCACCGAGACGAAAGGCATCCCGCTGGCGCATGCTATCGCCACGTACCTCGGGCTCAAACCCTACGTCGTGTGCCGCAAAGAGATCCGTCCGTTCATGCTCTCCCCGGTGGTGGTGCGGTACAAGCCGATCACCGCGAAGACGGAACAGGAGCTGTACATCGATGGACGCGACTCGATGAAGGTGAAGAGCAAACGGGTGGGACTGGTGGATGACATCGTCAGCACGGGGGAGACGCTGCAGGCCATGGGCGAGCTGGTCCGGCGCGCCGGCGGTACCGTGGTGGCGAAGGCCGCCCTGCTCGTCGAAGGCGACGACCGCGCCGATGTGCACCACCTCGGCATCCTGCCTGTCTTCAAGATGATGGATGCCGGCGGGCGCCAGCCGCATGGCTGAAGGGCGTCCGTCCATCTCCACGCATGTGCTGGACACGGACCGCGGCCTGCCCGCACGGGGTGTGCGCGTTGAGCTGTACCGGCAGGGCCGGCTGGTCTCGGCCCAGCAGACTAACGATGATGGCCGCATCGTCGATCTGGTTCAGGGCGCGCTGGAAGCGGGTGTCTACCGGCTGGTCTTCCATGTGCCATCGCCGTTCTTCTCGAAGCTGGAGGTCGAGTTCAACGTAGCCGATGCCGGCCGTCACTACCATATTCCGCTGATTGTGGCTCCCTACATGTGCGCAACCTACAGAGGAAGCTGAATCGACCCGATCCACCCGATCCACGCAATCTACCCAATCACATGAGACTGCGGTCGACGAACAACGACGCGCGGCGGGAGCGTCCTTGATCAGTAGATAGGGTAGATCGGGTAGATTGGGTAGATTCTAATGGCGAAACTGACTCTCGAAGAGTTAGCTCGGCTGTTCGAGGGACGCTCGAAGTTTGTGGACCGGCTGGCGTACTATGATGATCCACTCCGGCGTGCGCGGGAGGTGCTGCGATCGCTAGTGGACGAAGAACTTCGCGAAGCCCTCAACGCCCACCCTCGGATTGGCGAGCGGCCTGTTTCCGCTGCCTCGGTGGCAGAGCAGGGAACCCAGGAAGATCAGTCCATCGTAGCAGAGTTGAACCGGCTCAACCGCGCATATGAATCGAAGTTTGGTTTCCGGTTTGTGGTGTTCGTGAACAGGCGTCCACGGTCACAGATCATTCCCGTGCTGCGGGAGCGGCTTGCCCGGACCCGCGAACAAGAAGTGGCCACCGCCATAGACGAGCTCGTTTCCATCGCGGAAGATCGCTATCGTAAGAAGGGAAGAGGGAAAAAGGAAGAGGGAAGAAGGAAGACCCGGAACGTGAAGAGGGGAAACCTTTAGAGCAGAACGACGAAGCGGTCCCCCTCTTCCCTTTTCCCTCTTCCTTCTTCCCTATGTGTTAGGGTTCGCCCGGCCACGGGCCGACCACACCCGGAGCCGCCCATTCCATGCTGGTGAGCTCGGCCACCGTCAGCGTCTGGCCGGCTGGGACCCGGAGGACGCCCTTCCGATCCTTGATGGGTCCCGCAAAAGGATCGAACGCGACCGGATTCTTCGACATCTGCGCAATGCGCCGCTGCACGAGATCGTAGACAGAGAGTGTGCCGAGGTCCGCCGTCTTCACTGTCGCCGCCTTCAGCCTCGACACGAACAGCGGATTGATCATCATTCCCGGTTCTGCGCCCACCTCCACAGCCTTCTCGGCCAGCAGCCACCAGTAGTCGACGTCCTGCAGGTTGTCGGCCGAGTACTTTCCGGCGAGGACTTTCCGCAGGAAGTCGAGGTAAATCGTCTCCCAGTGCACCAGTTCACCAGAGACCACCTGCTTGGGCGCGAACTTGTACATGGGCGAGTAGTGCGCGAAACTCAGCAGGTTCTTCTTGGCCGATTCCTGGATCACGGTGGGGCTGTCCTCAGTAAAGGCGAAGACGTCCACACCGTCGGCGATCAACGCCTGCGTGGCTTCCTTGGCCTTCGGCGGGCTAAACCAGTCCTGGAGCCAGCGTACCTGGATGGTGGCCTGGGGATTGACGGCCCGGACCCCCAGGGCGTACGCGTCAAGGTGCCGTTTGACTTCCGGAATCGGGAAGGCGCCAACGTACCCGACCTTGTTCGTCTTCGTGAGCGCGCCGGCCATCAGGCCGTTTAGGTAGTAGACCTGGTAGAAGTCGGCCATGTAGGTGGCGAGGTTCCGCGCGCGTTTGAAGCCGCTGGCGTGCGCGAAGATGACGTTCGGGTACCGCTGCGCGGCGGCCACGGTGCCGTCCATGAACCCAAAGCTGGTGGTGAAGATCACCTTCGCGCCCTGGGCGACAAGCCGATCGATGAAGGGCTCGACCCGCCCTTCGGGCACGGATTCCACGTAGAGCGTCTCGACGGGCAGCTGCTGCTCTACGAGACGTCTGGCGACGTCATGGGCATTGGTCCATCCATAGTCGCCGATTGGGCCGACGTAGATAAATCCCACCTTGAGCTTCTGCTGCGCGTACCCCATCGGGATGAACGCCAGCAGTACTGCGATCACCACGGCTGATGTCAGCCAGCGGCTAACGTGCCCCCTCATCGCTGCATGCACCTCCGGCCTGGTAAGTTACCAGCTAGGCTTTGCAGGCTACAGTTCGCTTCGATCGCTCACCTCCCCTTGCCATAATCCCACCTGACAGGAGAGTCGTTCACGTTGTATTACCGTTCGCCGCGGAGGTAAGGCAGCCCCAGTGCTTCCGGGGCCCGCCAGGCGCGGGCGCCCCAACGCGCCGCTATCGCCAGGACCAGGATCGTGAAGGCGAAGGGCATCATCTGCAAGGGCTCCGGTGGGATCCACGCCTGGAGACGAAACGAGAGATGGAACAGCGTGCCGAACAACAGCGCCGCGCCAATGGCCCGCAGCGGATCCCAACTGGCGAAGATCGCCAGCGCGACGACGATCCATCCGATGCCGCCCGTCATGCCCTCGGTCCACGACGGCCGGTACGCTACCGACAGGAACCCCCCCGCCACACCCGCCAGCATGCCGCCGAATACGACGGCGAGATACCGTACGAGTGCGACGTCGATGCCCATGGCGTCCGCTGCTGCCGGCGACTCTCCGACCGTGCGCAGAATAATGCCCCACCGCGTGTGATAGAGAAGCGCCCATATCGCCACGGCCAGCAGCGCCCCCAGCGGAGGCAGGATCGAGCGTTCCGGCAGCGGGTTGCTGAGCGGGAAGCCTTCCCAACCTCGTCCCAATAATCCCGCCAGTCCCAACCCGAGCATAGACAGGGCCAGTCCCGACACGAACTGGTTGGCGCGCAGGGTGACCGAAACGAACGCATGAAGCAGCGCGGCCATGCCGCCGATCAGGGCGGCGGCCAGCAGACCAAGTCCCGGGTGACCGGTCAACTGCGCCGCGGCGAAAGCGAAGAACGCCCCCAGGATCATCATGCCTTCCACGCCGAGATTGACGACCCCGGCTCGCTCGGCATAGATCTCGCCAAGCGCTCCCCACAATAGCGGTGTGCCCAGCGCCATCCCTCTGACCAGGACGCCGAGGATCCAGTCCACTACTCCCATTGTTCTTCGCCCGAGGGCCGGTGAGGCGCCGCCGCGGACGCCGGGGGATCGGCGGGTGCGCGTCTAGGCGCCCACCGCACGCGGTATGCCAGCAGTCGCTCGCTGCCAATCAAGAAAAACAGAATCAGACCGTTGAACACGCTTGTGACCCGGAACGGCATCTGGAGGGACACCTGCATCACGTCGCCGCTGCTGTAGATCAACCCGAAGAGCGTCGCGGTGATCAGCGTGGCCAGCGCCTGTCCTCTCGCCAGCCATGCGACAATGATCGCTGTGTACCCGTAGCCGAGCGAGACCTGGTTGGGATCCAGGAGCTTGTGGTGCACGCCCGCAACCTCTCCGACGCCGGCGAGCCCTGCCGCTCCACCGGAGAGCAGCATGACCAGCAGCGTCGTCCGGAGCGCGTTGATGCCGACATAGCGCGCCGCCTCGGGATTCTCGCCCTGCACGCGGATCGCAAACCCCAGCCGGGTGCGGGCCAGCAGCACTGCGCATCCCGCGGCCAGCACAACGCCCAGCACCAGCGTCGGCCAGTGGATGCGGGTCCCCGGAATGAGCGGCAGCCAGGCAGACAGAGGGAACTGATCCGTGTAGGCGAAGCCGCGCACGCTCGGGCCTCTCCAGGGGCCGGTCACCAGCCAGCTGACGAAGTACAGCGCGATGTAGTTCATCATCAGCGTCGTGATCACTTCGTTGACGTTCAGCCGGAGCTTCAGCAGACTAGGCAGCAACCCCCACAGCGCGCCGCCCACGAATCCGGCGGCGAACATCACCGGCAGCGTCATGGGGCCTCGAATCGGCGTAAACAACGCCACCCCCGTGGCGGCCACGGCGCCGGCCAGTAACTGGCCTTCAGCACCGATGTTGTAGAACTGGGCGCGGAAGGCGAGGACGAGCCCGACGCCGGTCAGGAGGAGTGGGATGGTGGATCGGAAGATCTCGGGGAACGCTCCGGGGACGACGAGGACGTCGTGGGCGATGACGGCGTACGCGTGGATTGGATTGACCCCGTACGCCCAGAAGATGCCACCCGCGGCGATAAAGGCCGCGAAGATGGCGACCGCCGACACGGCGAGCGTCCACGCCCCGGAGGGTTGACCTACCTCGATGCGAAACGGCCCGAGTTGCCTCACGCTGGGACCGACCCTCACCCTACCCTCTCCCAATGGGAGAGGGTAAGAGGAATGGGCACACTACACCCCTCGCTTACACACGCTGCCCGGCCATCAGCAAGCCAACTGTTTCCCGATCGGTGCCCGCGGGCACGACCGCGACGAGCTCGCCGCCGTACATGACGCCGATTCTGTCAGCCAGGGCCCGAATTTCGTCCAAGTCTTCTGACACCAGCAGCACCGCCGCGCCGTCGTCCCGTCGCTGCAGCAGCAATCGGTGGATGCGGTCGGTGGTGCTGACATCGAGCCCGTACGTCGGGTGCGCCGCGATGATGAGGTCCGGACGGTGGGAGAGCTCACGCGCCAGGATGAGCTTCTGGATGTTGCCGCCAGACAGCAGACGTGCCGGCGTGCGCGGGCTGGGCGTCTGGATGCTGTACTCGACGATCAGCTGCTGGGCAAAGCGCGTGGCGCTGACATAGTCCATGAGCGGTCCACGGGAGAATGGGGGCTCTTCGTACCGCCGCAAGATGGCGTTTTCGGTCACGGACATCGGCGGCACGATGCCCATCCGTATTCGCTCCTCCGGGATGTGCGCCACGCCCATCTTTGACATCGTGCGTGGAGACCACCGGCTGACGTCGCGGTCCAACACTGTGACGCGGCCGCGCTCCACCCGGCGCAGTCCGGTGAGCGCTTCGACGAGTTCGCGCTGGCCGTTGCCGGCCACACCAGCGATCCCGAGAATCTCCTGCCGGTGTAATACGAACGAAACGCCGCGCACCACCGGCAGGCCGCGATCACCCTGGACCCAGAGGTCCTCGACCACCAGTGCAGGCGCGCCGGTTCCTGGATGGCGGGCGGGGAGCTGAAAGTCGACATCATGTCCCACCATCATCCGGGCCAGCTGAGGTTTGCTTGCCATTCCGACGGGCACGGTGTCGATCACGCGGCCCTTGCGCATCACCGTGACGCGGTCCGCCGCCGCCAGCACTTCATCGAGTTTGTGCGTGATGAAGATGACCGACTTGCCCTCCTCCTTCATCCGCCGCAGGACCCCGAACAACTGCATGGCTTCCTGCGGCGTCAAGACGCTGGTCGGCTCATCGAGGATCAGGATCTCGGCGCCCCGGAGCAGCGCCTTCAGGATCTCCACCCGCTGCTGCTCACTGATTGACAGTTGCCAGATGGCGGCGTGCGGGTCAACACGCAGACCGTAGCGGTCTGCAAACGCGTTGATCTGCATCTCTACGCCGCGCACCGGGAGAAGGAAGCGCGTACCCGACAGGCCCAGGGCGACGTTCTCCGCCACCGTGTGCCGGCGGACAAGCAGGAAATGCTGCGGCACCATGCCGACCCCATGGGCGATGGCGTCACGCGGCGAGCGGACGCGGACCTCGCGGCCATCGATCACAATCTCCCCCGCGTCGGGCTGGTAAATGCCGTAGAGAATGTTCATGAGCGTGGTCTTGCCAGCGCCGTTCTCGCCCAGCAGGGCATGGACTTCGCCTCTGCGGACGTCCAGCGTCACGCGGTCGTTGGCGATTACTCCAGGGAAGGTCTTGCGGATCTCTCTGACGGCGAGGCGAACAGGGGCGCCGGGCGGCACCAACGGCGATGCCGAGGGTGTAGATGCGGGATGCATATGGAAGGGTTCGCTGCAGGAGCCGCAAGAAACCTGTGTGGAAACGTCATGAGGATCATGGATGTCCTGCTGCCCCGCACGCTCGATGAAGCGCTGGAGATGAAGGCGGCCGCTCCCGCCGCCGTGCCCATTGCCGGCGGGACCGACGTCATGGTCGAACTGAACTTCGACCGGCGGCGGCCGGCGACCATCCTGGACGTCAGCCGGCTTCCCGAGTTGAGGACATGGCGGAAGGAAGACGGGACGTTCTTTCTCGGCGCGGGTGTCACTTACGCCCGCATCGTCAACGATCTCACGATCTTCCCCGCGCTCATGCAGGCGTCGCGGACCGTGGGCTCCCCGCAGATCCGGAATCGTGGCACTGTCGGCGGCAATCTCGGCACGGCAAGCCCGGCCGGCGATGCCCTGCCCGTCCTCGCCGCCTACGACGCCGAGGTCGTGCTGGCCAGAGCCGGCGGTGTCACGCGGGCGCTGCCGTGGCACCAGTTCATGGTCGGGCCGAAGAAGACGGTCATCGCTCCGGACGAACTGATCCTCGGCGCGAGGTGGAAGATCGCCCGCGGCCCGGGGTCCTTCTCGAAGGTTGGCACGCGGAACGCCATGGTGATCGCCGTCGCGAGCCTGTGCCTGCTCCTCGACGAAGGCGGCAGGGCCGTGCGTGTCGCGCTGGGGTCTGTGGGACCGACCATTCTGCGCGCGCCGGACGCGGAGCAGTTTCTCGCCCGCGTCCTGCATGACGCCGGTGCGTGGGACAACCCTCGTGTTCCGGTGCCGCCGGCCGCCATCGAAGAGTTCGCCGGACGCGTGGCCCAGGCCGGGCGGCCGATTGACGACGTGCGCGGGACCGCGGCCTATCGCCGGCATGCCTGTACCGTGTTGGCGCGCCGTGCCCTGACGTGGGCGCTCGACGACAGAAAACTTAAGGGAACAGGGGAACGCGGGAACGCGGGAACGCGATAACAGGGTTGTCATTGCGAGGGGCGAAGCCCCGAAGCAATCGCCTCAGGCGAGGAGATCGCGTCGCTCCGCTCGCGATGACCGCAGCCACACCAGTTCCCCG
>VBAP01000094.1 GCA_005882335.1 Candidatus Segetimicrobium genomatis
CTTTTGAAGGGCATGGCGGTCACGTTCCGATATTTGTTCCGGCCGCCCATCACCATCCTATACCCGGAGGCGAAGCGGGCCGCGGTCCAACCGCGCTTTAAGGGCCGGCACTGGCTTACCCTCTATGAGGATGGGATGGAACGGTGCGTGGGCTGCGAGCTGTGCGTCATCGTGTGCCCGTCACAGGCCATCTACGTCCAAGCCGGGGAGAATACCCCGGAGCATCAAGTCAGCAAAGGCGAGCGCTACGCCGCGGACTTTCAGATCAACGAACTGCGGTGCATCTTCTGCGGTTTCTGCGAGGAAGCGTGCCCCACCGGCGCCATCGTGCTCGGGCGTGAGTACGAACTGGCCAGCTTCACGCGTGACACCATGATCTATACAAAGTCCATGCTCACGGAACCCTATCCCGGATCGTCAGGAAGGGACCCCAAGCGAGAAGTCTGATGCCAGTCACCAGTCACCAGTCACCAGTCACAGCAGTGCGAATCACGAATCACGAATCACCAATCACGGGGTGGCCGTGGAGCTAATCGTCTTCATCTTTGCGGCCATTGCCTCTGTGGCCGGGGGCGTGGGCGTCATCGGCAGCCGTCTGCCGGTGCGCAACGCCCTTTCTCTCTTGTTGGTGCTGGGCAGCCTGGCGGTGACATACCTGCTCTTGGCCGCCCAGTTCGTCGCGGTCCTGCAGGTGATCGTCTATGCAGGGGCGATCGTCGTGCTCTTCTTGTTTGTCATCATGCTTCTGCACAAGCAATTGGGCAAGATGTCGCCCGACAGGTTGCGGTGGCAGGGCCCGGCAGGGCTCGTGCTGGCTGCGGCGTTCCTGACTCTGATTCTCCTGACCATCCGTTTGGGCGCAGCCGCCCCCACCGCGCCGGCCCCGGCAGAGTTCGGGACCGCCGAATCGGTGGGGCGGGCGCTCTTTACTGCGTTTGTGTTGCCGTTCGAAGTGGCCTCCATGATCCTGCTGGTGGGTATCATCGCCGCGGTGGTCATCGGCCGGCCGGCCGCCCAGCCGGCGGCTGCGGTGGGGCGATCCGCCGCCACGCCGGTGGGAGCGTCGCGGCGATGACCGTGCCGATTTCCGCCTACCTTGCGCTCAGCGCCCTGCTCTTTGTCCTCGGCATCACCGGGGTGCTGCTGCGCCGGAACGCGCTCGTCGTGTTCATGTCCATCGAGTTGATGCTGAACGCGGTCAACTTGACGTTTGTCGCGTTCGCCCGGCAGCTCCTGGCGATCGAGGGGCAACTCGCCGTATTTTTCGTCGTCCTCGTGGCCGCCGTCGAGGTGGTGGTGGGCCTGGCGATCATCATCGCCATCTTCCGCGCGCGCGATACGGTTGACATCGACGACGTGGACCTGCTGCGGGGCTAAGCGATGGCCCTCGTGTTGATCGTCGTCCTTCCGCTGGCCGGCTGGTTGGTCAATGGGATGGCCGGTGGACGCCTCCCGCGCCCCCTGGTCAGCGTGATCGGCTGCGGAACGGTCGCCGCATCGTTTGTCGCGTCTGCGATGGCGGCACGCCACCTTGCCGTCCCCAGCGACGCCCTGACGGCCACGCTGTTCACCTGGATCGCTGCCGGAGACTTCACGGTCTCCGCCGGGCTGTTGATGGACCGCCTGTCGGCGCTCATGGCCCTGGTGGTTACCGGGGTGGGCTTCCTCATCCACGTCTACTCTATCGGCTACATGGCCGATGACTCCGCCTATTCCCGCTACTTCGCGTATCTGAACCTGTTCGTGGGATCGATGCTGCTGCTGGTGCTGGGCGGCAATCTCCTCGTGCTCTTCGTGGGTTGGGAACTGGTCGGCCTGTGTTCGTACCTGCTGATCGGTTTCTGGTTCGATCGCGAGCGCGCGGCCAACGCCGGGCGGAAGGCCTTCGTCGTCAACCGCATCGGGGACGCGGGTTTCCTCCTTGGTATCTTGCTGCTGGCCACGACCACCGGCACCCTGCAGTTTGACCGCCTCGCCGACGCGGCCGGGGCGATGGCGCCGGGGCTGCTCACGGCGACGACGCTATTGCTCTTCATGGGGGCCACCGGAAAATCGGCGCAGCTGCCGCTGTATGTCTGGTTACCCGATGCGATGGAAGGCCCCACACCGGTCTCGGCGCTCATCCACGCCGCCACGATGGTCACCGCCGGGGTCTACATGATCGCGCGGCTGCATCCATTGTTCCTCCGCGCTGACTTCACCCTATCGGTGGTTGCGGCCGTGGGTGCGGCGACGGCGTTCTTTGCCGCCACCATCGCCTTGGTGGAGTGGGACCTCAAACGCGTCCTCGCCTACTCGACCATCAGCCAGCTGGGGTACATGTTCCTGGCGATGGGTGTGCTGGCGATGCCGGCCGGTGTCTTCCACCTCACGATGCACGCGTTCTTCAAAGCGTTGCTCTTCCTGGCCGCGGGGAGCGTAATGCACGCCACGCACGGGGTCGTCGATATGCGACGGCTGGGGGGGTTGGCCGGGCCGCTGCGCTGGACGGCGCTGGGTTTCGCCATCGGCGCGCTGGCGCTGGCCGGCATCCCGCCATTTGCCGGATTCTTCAGTAAGGATCTGATCCTGGAACACGCCTAT
Source organism: Candidatus Segetimicrobium genomatis (assembly GCA_005882335.1). Taxonomy (GTDB): domain Bacteria; phylum Sysuimicrobiota; class Sysuimicrobiia; order Sysuimicrobiales; family Kaftiobacteriaceae; genus Telluricultor. The sequence goes on from VBAP01000094.1 coordinate 2,584, forward strand.
GCGGCCGCACAGCACGGTGGATCGGTGGCACTGTGGCTGGCCGGGCTGCTGACGGCGTATGTGACGGCGGTGTACATTACCCGTGCCGCGGTGCTGACGTTCTTCGCTCCGGCCGGGCAGCGCGACCACCCGCACGAAGCGCCGGCGTCGATGGGCGGGCCGATGGCGATTCTGGCCCTCCTGTCCTTCGGCGGCGGATGGGTTGGCGCGCACGCGGCCGGTGCGCCGCTGCTGCGTGTGCTCGACCGGTTTTTCGCGATCGAGCCGGCCGCGGAAACCCTGCCGGGCGCGCCGCTCACCGCGATCTCCGTCGCCGTCGGCGTGTTCGGCATCATCACAGGCCTGCTGCTGTACCGGCGGCGGCGCGAGGTCACCCTCGGCGCGCTGGGCGCTTTTCTGGCGCGGCAATGGTACGTTGAAGCCCTCTACGACGCCGCGGTTGTCACGCCGGCAAAGAGGCTGGCCCGATTTGCCGCCGATGTGGTCGAGACGCGTGGGATCGACGGCGCGGTCAATGGGATCGCTGGGCTGGTCGGTCAGGCCGGTGTGGCGATGCGGCGCGTGCAGACGGGCTATGTACGGAACTACGCCGCCGCCATTCTGGCGGGGACGATTCTTATTCTCTCGTACTGGCTCTTGAGAGGGCCATAGTGCCTGTGCTCTCAATACTTATCTTTCTTCCGGTCGCGGCAGCGATCGTGGTGGTGTGCATCGACCGGCGGAAGACCGATGCGCTCTACGGCGTGGGGCTGGCAGGCACGCTGGCTGTGCTCGCACTCTCGGCAGTCGTGTTTTTCCGCTTCGATCCGAATCAGGCTGCGCTGCAGTTTGTGCAGCGGACCGCATGGATCCCCTCAGCCGGGGTGAGTTACTACGTGGGCGTTGACGGGATCTCGTTGCCCCTGATGATGCTGACCACGGTCATCATGCCTCTGGCGCTGTTGTCGGCCTGGGGATCGATCGCCGACCGGGTCAAGGAGTTTGTGCTCAGCATGCTCGTATTGGAGACGGCGCTGCTGGGCACATTCCTGTCCGCCGACCTGGTGTTGTTCTACGTCTTCTGGGAGGCCGTCCTCATCCCGATGTACTTCATCATCGGGCTGTGGGGCGGGCCGCGCCGCTCCTATGCCGCGATCAAGTTCATCCTGTACACGATGGCCGGCAGCGCGCTGATGCTGGTGGCGATCATCACGCTATACCTCCACAGCGGCGCGCAGCCGGGAGAGCGCACCTTCGATCTCATTCGGTTGGGACGGCTGCCGGTGGCGATGCCCCTGCAGGCCTGGCTCTTTGGAGCGTTTGCGCTGGCCTTTGCCATCAAAGTGCCTGTCTGGCCCCTACACACGTGGCTGCCCGACGCCCACGTCGAGGCGCCGACGGCCGGCAGCGTGGTGCTGGCGGCGGTCCTGCTGAAAATGGGCACGTATGGCTTTTTGCGCTTCTTACTCCCACTGTTCCCGCAGGCTGCGCTCCAGTTCGCGCCGCTCCTCTCTGTGCTGGCCATTGTCGGTATCCTCTACGGCGGTATCGTCTCGTGGGCCCAGCCCGACGTGAAGCGGCTGGTGGCCATGAGCAGCGTGAGCCATCTCGGCCTGGTGACCCTCGGCGCGTTCGCCCTGACCGTCCCGGCTGTGCAGGGCAGCCTGCTTCAAATGGTCAACCACGGCATCAGCACCGGCGGACTGTTTCTGATCGTCGGCGTCCTCTATGACCGCACACACTCGCGCCAGCTGGATGACTACGGTGGCGTGGCGGCGCTGATGCCGCGCCTGGCGCCGATCGCCCTGATCGTGGTGCTGTCGTCACTGGCGCTGCCGGGAACCAACGGGTTTGTCGGCGAGTTCCTCATCCTCCTGGGAACGTTTCAGACGAACCCGGCCTACGCCGCCCTGGCCTCCAGTGGAGTGATCCTCTCGGCCGTTTACCTGTTGTGGATGTATCAGCGCGTGATGCAGGGACCGGTCGCGGTGAAGGAGCGGGCGCGGATGACCGACCTCACCCGCCGAGAGCAGTGGCTGTTCATCCCCCTGATCGCGCTGATTTTCTGGATCGGCGTGTACCCCTCGCCGCTGCTGAGGCGGAGCGAGGCATCAGTGCGCGCGCTCGTTGAGCAGGTCACCAGTCACCAGTCACCAGTCACCAGTTACCGACCATGACCCCACCGGCGATCGACCTCCGCTCCATCATCCCCGAGTTGGTCATTGCCGCCACGGCCATGGCCACGATGGTGGGGGGACTCTTCCTGCCGGCCGGTCGTCAGCACCCGCTGCGATGGCTTGCCGCGTTGGGCACCGTGGTGGCATTAGGGACCACGCTGGCCGCAGGCTCCAGTTCGTCGCCGGCGTTTGCCGGGATGTATGTGCGCGATACGCTGACCCGGGTGCTGCAGGCTACCGCGCTGGTGGCGGTGCTCCTCGCGCAGTGGCTATCGGGAGACTACGTCGAGCGCATGCGGCTGGACATCGGTGAGTACCATGCGCTGGTACTGGTCGCTGCGCTGGGCGCCATGCTGATGGCGGCGAGTAGTGATTTGATCATGTTGTTCCTGGGGTTGGAGACGCTGTCGATCCCTTTGTACGTGCTCGCGGCATTTGCCCGCACCGATCCGCGTTCACAGGAGGCCGGGCTGAAGTACTTTCTGCTGGGCGCCTTCGGGACGGCGTTCTTCCTGTACGGGATTGCGCTCCTGTTCGGAGCCACCGGGTCGACCGGGTTCCAAGCGCTGGCCGAGCAGGCGCACGCGCCGAAGACATTCTTTCGCGCCGGGGTTGCGCTGCTCACCATCGGGCTCGCGTTCAAAGCTGCCGTCGTGCCGTTCCACTTCTGGGCGCCGGACGTGTACGAGGGGGCGCCGCTACCGACCACCGCCTACATGTCGGTCATCGCGAAAGTGGGAGCGTTCGCCGCGTTCGTGCGAGTGTACATGGTGGCGCTGGCAGCGCTGGCTGCGCAATGGAGCACCGCGCTGGCTGCCATCAGCGTACTGACCATGATCGTGGGGAACGTCGCCGCGCTGCGGCAGACCAGCATCAAGCGGCTCCTGGCCTACTCCAGCATCGCCCACGCCGGTTTCATCTTGACCGGGGTCGTCGCCGGCAGCCCGGCGGGCGCGTCCGCCGTCGCATTCTATCTGCTGGCATACACGTTCATGACGCTTGGCGCGTTCGGCGTCGTGCTGATGCTGCACCGGCGTGGGGAAGAGGCGGACCGGATTGCCGACCTCACCGGCCTGGCGTGGCGCGCGCCGGCGCTGGGCGGGGCGATGACGCTGTTCATGGTGTCACTGGCCGGTCTGCCTCCTACGGCAGGGTTCCTGGCGAAGTTCTACGTGTTCACCGCGGCGCTCGACGCGGGTCAGACTGGCGTGGCGGTATTCGGCGTCTTGACCAGCGTCGTGTCCGCCTACTACTACCTGCGGGTGGCGTATACGATGTTCACCGGGCAGCCCAGCGAAGACGTAGGATTCGCCGGCGGCCGCTGGGTGACGGCGGCGTTGGTCGCGGCTTCTGCCGGCGTGCTGGTGCTGGGGATCTTCCCCAGTCGGGTGACCGCATTCGTCCAGCAGGTGGGCCAGGTACTGCGCTAAAGACGGGATACGGGATCCGGGAGCCGGGATCAGACACCGCGAGTCCATCCGCTTCGGATCCCCGATCCCGGATCCCTGATCCCGCAGTTCGTTTATTCGGAGCAACCGTTGTGGCCAACCAAGAGAAGTTCGACGCCATCGTCGTCGGGGCGGGACCGGCCGGCAGCGCCGCCGCCTACACGATGGCGAAAGCCGGCCTCAGCGTCGTGCTGATCGAGCGCGGCGAATACCCCGGAGCCAAAAACGTCATGGGCGGGGTCATGTACGGCCGGATGCTCGCCGACCTCATCCCCACCTTCGCGGCAGAGGCGCCCATCGAGCGCGTCATTATGGAGGAGCGACTATGGATCACCACTGATGACTCCGCGGTGATCCTCGGGCACAAGACCGCGGCGCCCCACGACGAGGTCCCCAACGCCTTCACCGTCCTGCGGGCAAAGTTCGACCGCTGGTTCGCCTCCAAGGCCGAGCAGGCGGGCGCATTCCTGATCCCCGCCACCGTCGTCGAGGACCTCATCATGCGGGACGGCAAGGTGGGAGGGGTGCGTACCGGCCGGCCCGACGGAGACCTCTATGCCGATGCCGTCGTCCTGTGTGACGGTGTGCACTCTTTTCTCGCGAAGAAAGCCGGTCTGCAGACGCGTGAGATCGCGCCGCACGAAGTGGCGCTGGCGGTCAAAGAGATCATCACGCTGCCCCCGGACGTCATCCAGGAACGATTCAACGTCGGCGAGGGCGAGGGCGTCACCATTGAGCTCTACGGTGCCGTGACGCAGGAGATGGGCGGCTACGGGTTCATCTACACGAACCGCGACAGCCTCTCAGTCGGCGTGGGCGCGCTGATTTCGCACTTCATGCGGACCAAGGTGACCCCGAACGAACTGCTAGAACGGCTCAAGCAGCACCCGCTGGTACAGCCGCTGCTTGCCGGGGGGCAGGTTGCGGAGTACCTGGCGCACGCGATCCCGGAAGGCGGCTACAGAGCCATGCCGCGGTTGTATGGCGATGGGGTGTTGATCGCCGGCGACGCGGCGATGATGGTGAACGGGCTGCACCGCGAAGGCAGCAACCTGGCCATGACGGCCGGCCGGCTGGCGGGGGAAACTGTGGTGGAGGCGAAGGGCCGCGGCGATTTCTCCGCCACGTCTCTGGCATCATACCGGCGCCGGCTGGAAGAGAGCTTCGTGCTCAAAGACCTGAAGAAGTACCAACATCTGCCGGAGTTCATCGACCGGCATCCGGAGCTCCTGCGGATCTACCCCGGACTGGTGAACCTCGCCATCCATGAAATGTTGACCGTGGACGGGATGCCCAAGCGGGACAAACAGCGGAAGATCTGGAAAGCTGTCAGAGCGCGGCGCCCGCTGTGGCGCTTGGTCACGGATGCCTATCGGGCGTGGAAGGTGATCCGATGAAGCTCGAAGAGAAGCTCTACCTGCTGACCTACAAGCACGACAAGCAGAACCACATTACCATTCGCGACAACGATGTCTGCCTGACGGCGTGTGGGAGCCAGTGGGGCCGGCCCTGCACGACGTTCTGCCCCGCGAACGTCTACAGCTGGGACGGGGAGAAGACCACGGCGTCCTACGAGAACTGTGTGGAGTGCACGTCGTGCCTCACCGGCTGCCCCTACCACAACATCGACTGGCGCCTGCCCCGCGGCGGGTTCGGAGTGCAGTACAGGAACGGCTGACCGTCCCAAATCTACTCAATCTTCGCAATCTACCCAATCACGCTGCGCAAATGGCTTCCCGTCAACGGTAGGATTGCGCAGATCGCGCAGA
>VBAP01000019.1 GCA_005882335.1 Candidatus Segetimicrobium genomatis
TGATGACGAACTCGTCGATCGCCTGCGCGTCAAGAAACGAGGCGATGATCTCGCCACCGCCCATCAACCAGATATCCTTGCCAGGCTGCTCTCGAAGACGGCTCACGAATGGGCCGATTGCATCGTTCACGAACTCCACGCCTGACGGGGCGTCAGCTGGCGGCGGATGACCGGAGAAAACGATGTTCCGACTCTGTGAGTCGAACTTCGCCCCCAGTCGCAGGCTCACGTCGTAGGTCTTCCGGCCAAGCACCTTCGTGTCAACCGACCTCATGAAGGCGTTCATGCCATAGAAACCTTTTGGTGCCGGGCGGGACGTCAGCCATTCGAGATCGCCGTCGGAACGCGCAATATAGCCGTCCGCGCTGGTCGCGATGTGGACGATGACTTTGCGACGCTTCGTCACGAGTCCGAATCTCCGTTGCATGAGCCTAGGAGCGCGCCGATACGCGCAGCTGTCTAACGGGGTGCGCCTAAGCTGCGGCGCCGAGTAAGAACGATCAGAAATGGGATTCTACCACAGACGCCGTGCGCCGGCAGCTTCAGGCGCGGGTTAGGCGGCTGGACGCCCAAGCGCCAACCTGACTTGACTCAGGTGATGTTCGTTATGAGCGGCGACCTTATCGAATTCATCCCGCAACGTGCGCACGCCGTCTACGCTATGCACGAACTCAAGATGGCCGCTGCGCTCATAGTGCACGCCAGCATAATAGATGATTGCGTTGCGAACAGATTCATATACGCGCCGGGAGATGTCTAGCGGCACGCGCGAATAGTCGAGACCCCGAGCCCATGCATCCTGATCCATCACCCATAGCACCTGACGAGGCTCACTGAGCACTCGACGGATGCGATCAAAGAAGACGGTCTCGCTATCGGAGAGGTGGTGCAGGATATAGCCGACTGACCACTTGCCTGGCGCGTAGGTGCGCGCCAGGTCCCCACGGTTGAGCGAGAAGCACTTCAGCGTCTCGTCCCGAGTCCGTTCAAGCTCTTGAATAAGGTGCGTGCGCCCTCCAGCCGCCTAACGGCGTTGATCAGTCTTCGTTACTTCCTCCGAAGCCGGTGGTCACGAAAGAACGTCCACATCTGGTTGGTGGCGTCAATGCTGCTGCTTGTCGGCCCAACCCACCATTCGGGAAGTGGCTTGCCGCCAGGCCATGAGTGACCTCCTTCCTGGACGGCATAGAGCACCACCGAGGCGCCTTCAGTACAGTGCGTGTATGCGATGCGCACACCCGGAGCGACGCCTGAGTCGACGGGGTTCGCTCCGCACTGGTTTCTTCGAGCCCAACTCGCCACCCAATCCCCCACCGGCGGAAACATCACTTTCACTGGGTTGAACCGATCGCCCGATGGCCCGCCGTTGTACGGCACAATTGGATCAGCCGCCCCATGAAACGCAATCATCGGCACTGGTCGCTTATCGGTACACCAGCTCGACGGTAGTGACTGCGCAGCCGCTACCATCCCGACCGCCGCGACCCGATCGGACAGCGTGCAGGAAAGCACAAACGCCATGCCGCCGCCAATGGAAAGCCCGTTGGCATAGATCCTCGTCGGGTCGATGTTGTACGCCGCCCGCAATGTGTCGATCAACTCGGAAATGAACCGGACATCGCGCATGAGGCCGGCTTCGGTCCACGTGCCAGATCTTCGGGACACCGCTTCCCGACGGGTAGACGACGATGAACCCGTTCTCATCGGCCAGCCGGTTCCACTGGCTCAGGTTCATCTGCTGGGCGGGCCATCCCGCCGCGCCGTGCATGCTGATGACGAGAGACGTCGCCTTGGTGAGATCGTAGCTCTTGGGGACGTAGAGCAGGTATTCCCGCTTTTGGCCCGAGGAGATGATGGTACCGTTGGTCTGGTCGAGGACGTAGATCGACGCGGCGGCGATCACAATCACCACCAGAGGCAGGCCGACGACAACCCGCGCGGTGCCGATGAGGACCTTCCTGATCGTCACGGGCCTCCTTGAACGAGTTGCCGCCTAGGCAATAGTCCGTGCCTGCCAGGCCGCAAGGACTCCGCTTCCCTTCGAGCGATCACCGCCCGGGCAGCTTCAGGCGCTTGTCAGGCGGCGGCCCTCTTTCTGCTAGTGCCACACGCTGACGATGATCGGTATCACCAGCGTTTTCACGAGCCAGTCACCGGCATGGATCGCGGCCACCTTCCACGGGATGTTCTCCCAGAGGACCGATCCCGTGAGAAGGATCACCGGGAACCCGATCCACAAGAAGAAGCCAAAGTGCACGGCGCCCATCCAGCTGCTGACGCCTAGGAGGGCCATGAAGCGCGCGATCACATAGGCGAGGACGAGGCACCGCGCCAACTCGATGAGCAGCTTCCCGCCGGGCATCTTCGCGCCGGCCATCGCCGCGACTGGGTCCATACCGCGCAGCCGCATCCAGGGCTTGTAGAACAAGAACGGACTATACCAGAGCCAGCCCAGGACGAACACCGCGAAGGCCGCCACGAGCACGGCTAGGTAGTTCACGTGCACCATCGCTCACCCTCTCCCCCCACTGTGGGAATCGCGGCCGCCGCCTAACGGGTCGGGCTTAAGCTGCGGCGCGCCCGCCGCACGGCGTCACCGCTTGCTCGGCTCACGTCTGAACTCGCCGCCCAGGACCGGGCTAAACAGGAAATCGTGGAACTCACCCGTCAACCCCTGCAGGCGGAGCAGCGTGGCGATTTGCGCCCAGTGACGGATTTCGTGCATGAGGATATGGATGACAATCTTTCTTGGGGTTGCTCTCAGGAAGGAATTCAGAATGGTGAAATCCTGCGGGACATCCCACTCCGAGTCTGGGAACGCTTCGAGAAATTCCCGTAGGTCGTTCCGGCTTTGCCGACTGAATTGAAAGAGTGTGTCCACGTTGTCAGTCGGGATCGAAGCCGAATCCGTTAACGATCGGCCCGAAAGCCTCTCAACGTATCGTTTCTCAGCAGAAAAGATGTGCCTCACCAATTCGCCCACGGCTCCAAAGCGACCATCACCATGAGGCCCGGTACTGATCTTGAGAACGTCCGCACCGTGCTGCAGGAACCACGCATGCCACTTCTGGCGCTCCCAATCGGTGTAATCCAGAAGATCGCTCAGATTCAGGTGATCGAGCACTCGTGACCTCTACCTGATCGTACGTGGGGCCGCCGCCGAACGGCTCGGCTTAAGCTGCGGGCGACTCGCTCGCAGGGCGCCGTGTCGTTGAACGATAGTTCGAGCGCGCCAGCGCACAACACTCCCCTTCCCCTAGGGCGATCACCGCCCGGCAGCTTCAAGCGCTTGTTAGGCCGCACCCTGCGATGAGCTCAACGTGCCCCGCGGACGAACTTCTGCACACGGCCGCCGGTGATATCCACGACGTACACGGAACCGTCAGAGGCCACGGCAATGTCGTGCGCCAGAGCGAATTGCCCGTCGTAGTTGCCGAACCGGCCGAAGCGCTCGAGCACACTACCATCGGGCCCGAGAACTACCACGCCGGACCGGTCAGGCGGCGCATCGGGTTGATCCCCGCCGTCGACGACGAAGACGGTCCCGTCGCGGCCCACCGCGATCCCATACGGGCGCCCGAGCGCAGGGCCCTTCCACTCCCTGAGGTAGCTGCCGCCACTGTCGAAAATCTGCACTCGCGCGTTGCTCCGATCGGCGACGTATAGGTTCCCCGTGGGGGCGAGGGCGAGGCCGTGGGGCAGGTCGAATTGACCAGGTCCGCTGCCCTTCGTCCCCCATTGGAAGAGAAACCGACCATCGGGGGCGAACTTCATAACGCGGGAGTTCCCATAACCATCGCTGACGTAAACGGAGCCATCCCGCGCGACCGCGACATCCGTAGGGCGGTTGAAGTGCGCACTGTCATCGGCAGGAACGCCGCGTTGGCCCAACGTCAGGAGTAGCCGCCCATCATGTGAGAACTTGAACACCTGGTGGAGCGCGACATCGGTCAGCCACACGTTGTCCTCACGATCGACCGTCAGCCCATGCGGCATGCCGAAGGTGTGTTCGCCCCACGCGGCGAGCAAGGTACCGGTCCGTCCCTCGAAGAGGAGCACCGTGGTGCGAGCAATCGGGATAGTGTCCAACTCAGCAGAGGCCCAGACGCGCCCGGCTCGGCGGAAGACGAACACGTTGTCGCGTGAGTCGACCCCGACACCAGCAACGGCGCCGAGCAGCTCCCCGACCGGCAAGTCGGGCCAGCCGTGAACCACTCGGTACGGGGGTGGCGGCGAAACGGGTCGAGGATTTGGCGACACCGCAGTCGTGCCGTGTTGGGCGGAGCCGGTGCTTAGGATCGGCAGACAGGAGAAGGCGGCGGCGAGTGCTGCCGGCCGAATGGCACTGAGGGACTTGCGGTAGCGTCCTGGACGCAGCGAATGCATGGGCAGCGCTCCGGTCGCGGTGCGGCCTAACGGATCGCGCTTAAGCTGCGGGCGCGATGCCCGCGGGCGCAAGGTAATGGCACTGCCGAAAGGATTCGCCAGCGAGGTAACACAATTCTTCCCTACTCGTGAGCGCCCGGCAGCTTCAAGCGCATGTTAGACCGCAGCCTTCCAGGCCGTGGCGTGCTTCCCCCGGGGACCCCCCGTTGTTGAAGCTCTACGCAGCCGCCGTAGGCGGTGGCGCGCACAAACTGCACACCCGGGAGCGCCGCGATCCGCGGAATAAGCGAGTCCGGAGACGCCGTCTGGAGTACCGGGATGGGCATCCGGGCGGAGTCGTACACGCCGAGCTGCCGCAGGGCCTCCTCGTCGGCATCGGTGATCGGGCGCTTGTAGAAGATCTGGACACCAGCATCGAAGTTCGACGGATCGGGCACGGTGAAAGCGGCATCTGCTATCGCGGCAGGGCCAGTGACAAGGGCGCGCACTGCTCCGGTGTCGAGCTCTGCGCGCAGAAGGGCGACGCGGAATTGGTAGAGGACCCGCCCCCCAGCTGCCTGGACTGCGCGAACGTCCTCCCCGTTTGGCGTGCGGTTGAACTGACCGGCGTGCAGCGAGAGGTCCACGATGACGCGTCTGGTGATCGGCGGCCGGGGTTGCCACTCACATACGAAGGCTAGGTCCGCGGTATCTCGTGTTTGGGGGGAAGTCTGCGCGCGCAACGGAGCGAGGATACACCCGCTGACAAGGAATGCGGAGAGGAGGAAGGAGGACGTGTTCTGATCCATATGGTTCGACACCTTCGGACGCTGCGGTCTAACGGATCGCGCTTAAGCTGCGGCGCCGAGCGGCGCCGGCGCCACGACGATTGGGACTAGCACTGAGCCCGCTCGCGCACAAGCGCAATTCCTCCCAAGATCGGGCGCCGTCAGCGTCAAGAGCTTGTTAGGCGCCAGCTTCCACTACTAGATCGGATCGCAGATCGGCTGGCCCTCATTCCTGCGCCGAGATATGGGACACCGATGGAAAAATGATTCCGGCGAGAAGAAGAGCGTGTGCTGGTTTCATCGTCCCTCCCAGTGATACCCAATGCATGACCGCCTGGCGCCTAACGGATCGCGCTTAAGCTGCGGGCGACCCGCGCGCCGGCGCAAGCGTAGTGGGCGTCAGTCCGTGCCTGCCAGGGCACAACACTCCGCTTCCCTGAGAGCGATCACCGCCCACCAGCTTCAAGCGCTTGTTAGGCGGCCCGCCCCCGAACCATGTGTCACGCCTCAATCTTGTAGATCGCGCGCCGACCGTGGTCGACGAGATCGTGATACCCCTTCATTATGCTCTCGAATTCCTTCATGTCTTCGCTGTTCTGGCCACCGCCTTGCATCATCCGCTCGAACTCGGCCATGTTCGCCACCTCCATCTCGGCTACGAGCGTCCAGTACCGGTCGGCGCAGAGGTCGGTCATCACACGCATCTTCGGCATGCCAACCTTGGCGCTCAGCTTCGCCATCGCGAGGAACTTCTCGACCAAGGGCCGTACCTTCCCAGGCTTGCAGTACATGATCTCGCGAATGAGGAGCATGCGGGTTCTCCCGTGTGTGGGTTGGGTACAAGCAGTGCGGGGCTGCCTAACGGATCGCGCTCAAGCTGCGGGCGACTCGCCTGCCGCGCGGACCGTCGTTGAACGATAGTTCGTGCGCGCCAGCGCACAACACTCCGCTTCCCTTAGAGCGATCACCGCAGAGCGATCACCGCCCGCCAGCTTCAAGCGCTGGTTAGGCGGCGCGCCGCGGTCCGTGCTCGCCGGGGTGCTCGCTCAGAGGTGAGCTCGAGGCGACGCCCCAGCTCACGCCCGGCGGCGTCGAGAGGCACCGTCAGGTTCAAGGGGTTGTTGGTGCCGCTCAGCAATTCAGTCGGCGATTCTTGGGTCCATTCCCAACAATCATTGACCTATGCGCGTCGCCGGATCCCAGTGTTCGTCCGCTTTGCCATCTTTGAAACGCCACATATCGAACCAAGTCGTGGTGTAGCTCTGTGAGGAATCCTTGGCGGCCTTCAGGTCGTGGACATACGCGACTACCACGAGATCGCCCTCCGCTACCACCGACACGACCTTCGTGTTCATCTTCCGCGGGATTGGCACGGGCTTGACCTTCAGGACCTCGGTGAAGAACGTCACCACACCATTGCGTCCCGACGCGGCGTTCGGATTGTGCTGGAGGTACCGCTCGGTCAAGTATTTGTCTGCCAGCTCCCAGTGTCCCGCCTCAAGCAAGTCTTTGACGATGTGGTAGGCAATCTGCTTGTTCCTATTGAGCGTCGGGTCGTTGCTGTGGAACAGGGCTTCCGGATCGCTCGCGCCGACAACGGCTTCCTGCGCGTGCAACGAAACGCTGCCCGCCAACAGGGCAGCCGCCAGTGGGAGGTGAAGACGACAAGGCATGTATTCCTCCTCTGCGGTTCAGAGAGCTCGCCGAGGTTGCGGGTGTCGTCGGCGTAACCGATGGCAGGTGCGGCGGCCGCAATGAACGTGGACGGCCGCGCCGCCTAACGGACCGCGCTCAAGCTGCGGGCGAAATAGCTGTTGGCGCAAGGAGACGGAGCTGCTGATGCAGCCGGTGAGCGCGGCAACGCAATTCCTCCCCACCTGCGAGCGCCCGCCAGCTTCAAGCTTGTTAGGCGGCGACCCTACGGGGAAATGACTTGACCAGTCGCCGTACCTTCGACGCCGCGGACATAGGCTTGGGCGACCGTAGCAGCTGGCAAGCCGCCTTGGAGCGGCATTCCGAGTGCCTGCAGGGTCTCGGTAACCCAGGGCGGGCTCACCACGTTGATCCGAATACCCCGGGGGGCCTCGAGCGCGGCCGTTCGGGCAAAGCCTTCGAGGCCCGCATTCACGAGGCTAATCGCACCGCTACCGCGAGATGGCTGCTGGGCCAGAATGCCGCTCGTAAGAGTGATCGAGCCGTTGTCGGCGATAGAGCCGAGTCCATATCTGATCAGGTTGACTTGGCCCATGAGTTTGTTGTCGAGGCTGAAACGGAAATCGGCGTCCGAGAGTTCGTCGAGGGGCTTGAAGCGAGCCTGACCGGCAGCGCTGACAACGGCGTCGACCTTGCCGACCTTCGCGTACAAGCCTCGGATGGATGCCGGGTCGGCTATGTCGACGTGTAGGGGCGCCTGCTGGCGACTCGCGAGAAAGAGCTCGTGTCGACGGCCGAGGGCCGCTGCGATGGCCTTGCCGATCGTGCCTGTGGCACCAACGAGGAGGATGCGCATGGGAGGAATCTACGCCGAGGCGTGGAAATCGGTCGCCGCCTAGCGGATTGCGCCTCGTGTTAGGCCGCAACAGACTCACATGACGCTAGGGATTGCGACGAATGGGTCGCACAAGCGGTACTCCAAGCGCTGCGCGCGCTACGTTCCGAAAGAGGGAGTCCGGGCCCCATGAGCTCGTGTTCGTCAGCACGGTGACAGAAAGCGTATCGTCAGGGAAAAACCCGTTTGCGCTGGTAAAGCCATTAATGCCACCGTTGTGACCGATCATGCGTCGACCGCCGAGGGTGTCGGCGACAAGCCCAAATCCGTAGCCGTGCGATTGAGCCGCGCCCTCTGGGGTAGTCATGAGTCGATACGACGATGGGCTGACGACGTTGCCTCCTGCAAGCAACACATTCCATCGGGCCAAGTCATCTACGGTCGAGCACAGAGCTCCCGCCGAATACGGCTGGGTCATGCTGAGGTAAGAAGCGCGGTGCCAGCCCGTGGAGTCTCGTTCGTAACCCGGCGCCCGACCCGGAAGTGCACGATTGAGATCACAGTAATAGGTGTTGAAAAGACCTAGGGGGCGAGCGAGCCTCCCTTCGGCAAGACTTGGGAATTGTCTCGCCGGTCACCCGATCAAGCAGTATCCCAAGCAGCAAATACCCCGTGTTATCGTAGCGCCAATTGGTGCCGGGAGCGAACCACATTGAGTCGCGAGCCGTGAGAGCGACAAGAGAATCCGTTGGCATGTCCTCTCGCCACCGGCGCACCCACCGCTCGCCGATATCAGTCATGCTGGGAATGCCAGATGTGTGGTTGAGTAGCTGACGCACACTCACTCGCCGCCACGGTAATGGCAGATCACCGAGATATGCAGCGATGGAATCGTCGAGCCGAAGACGTCCCGCCTCGACCAACCGCATCACAGCGGCGGCCGTGAACTGCTTCGTAATCGAACCGATCTCGTAGAGGGTTGATGGTGAAGCCGCAACACGCTGTTCCAAATCGGCGAAGCCATAGCCCGCTCTTACCAGCGTATCCCGGCCGCGGACGACTTCGATTGACAGCCCCGGTGAGCGCCGAGCATCCAGGTAGGCGTGGGCGAGCGAGTCCACAATGGTGCGAACTCTATTGGCTGCCGGTCGGGCTTGAGCAATCGCGCCGATCTCGGGAACAAACAGGAGAGCCAACGGAAGTAGGTAGTGAGCGCCCACAGACATGAGCCCTCCATGTTGCGGCCTAACGGAGTGCGCTTAAGCTGCGGGCGCAGAGCGGCGGGCGTGCCGCAGCCTCGTGCTGTTACCGTGGGTTATCAGGAGCACAAATGGAATTCTACCCTGCTTGCAGGCGCCCGGCAGCTTCAAGCGCTCCTCTGAAAGCGCAAAGCGCAAGAGGGCGCACGGCGTCGTGGGGCCGCGCCGCGGTCCCGGTGATCCGGAAGGGCGTTGGCCTCCTCCTCCCACTGACTCCCGACTCGATGGCGAACGATCTTCACGCGCCTCTTCGTGCGCTCACGGCACCCGAGCTTCCGTCCGAAGG
>VBAP01000020.1 GCA_005882335.1 Candidatus Segetimicrobium genomatis
GGGGATCCGCTCAGCGATCTCGTGGGGGATCACGACAACGCCGTGTTGGTCGCGGTGCAGCAGGTCGCCGGGATTGATCCACACGCCTCCCACCTTCACCGGGATTCCGAAGTCGACCAGGTGGACGTTGGCGTGGGACACCGATACGTGCGCAGCGTAGAACTGAAAACCCAGTCTCCGGACCTCGTCCAGGTCCCGCACGGAACCATCTGTCACCACTCCCACGCATCCGAGCACTTTGTGGATGTTGGCCTGGACCTCGCCCCAGAAGGCCCCCTGGCCCTGAGGTTGGTCCAGGTCGTGCATCACGACGATGCGCGGCGCCGGGATGGTTTGGATGTAGTCCCACCAGGCAAAGATGCTGGCCCGCCGTTGCTGCGCTGCGGGGCGTTCCGCCCGGATGAGGGCCGTCACGGCGTACCCAGCCATCGGGCCCAGTTCGGAAAACAGCGCCCGGATCTCGGAGGACAGGTTGCCGGCCTCGCGCGGCCGGACTTTGAAAGTTTCAATCGCATTCGCCACCGTCGGGCTGGACAGCCCCCGCAGAGCAGCGAGCTGGTTTGATGGGAGTGGCACCGGAGTTCCTCCTTGGAACTGTTCTTACCTGATTTTCGCCCTTGGGAGGAGATTGCTTCGGGCCTGCGGGCCCTCGCAATGACAAATTAGTAACGTCGCGATGACGGAGGAAAACCGAAAGCCCGCGGCGATCTGCGGGCCTTCGAAAAACTACTAAGGGGTTGGGAGGTCTAGTCTTCGTCTTCCTCCTCTTCCTCTTCCTTCTCTTCCTCTCCATCCGCCACCGACGCCATTCTCACAACTTCATGAGTCTTTTTACCAAGAGTCTTCTTGTTAGATTTGTCATTATGATCCGTAGTCTTCTTGTCGGATTTGCCAATCTTCTGCACGAGTTGATTCACGAACGCGTTGGTCTCCTTATTCATGCGTTCATCTTCATCGTTCTCGGCACCAAGGACGGCGTCCACGGCATCTTGCGCTTCTTTTGCCCGAGCCAGAAGGAGATCTCTGATCTTTAGATGCGCTGGGGTCCTCTTGGCCGGATCTTTGTCTAACAGAGAAACGAAATGTTCGGCCAGGGTTGTAAATGCCCACGCATCATCTCCGGCCTCAATAGCACCCGGTATCGCGGCCAGAGAACCAAACCATCCCCGCAGCACATACACAATCGCCGTATTCTCTACGTCCGTGAACTCGTTCGCGTGGCGAAGATCGAGGATTGCATCCGTTGTCTCACTCATCCCAAAACCTCCTCTAGGAACCTACGTGGTCGAAGCCTTCTTCCTACCCTGTGCCCGAGGGAGGGGAATATGAGGCGCCTGAAGCCTCGATTATTGACTCAAGAGATTGCCACGGGGCTGCGCCCCTCGCAACGGGAGATTGCTTCGTCGCTTCGCTCCTCGCAATGACGACCCTAGACCTTGCCCTCGCCCCAGGGGAGAGGGGAATAAGGTAAACCAGGCCTCGCGATGACGGAGGAAAACCGATGGCCCGCAGCAACCTGCGGGCCATCGACGACACCGGCAATTCTTAAGTGCGCTAGGGTTTCCCGTGCCCCTTGCCTTGCCCAGCACCCGGCGCTGCGCCCTGGCCTCCCTGCGACCGGCCTTCTGACATGACCGCTGCCACAGCCCGGCCCAACTCCGATGGATCGATGTTAAGCTCCTTGGCTATCTGGCCGAAGCCTTTGCCGTCGGCATGCATCGCCTGGATGTCGGCGGCCGACATGCCCGACTGCCGGGAGAGTTCGAGGATCATGATGATCTCTCCCCATCCCAGGCCGTTGGCTCGCATCGCTTGGAGGTCACCGGCCGATGACCCATAGACAGCTGCGATACGGTCGATAATCTTGGTCTCACCTGGGGTCTGCGCCAGAGCTGCCTGGATCGGCAGGGCCGCGAGCAGCAGGGCCAAGACCAAGGGAATGACGCGGTGCATACGTCGCATCACCAATCACCTCCAGAATTATTTGTTGTTCTTGTAGTTCCTGAGCGGATAAGCGGAAGATGAGTCTGATGAGCCGTCGACCTGGCTACTATCAGGAGCGATGATGGCGGAAGTGCGGTTCCCCGAAGTTGCTATCCTACACTATGCCCGAGGGAAAGGAAGTAAGGCGCGAGGGACGGTCTCGATTCATGAGTAAGATTGCTTAGTCCCTCTCAACGGAGGAGATCGCCACGGCCCTACGGGCCTCGCGATGACCACATGATTGTCATTGCGAGCCCGAAGGGCGAAGCAATCTCAGTGACATACAAGATTGCTTCGTCGCGGAGCCCCTGAACCACGCACTGCGCTTGGGTTCAGGGCCCCAAGGTTGCCTCGACCAGTTATCTGCGGCCATGTACCCGAGCGAAGCGAGTGGTACGTGGCTGCCCCGAGCAGCGTCCTGGGGCTCCTCGCAATGACAAACAAGACCCCCTTACCCTCACCCTCTTGCCAAGGGGGCGGGGAATAAGGCAGACCTGCTGGAAATCTCGATATTAGATCCCCGCGCTATTGGAGGCAGAGCTTTGTTGACCAGGGGTATTGGTTTGCTCTTGGCGGTTGCGATATTCCTGGCGACGCCGTCGCCGGTATTTGCGTTTGTGATTCAGAGCGGCGAGACCATTACGATCAGCGAGACGCTTCGCGACGATCTGTACGCGGCCGGAGAGACGGTGCTGGTCACCGGCGCCGGCACCGTGGACGGGGACGTGGCCGCGGCCGCGCGCTCAATCGCCATCGGCGGCAAAGTCACCGGCGGGGTGTTTGCTGCCGGTCAGGATGTACGGATTGGCGGTATTATCGGCCGGACCGTCCGGGCGGCGGGGCAAGCGATCAACATCGTCGGCACGGTCGGCATCGACGCGATCGTCGCGGCCCAGGAGATCTCTGTTCCACAGCAGGTCCGCATCGGTCGTGACCTCCTCGCTGCGGGACAGGAAGTCCGCGTGGCTGGAGACATCGGACGGTACGCGCGGGTGGTGGGAGATACGGTGGTGATCGGCGGCAAGATCGGAAAAGGACTCCGGGTGGACGCCCGGCGATTGACGATCTTGCCGACGGCCAGGATCAACGGCGATGTACGCTATTCGGCCGAGGAGCCTATTGACGTCCGCCCGGGCGCGCAGATCACGGGCAGGCTTGAGCGAGTGCCTCGCCCTCCGCAGCCAGAGTACCTGGTGTATGGTATGCCCATCGATTTCCTCTTGCGGGTCTGGGAGGGCGCTGGGCTCTTGCTGGTCGGGCTCGTCGTCGTTACGCTCGCGCCGCAAGGATCGCGCGAGGTTACTCAGAGCGTACTCCGGCGATTCCCGCTCAGCATCCTGACCGGCTTCATCTTGCTGGTGGTGGTTCCACTGGTTGCGCTCGTGCTTTCGATCACTCTCATTGGCATCCCGCTGGCCGTCGCCGTGCTGCTGTTACTCGCCGCGGCGGTCTACCCGTCGCAGATATTTGTAGCGACCGCCATCGGGAGGGTGCTTCTCTCGCCGATCGGGCGAAGGAAGGTTCGTCCGGTCTCAATCCACCTGATGGTTGCCATCGGAACGCTGATTCTGGCCCTGCTCTTTTCGATTCCGTTCGGCTGGATTGTCCGGCTGGTGGCCATGGTGCTGGGAGCCGGCGCGCTGGGGTTGACGGTGTGGAGATCATTGGGCGGGTGGAAGAAGATTGGAGCGCGGCTACCCCTCCCCGTCTTGCTTGCACCGCCGAAAGGACCTACACGATAACCAAACTACGGGACTAGGGACTAGAAGAAGCCTATCATTGCGAGCCCGAAGGGCGAAGCAATCTCCTTGAACAAGGAGATCGCCACGGCCCTACGGGCCTCGCGATGACATGAATCCGGGCTCCTCGCAGTAACAGACTGGAGTGGGGATCGCCACGGCCCGCCGGGCGGAGAGATCGGTGTCTCCGCCCGGTGACGTATTTCCAGTTTATCGCGAGAAGACGGCGATCCCTGACGGGATTGGTACGTAGACCCGATTATTTCCCGGATCTACGGCGACAGAGTGGGCTCCTGCACCCGTCGTGAGGTTCGCGACCCATTCATTCGTCCCGGCGTCGATGACGCCCAGGACAGGGGTCGTTGCGCCGCCCTTCATGCCGGTGGAGGTCATAAGTCTCGCGGCGAGATAAAAGCGGTTGTCGCCGGGGTTGTATGCCACCTGGTCCGAGCCGCCTATCTGGGTGAGCGTCGCGAGGATATACCCATCTACCGCGTCCATGATAATGGTTTGCGCCCTGGCCCCTGCAGCGATCGCGTCGCCGCTGCAGCCGAGCAGCAGATGCTCCGAGGGGCCGAGAACCAACCCCGCAGGCTGGCAATCAGTGACCGCGTAGATTGCGACCACTTTCATCGTCTTGGGGTCGATCTTATCGATCTCACCACCTGGGTTCGCCTTGGTGGCCGGCACAGACTGGTAGAACATGTCGTTTGCCGGATCCCATACAGGCTGCTCCAAACCGTTCGTGGCGTTCGGATACGGGATCTTCCCCACCACCTTGCGAGAGGTCGTGGAGATGAAACTGAGGAACGGAGGATCGTCCGCGTCATTGGCGATGAGAATGAGATGGTCCTGCGGATCGTACGCCAGCTCGTCGGCGCGATTGCTGCCGCCTGTGGAAACGGTGGCGACGATCGCCCCTGAACTCACGTCCACAACCTTTACCAGGCTGTGGGCATCGCCGGCCCACAGCTGATGGTCGGCGGGCACCGCGAGGATCCCGTCGGGCCCGGACGTATCCGGGCTGCCGGTGAATCCTTCGAAGTTCCCCTTGGCGAGGGTCGTAAGGTAGGTGTTGCTTGTTGTATCGATGAGGTCGATGCCTTTATTGGTGCGGTCGGCCAGATAATACCGGTGAGTTCCAGGATCGACCCAGCCGATGTCGTAAGAGAAGCTGCCCTTCTGGGGAGGTACGTTGGGCAGCGAGATCTTGGCTGACTGCTGGTACTGCTGAGCGAGCACGGGTGTGAAGGCCATCGTCGAGAGCGCCAGAATAATCAAAGCCGCGGGGACGAACAGCGCTTTCAGTTTCACATCCACCACCTCCTGTGGAGTCACAATGCCAGACTAGCCATCCCTCCTTCCTATGTAAGATCTGGGGAAGTAAGGGCGGGGTTCTACGGCGTGGAGGGGACTCCTCTGCGAGAACCGGGCGAGCGAAGCAATGTCATCTTGACTAGGAGATTGCTTCGTCGCTACGCTCCTCGCAATGACAAATTAAGAACGGGCCTCGCAATGACAGAAGGATCACTGCTCAATAATTTCGGCGGAGTGTTCCATCGTCACGCAGCCCTTTAGGGTTTGGGCGACAGGACAGCGGCGCTCGAAGACGGAGATGGCGCGCTCCGCTTCCTCGCGCTTGCCCTTGGGGATCTTCAGGTGGTATTTGACTCGGAGATGCGTCAACTTCAGGACGCCTTCGGGGGCGTCGACGGTGCCCTCCGCTTCGGTCCAGAGTTTGTCGGGGTGACTGGGTATCCCACGCGCTTCCAGCGCGCCGGCGAGGGTGCCGGTGAGTCAACCGGCGGCGGAGGCGACGAGGTAGTCGAGGGTGGCCGGGAGCTCCTCTTCCGGGGTCATCTTGTAGAAGTCGGCGACTTCGGAGTGCACGCCGAAGTAGATGGGTTCTTCAAACCCCGCGAGGTAGGCGCGACGCTTGGGGCGCTTCTCCTGGATGACCTTGACCTTCGAGATGTAGACGGGATCGCTCATCGTTCAACCTCCCTCCCCTGGTGGTCATCGCGAGCGCAACGAAACGATCTCCTCTCGATTAGGAGATTGCTTCGTCGCTACGCTCCTCGCAATGACGGATTGTCTCTTTTGCCTGATTATTCCCCCCTCGCAATGAGAGCCCCCCTCACCCAACCCTCTCCCCCGAGGGGGGAAAGGGAAACAAGGATTTCACCTAGAAGCCTCAGCCAATCCAACCTATCATGCTGGCATCCTGACATGTCATCTTCCCGCGCCCATGCCCGGAGCCGGCCTCTGGTGCACCTGGAACCTGAGGCTGAGGTAGGAACGTGGCCTGCTCAAGCCCCCCCGATTCCGAAGTACTACCAGCTCCGCGCTGAGCTTGAGCGGCAAATCGCCGGAGGAGAGCTCGCACCGGGCGCCTTCCTCCCCCCGGAACGGGTGCTCCTGCAGCAGTATGGAGTCAGCCGCACCACCCTGCGGGAGGCGCTGCGCCCGCTGCTCCACGAAGGGACGCTGCTTTCGGTCCGCGGCAAGGGGATCATGGTCGCCAAGCCCGCGATCCGGCAGGCCGGCGACGTGTTGATGAGTTTTTCCGACGTCCTGCGGTCGCAGAGGCTGCAGCCCGGTATTGCCGAGGTGCGCGTGTCTGTTGGTCGCTGCTCGCTCGAGGTAGGCGCGGCGCTCCAACTCCCCCCTGACGCCCAGGTGGTCCGGATCGAACGCGTCCGCACCGGGGACGGACACCCGGTCAACTTCAGCATCTCCTACATCCCGGCCGGCGATGTCCCGGAATTCACCGCAGAGCTGCTGGAGACATCCGGCTCTCTCTACGACCTGCTCCGGACGCGCTACGAGATTCATATCGCCAGAGCGCAGGACGAGATGTTTGCCCGGCGCGCCACCGAGCGCGAGGCCAAGCTGCTCGGCGTTCGCCCCGGTGATCCCGTCCTGGTCATGAACCGGGTGTGCGTGCTCAGCAGCGGGCGGCCGATCGAGTACGCGCTGTCGGTGATCCGTTCGGATATTTACCGGTACGTGGTGCGGCTGACACCGCCGCGCCCTGTACCATCTGATACAGGGACGCGCCAGGCAGCACAATGAAAGCGCAGGAGATCATCCAGCGCATTGCCGCGATGGAAGTGCGAGGCGGGAGCGCCATCGGCCGGGCGGCTGTACAGGCGCTAGCCCTGACCGTGGAGGAGTGCGACGGCCACAGCCACGCGGAACTGCGCGCACGACTGGAGAGCACGGGAAAGGAGCTGCTGCGCCTCACTCCTGTCATGGCCACCGTGGCATCGGCGGCCCGCGGCGCGGCGCAGCTGCTGGAGGAACGCATCAGCACGGGCGCGACGCCGGAAGAAATCAAAGCCGCCTTCCAGGCCTGGGCCAGCGAAGAGATCCGTGGGTCGGAAGAGAGACTGGACCGGCTCGCCGAGTACGGAGCCAACGTGATTCAAGAGGGCGCGATCGTGTTGACGCACAGTCTGAGTGATTCCGTGCTCCGGACGCTGAGGGCTGTGGCCCGCCAGCGAAAAAACATCGGGATCATCGCCACGGAGTCCCGGCCACTGCTCGAAGGGCGGCGGACACTCGAGGCGGCGTCAGAGATCGGCTTCACGTCTCAACTCATCCCGGACGCGGCGATCGCGTCGCGTGTGAAAGACGCGACCGTCGCACTGGTCGGCGCCGACGCCATCCTGCCCTCCGGCGCGTTTGTGAACAAGAC
This sequence comes from Candidatus Segetimicrobium genomatis, assembly GCA_005882335.1. Classification (GTDB taxonomy): domain Bacteria; phylum Sysuimicrobiota; class Sysuimicrobiia; order Sysuimicrobiales; family Kaftiobacteriaceae; genus Telluricultor. The sequence continues at coordinate 7,423 of VBAP01000020.1, forward strand.
CGGCACCTTCTTGCTGGCTCTCTCCGCCAGTTACTTCGGAGTCCCCCTGTATGTTGCGGCAGAGACCACCAAGGTGGACCCGCGCACCGTCGAGGGGCATCCGCCGATCCTGGGTGAACGGTCACCCGAAGAGCTCACGCAGGGGTGGAAGCCTCCTCGGGGCGTCACGGTGTGGAACAAGTTCTTCGAGCTGACGCCCGGTGAGTTTGTGGAAGCCTACGTCACAGAAGAGGGCCTGGTCGGCCCCGGCAGCATCGGAGTACTCCGGCACATGGGAGCACACACGTGATCGATCTCTACGACCGTATTCTCGGCAGTCTAGCCGCCGGCGCGATCGGCGACGCGATGGGCGCCGCCACCGAGCAGCGCAGCTTCAGCGAGATCGTCACCCTCTTCGGTGGGCCCGTCCGCGAGTTCCGGAAACCACCGCCGGACAGCCCGTTTTCCGGCGGCCGCGAGGCCGGGCAAATCACCGACGACTCTGGACAGATGGTGAGGATGGCGCAGGCCATCATCGAGAGCAACGGGTCGC
>VBAP01000021.1 GCA_005882335.1 Candidatus Segetimicrobium genomatis
ACTCCTTCACCTTGCCGCAGAACAGTCAGCCCGGTTGCGAGTAGACAGTGACCGATTTGGGCATTCCAGACTCCTCCCGGGGCAGATCCTCTCTCTCCTGATACGGCAAGATCCCTCGAACTATTTCACAGGCTCTGCGGCGCGGGGGGCTCCAACCCCAGCGCGTGTACGGCGTAGACGTATACACCCGCATTCCAGGCAAACGGGACTTCCGCTTGGTAGAAGCGGCGGCTGAGCGGCCGCCCATCCTGCTCGTACACCTCGGCCACGGCGTTGCGCGCCACATACCACTCCCCGATGCGCGCCAGATCCGCCAGGGCCCCGTCCTGCTGCCCCAGGCGAAACTTGTTGATCGCGTTGAGCGTGCCCAGCCAGGGCCAGATCAAGGTCCGATGATAGTCGGAGATTCCCGCCAGGAAGTAGAACGTGTCGCGGTCAAGACCCTGTGCGCCGATGAACCGCAGGATCGACTCCGCCTGGCCCTCACTCGCCACCCCAAAGAGGATGGCCAGGACATTGCCGTCGGATGCAAACCCGCCGTGCCGCGACCCCCGCACCCAATCGGTGAAATACTGGCCGTTCCAAAACACACGTTGCAAGGCGCGCCCCGTGCTGGCCGCGAGCTCTTCATACCTGCGGGCATCGTCGGCATGCCCAAGCCACTCTTTCACGGCCCGGCCGGCGCGCAACCCCTCAAAGAAGAGGAGGTTCAGGTAGAAGTCTTTGTCTTTCTTGAGGATCGAGTCCATCCAGTCGGCCAGGAAGTGCCGGTTCTCGATGAGCCCGTCGCCGTCCCGGTCCTGGCTCATCAGCCAGGCGATAGCGCGATCCATCGCGGGCTCGAAGCGCGCGCAGAACTCCATGTCATGCGTGCGCAGGAAGTATTCGCGCGCAGCGATGATGAACAGCGCCGCAGGATCAAGAGGGCCGGCGAACAGCGTCCCGGCGCGAAAGAGCGCTTTGGGATGCATGCGCTGGGTATGGTAATGCCCGAACGTGTGGCCGAGAAACTCAATGCGCACCGGCAGCTCGCCCGAACCCATCTGAAACTGCGTGAAGATTTGCAGGAGCGCCTTCACCTGGTCGGCGTCACCCAGTGTCAACGCGCCGAACGACGCGCAGAACCCATCGCGGGCCCAGTACGCATTGAAGTGTAGGCGACCTGCGACAATGCCATCGGGATTGTAACAGGCCCGGAGATCGCGAACCGCAATGTGATACGCGCGGCGAATGACATCGTCTAGGGCGGTGCTCATATGAATCTACGCAATCTTCGCAATCTACGCGATCTTCCTATGCCCTTGTACATGATTTGATTGCGTAGATCGCGTAGATTGAGTAGATTGCGTGGATTGTGGAGATCAGGCGGATTCAAGGCGGCGAAGTGGCGCGCACCGCCGGACCGAGGAAGGTGGCCGCGCCCTCGTCCACCCACCAGACGACATCGCCGGCCTCGGGGCGCACCCCCACCGCGGGACAGGTCACCGGATCGCACGGCCCGACCAGCGCCCGGTGCAACGAACCGGCTTTACCCTTGCCGGCGACGAGAAAGAACACCGCGGCGGCGTGATTGATGACCGGCAGCGTGATCGTCAGCCGGCGAGGCGGTTCGGCCGGCACCTGGACGGCCATGACGCGGCGGTTTGTGACCTGCAGCGCCGGCGAGGCAGGGAACAGCGAGGCGATGTGACCATCGGCCGCCAGGCCGAGCAAGACGACGTCAAACCGGGGCCACGGACCTGGGAATCGTTGCCCCAGCAGAGCATCGTAGGCGCGCGCAGCGTCTTCGGGATCGGGATGGGTCGTGGGCATGGGATGGATGTTCGCCGGCGGAATCGGGATGTGATCCAGCAGGGTCTCCTTGGCCATGTGAAAGTTGCTGCGCGAGTCATCTGCGGGCACGTATCGCTCGTCGCCCCAAAACAGGTCCACCTGTCCCCACGGCATCCGCCGGGCAAACTCGGTGGCCAGCAGCCGGTACAGGGCGCGTGGGGTGTTCCCTCCGGAGAGGACGAGCGCGCAGCGGCCCTCCGCTTCCACAGCCTCCCGCGCGCGGTCGATCAACGCCCGGGCGGCGGCCCGGCTCATCCCGTCGATGTCAGGATACACATACACGCCGGGTTTGGTCGGCGACGGCGTGGGCATCAGGTTCTCCGCTGCACCTCGTGTCCGCCGAACTGCTCCCGCATCAACGCGAGCAGCCGGTCGGCATACGAGTAGTCGTCGCGCGAACGCAGCCGCTGCAGCAGCGCCAGCGTGATCACCGGCGCCGGGCAATCCAATTCCACCGCCTCAAATACCGTCCACCGACCTTCGCCGGAATCGGCCACGCGCGGAATAACGTCGGTGAGTTCCTGGTCGCCCCGCAGGGCGGCCGCGGTGAGATCCAGCAGCCACGAGCGCACCACGCTGCCATACCGCCAGATCTCCGAGATCTCGTAGACGTTCAGCCCGAACTCTTTCTTGCGCTTCATCAACGCGAAGCCTTCGGCGAGCGCCTGCATCATGCCATACTCGATGCCGTTGTGGACCATCTTCACGAAATGTCCGGCACCGTGCGGGCCGACATGCCCCCACCCCTGGTCGTGACCGGGAGCCAGGGCTTCGAAAATCGTCCGCAGCCCGCTGACGATCTCGGGCTTCCCCCCGATCATCAGGCTGTATCCCTCCGTCCGCCCCCAGATGCCGCCGCTGGTCCCCACGTCGACAAACTCCAAGCCGCGCTCTTCCAGCATCGGCGCCCGGCGAAGGGTGTCGCGATAATAGGAGTTCCCGCCGTCGACGACGGTGTCGCCGCGGCGCAGGAGCGGCACCAGCGTCTGCAGCGTTTGATCGACGGCGGGTCCCGCGGGAATCATCAACCAGATGACGCGCGGCGGGCGGAGTCTTTCCATGACGTCAGCCAGCGACGTGGCCGCCTCTCCCCCCACCTGCACGGCGCGTTGCCGCGACTCCGCGGAGCGCGCATACCCCACGACGCGGTGACCGGCGCGTACCAGCCGCTCGGTCATATTGGCGCCCATGCGGCCCAGTCCGATCATGGCGAGATCCATACGTCATCTCCTCGTCCAGCTCTTCGGGTCAGATGCTGCTTCCTTATAGTCTCACAATAGTCGCACACGCGGCGGAACTTGAGGACCGGGTCAGGAGCGTTCGTCCAGTCCATACACGGCCGCACCGATCAGCCCCGCATCGGGATTGAGAATTACGTGCACGGGAACGTGTTCCAGCAGTTGAGCCAGGCGTCCCTTGCGCTGGAACGCCGTCACGAACCGCTCTCCCGCCAACACCGGTAGGATGCGGCGGGGAATGCCGCCACCCAGATAGACACCGCCCGTGGCCAGTACCTTCAGCGCCAGGTTCCCGGCCTCTGCCCCCAGGATCGAGACGAACATCTCCAACGCCATCCGGCACAGAGCCGGTGCCGCTTCCTGCAGCGCGGCGGTGACGATGACCGGAGTCGGATCGCTGGCGGCCTGCAGTTGCTCGGCCAGCCAGCGCGGCTCAGAGGCCGCGCCGTGCTCTTTCAAATAGCCGTAGATGTTCGGAATCCCCGGGCCGGCGCAGACGCGCTCATAACTCACATGATCAAATCTGCTGCGCAGGTACGCCAGCAGTTCAATCTGGAGGCTGTCGCGAGGAGCAAAGTCTGCATGCCCACCCTCCGACGCGCAGGCCCGGTACCGCCGGCCGTCCCAAATCACAAAAGCCTCCCCCAGGCCCGTCCCCGGAGCGATCACAGCCATCGCCCCGCCCCGGACCGGCTCGCCGGGGTTGAGCGTGTGCAGATCATCCGTGCCGAGCACGAGCAGGGCATGGGCCAGCGCCTGCACATCGTTCACCAGCGTGACCAAAGGAAGACCGCACGCGGTCTGAAGCCGCACGGTATCGATCACCCATGGCAGATTGGTGATGCTGGCCCGTCCTGCCACGACAGGCCCGGCGATACCAAAGGTGGCCTTCGACACCGGGAGGTCTGTCCGTGACAGGAACGCGCGGACAAGTTCCTCCAGGCTGGCGTGGTCGCGACTGCGGAAGTCTTCCCGGGCCACCCACCGGCGCGGGCCGTCGTCCGTGGAAACAATTGCCAGTCGGGTATTGGTGCCCCCAAGATCTCCCACCAACACGCGGCTCATCGGATGGACGCCGGATCGCCGGGCGGTGTGGTCATAAATGTTTGACTGGGTGCCCGCCGAACTGCTGGCGCAGGGCCGCCAGCAACCGGTCGCTGAACGGATTCTCCAGGCGGGAGCGGAATCGCCGGTCCAGTGATAGGGCGATCACCGGAATCGGCCGCTCAAGTTCCAGGGCTTCCATCAGTGTCCACCGGCCCTCCCCGCTGTCCGGCACGTACGCCGCAATCCCTTCCAGTTCGGGATTCTCGTGCAGGGCTCGCGCCACGAGGTCCAGCAGCCAGGAGCGCACCACACTGCCGAAACGCCAGATGTCGGCAATCTGGGGAAGGTCCAGGTGGAACTGCTGCTTGGCCCGCAGCAGTTCGAACCCTTCGGCGTAAGCCTCCATCAATCCGTACTCGATCCCGTTGTGGATCATCTTCACGAAATGGCCGGCTCCAGATGGGCCGACGTATCCCCATCCCCGGTCCTGCGCTGGTGCCAGCGTCTGGAGGATAGGGCTCAAGCGGGTTGCGACCTCGCGCTCACCGCCGACCATGAGGCTGAAGCCTTCGGTCAGCCCCCAGATGCCGCCGCTCGTGCCGACGTCGAGGAAGTGCAGGCCCCGTTCGGCCACCTTGGCGGCCCGGCGCATGGAGTCCCGATAGTAAGAGTTGCCGCCGTCGATGATCACGTCATCGCGCGTGAGGAGCGGAAGCAGGGCATCGATCGTTTCGTCGACGGGCTGTCCGGACGGCACCATCAGCCAGACCGCCCGCGGCGCAGAGAGTTGCTGGCTTAACTGGGGAAGGGTCTCCGCTCCAAGACCGCCACCGTCACGGAGGCGCTGCACACTCTCGGCGCGGGGATCATATCCCACGACCCGGTGGCCGGCCCGCAGCAGGCGCACCGACATGTTCGCTCCCATCCGGCCCAGGCCGATCATGCCGAGTTCCATCGCGCACCTCCCACAGCGGTGTTCATTCTATCCCAACCTGATAGTCGTGCCCTTCCCAGTGTCCTGCGGCCGGCCAGAAGAAGGTGAAACGTAACGGGGCCTGCTGCGCTCCGGGAACGGCGACATCGGCGAACTCCATTCCCAGAGCGGTGGGTGATGACGGCGTATCCTCCTGGGTGCGCCACTCATCGCGAGTCCAGTGTAGGCGGAACGGGGCCGGCGCCAGTATTCGCAGGGTAGATTCACGTGGGACGACTCGCAGCTGCCGGTTGAACTTCCAGACCTCGAGCGGTGCAGCCTCGCGGTGCCGGTAGCGCTCGGCTACCTCGGGGATGAAATCGAAGACCTGCCCGTCATGGATGGATCGCAGGAGTTTGATGTACTCGGCATGGGCCCACATCAATGGACAGGCCCCGCCGGTGGGCCGGCCGAGGAACAGGTATCGGTCAGGCCGGTCTGCCTCATCCCAGATCTGCTCCGGCAGCAAGCCAATCCCATGCGCGAATCCCTCAAGCGCCCGGACCAATGACCCTACCGGATGGCCTGCGGCCAGTTCGTAATGGCCCCGCTCTCCGGTCAGCAGCGGCCAAGCCCGGCCTTGCCCCCATCCCTGAAATGGCCCTCCATCGGGGCGCTGCCCGTACCCATCATGGTTGTAGCGACGCCAGCAGGGACCAAACGGCGTCTCGACCTTCAGCACGGCGTCAATCACGCGCACGGAATCGACGATGAGAGGATCGTGTGGATCGCGGATCCCATACCGCACGAGTTCGAGAAAGCCGGCATCAACGACTTCGTTGGCCGGAAATTCGGCCGGGGCGCCGGGTGGCTGGTTGGTCAAACGCAGCATCCCACGATTGGAATCTTCATCGGGCTGTACGTCGTCCATGGCGACCGGATGGATCCGGATGTAGTGCCGCGAGATGCCGGGCACAAGCCTGCCGGAGGTCGTCACGGTCCAGGACTCCGTGTGGCGCTCCAGGAAGTCGGCGTACGCCTGGACGAAGGCGGCCGTCCTCTCGTCGCCGCGGTGATGCGCGTACATCGCCGCGCAGGTCAGCGCAGCGATACACACTGCCAGCGTCGACGGCGAGTAACCGCTGGCCTCCTCCCAGCGGTCCTGCGGTGTGACGGGCCCTTCGCGGATCAGGTATGCGGCCGCCTGCATCACCATTGGGTATGGGTCAAACTCCTGCAGCGCGCTCAGTCGGTGGAGACGCCAGGCCAGCAGGATGGGGAAGGCCACCTCGTCCAGTTGCACACCCTGCCAGTACGGATCGCCGTTCAGCCAGAAGTTCTGGTGAAACCCGCCGTCTGGGCGTTGGGTGGTCGCCAGGTAGACCAGCGCACGCAACGGCGTCTCCATGTTGCCGGCCGCAAGTAATCCGCCGGCGCTCTGAACAAGGTCGCGGGTCCAGACCAGGTGGTAGCCCCCGAGCTCCTCATCGCCTTTGGTATCTCCCCACGGGATGCTCAACGACGCGATCATGGCTCCGGGGTACGTCTTGTCCTCGTGTGCCAGCAGCAGGCTCTGGCTCATGTGGAAGACGCGGCCGCCGTCGTGGGCAACGCGGTCCAAGGGCAGGATGTGGCGGCACCCCCGGTTCCACTGCTCGATGAACCGGCGGCGCTGGCGCACAAAGGGAAGCCCGAGCGACTGGAAGAGCGTGGTGACGGCGCTCTGGAAGGTGTCGCCAAACGCCAGCCCCAGCGTGAACTCCCGCCCCAGGCGCAGGTCGAGTTCACCGGTGAGCGCCACGTTACCGTCCGGCGCGTAGTCAAACTCCCAGTCCAGCTCCAGGTTGTCGTGCAGGTCGGTCCAGCCGTCGCTCGCCCCGACGTAGCCGCAAGAGCACCGCAGGAACGGAGTGGTCGCGCCCAATGCCAGCCAGGTTGCGCCCTTATGCGCAATGAGCAGCCGGCGGCCCGACACGCTGATGACCTCAGCGGTATTCCCCCATCCGCCGACTTCCAAGTGCGGGGCACACAACACAAACAGACGCAGCGACGGAAGCAGCGGGGCCGCACCGTCCAGCCGCGTGCGCACGAGCAGACAGGCCTGATGCGGGTCGGCGACGACCTCTTTGCCGATCTGGTACCGGGCCTCGCGATCGGTGTTGGTGACGCGGAATCCCAGCGCATGTTCGGAGAGGGCATCCAGGCTCGTCACCAGGTCTCGCCTTTCGTCATGAAAGAGCGACTGACCGTCGGTGATCAGGTACTGCAGGTCGCGCAGCTGCGGCCGGTCGATGGTGGGGAAGTAGACTTCTGTGATAATGCCCAGGGAGAGTGTGTACCAGAGCCGGCTGCTGGTGGCATAGGCGGTGCCGACGCCGTCTTTGGCGCTGCGGGTCCAATGCGGTTCGATCCCCGGGCGCCCGAACGCCGGTCGAGCGCGAGCGCCGCGTGCGTCCATCCTTTGCACCTCGGCCCCAGAGATCTAACTGAAGATCAACGTCCCGAAAATGACAAGGGTGAGGCCGGCGGACATCAGGCACCAGTTACACAACGCCCGCAGCACAAAGAGTTGGAGATAGGTGAGGTAGAGATACAGGATCAGGGCCACCGACGTGGGGATCAGCATGAGCGACCGAGCGTCCGGCAGGAACCACCGCTCCAACAGGGGCGTCGCGGTCAC
>VBAP01000041.1 GCA_005882335.1 Candidatus Segetimicrobium genomatis
AGGCGAACGAGAACCCCCGTTTGGCGAACTCCGCCGAACCGTATAAATCGCGCTCAAGGGTCTGGCCGGCCAGCTTCTCACCCTTCTTGCGCGTGAAGAACGCACCGATCTGCAACCAATCGTCCCAGGTCTCCGGCGGCATCAGCTCCTTGCCGTACTTGGCCTTGAACGCCGCCTTCTCGGCCGCGTTCGTGAAGAGGTCCTTCCGGTAGATCAGCAAGTGCGCGTCACCGTCGATGGTCAGCGCGTAGGTCTTCCCAGCCCACTTGTTGTACATCTCGCGGAACGGCGGCAGCACGTCCTCCTGGTGGGGGTTCCACACGCTGTCCGGCTGCTTCTTCATGTACTCGTCCAGCGGCTCCAGGTAGCCGTTGCTGGCAAAGTCACCGATGTACGCAGGGTAGAACGTGACAACGTCGAAGGCGCCAGAGCCTGCCACAAACTCGGTCTTCTCCTTCTCATACACGCCCTCGAACGGAACCTCGATAATCTTGATTGTGATGCCGGCCTTGGGAAAATGATCCTTCCAGAACTCGTAGGGCGCCAGGTTGTGGCCGGCGTCGCCGACAACGTTCACGGTCACATTGCTAAACTTGGGCGGGAAGTCCCACTTGATAGCGTGGATCTCCTGCGGTGCCTGCATGGCCGCCCTCGCCGCCGGCCTCATCACGGACCCTGTACTCAGAGCGAGGGCCAGAATAAGCAGACTTCCAAGAACCTTTCGTGCGCGCCGTCTCCGATCCATCGTTTGCCTCCCCTTCCTGCGATCACAATCGGTAATGTTGCCTGGAACGGCTGTGCCGGAGCCAGAGCGCAGGCGCTCTCACCTCCCAATCAAGCATCGAGTGTGTGGAGGAATGCGACGGAAAAGTGTTCGACGACCCCGGAGGCGTTCCTGTCCATGTTGGAGAACACTGGGAGGCATAAAGGGTCTGCATGACGACGCGCCAGCACATCCTGCTGCTCGCTCCCCTCGCGGCTCTCTTGCTGCCGTTTCTGTTCTGGCCCGCGGTGTTCGGGTTCGCCTCCAGCTTCACGGACTATGGTCCCGCGCAGGCGCACCTCACCCTTGTCGGCCTTCGGAACTACGCGGCAGTGCTGGGGAATGATGAGGTCCGCCTCGCCTTTCGCAATATCGCGATCGTCGCTCTGGTCGCTGTGCCTCTGGAGTTGGGGATCGGCTTTGCGGTTGCCTACGCGCTTCGCGCCCCATTCCGCGGCCGGGGGCTCGTGCGGATCGTCCTCCTCATCCCCTGGCTGCTGAGCCCGATCGCCGTGGGCATGATGTGGCACTTTCTGTACGGACCGGTAGGGATGCTGAATTATGCGGCGGCGTGGTTCCAACAGCCGCCGCTGCCTTCGCCGCTCGCGCTTCCCGGGTGGGCGCTCGCGGCTGTGATCGCGACAGAGATCTGGCGGAAGGCCCCTCTGGTCAGTTTCCTGCTCTTGCCGGGGGTCCTGGCCGTCCCGCCTGATCAGGGGGAACACGCGATGCTCGACGGCATCCCCCTCGGAAGCCGGATTCGCCACATTCTCTTTCCCCCGCTGCGGCTGCTCCTCTTCACTGTTACCCTGCTGCTCCTCGGTGACACTCTCGGCACGTTTGACAGCGTGCTCGTGCTGACGGGGGGCGGCCCGGGGTCCGAGACTCTGACGCCAGCTCTCTACAGTTTCCAGCAGGCGTTCCGCGCGTATAACTGGCCGTTCGGTGTGGCGTCGGCCTGGCTGATCGTCGTGGCTACGATTCCCCTGGGACTCGGGTACCTGGCTCTGGTACGCCCTACGGCGAAGTGATGCGGGAACGCGCTGCCGGCTGGCGGGCCCAACGGCGGAGAGACGCCTGGGGCCGACGTGTGCTCCTGAGCGTGGTTGTCTTCGCGCTGATTGTTCCGCTCATCTGGACGCTCCTGGCCTCGTTTCAGATCAAACCCGAGGCGCATGGATGGCCCCCCGCGTGGACCCTCCCGCCATCGGCAAAGAGTTATGCGGAGGTCATGACCGAAGTGTCCGGCTTCCCGCGAGTGTACGCGACGAGCCTCATCGTGTCCATCACGACCACGCTCTTGACGATTGGGACCGCCTTCCTCGCCGCATACAGCCTGGCGCGGTGGCGCTTCAGGGGCACACGCGCGGTCGTACAGAGCTTTCTGGTCCTTGCCAGCCTGCCGGCGATGGCGTACGTGATCCCGCTCAGCGACTTCACTCGCGAGTTGCATCTCCGCGACACGTTTGCCGGGGTCGCCCTGGCATCAGCAGCGGTGTACGCCCCGCTTGCGGTTTACATCCTCTATGGGTACCTGGAGCAGGTGCCGAGGTCGCTGGAGGAGATCGCACATCTGGAGGGAGCGCGGCTCTTCCAGATCGTGTGGAAGGTCGTGGTGCCCGCTGCGGCGCCGGGGCTCGCCGCCACAGCCGTGCTGGTATTTGTGCTCGACTGGAACCTCTTCCTGGTGCCCACGGCGCTTACCCTGAATCACGTCAAGACCATCCCGGTAGCTCTAAGCGACTTCTACACGTATGAGCGCGAACTGGAATGGTCCAACGCCGCGGCGGCGCTCACGCTATCACTGCTCCCTGTAGCGGCGCTCGTCGCGCTCGCGCACCGAATCCTCGAGCAGTTTAGCCTGAACCCTACCCCAAGGGACCCGTGAGGGTGAGACGCACAAGTGCCGGCCGGTCCAGGCTTAGGACCAAATTGGGACCATTTTCATGCGCGGTGGTGCCAACCAGGCATGACAAACTCGTAAGATATTCCAACGGAAGCGAAAGGCTTCTCCGCCGAGCCGTCGGGCGGTCTGCTAGAATGGCGCTGCGGGCCCGTAGCTCAGTGGATAGAGCCGGGGACTCCTAAGCCTCTGGTCGGGGGTTCGATTCCCTCCGGGCCCGCCAGAAATTTGGCGGGGCTTCGAGCGTAGTTCTCGGGGTCCCGACAAATTTCTGGTTGGTCGGTAGGAATTGGAATCGAACCCCCGACCAGGAGGGAGTCTGAGGGAGGGACTCCCTCAGGTAGTTGGGGTGACCGAGCCCTTTAGAAATGAAATCTGACCTTGCCAAGCTATCGCGAGGATCAGAGGGGCGGAGCCCTAGGCCCCTTCTCACCCCTAGTCCGCGCGCAAATCCGACGGGTCTGTGCGTTGACGTAAGACGAAGCGCTGCAGCTTGCCGGTGGTGGTGAGAGGCAGTTCATCGACAAATTCGATACTGCGCGGATAGGCATGGAACCCTACGCGTTCCTTTACGAAGGCTTGGAGTTCCCCTGCCAGCGCTAAAGAGGGAGTCTGGTCGGACGCTAGGCGGACGAATGCTTTGATCACCTGGCCACGCTCCGCGTCTGGCACCCCGACCACCGCCGCCATCGCCACGGCTGGATGGCGCAGCAGGCACTCCTCCACCTCCCCGGGGCCAATGCGGTAGGCGCCACTCTTGATGAGATCGTCTTTGCGCGCCTTAAACCACAGATAGCCGTCCTCGTCCCTGACGGCCAAGTCTCCCATCATTGCCCACTCGCCCATAAACTTGCGCCTCGTGGCCTCGGGGTTATTCCAGTACTCCAGAAACATGACGGGGTCAGGGCGCCGGATACCTACCTCACCGAGTTCTCCCGGGGGAATCCGCTGCCCGTCCTCATCCAGTACTTCCACCTGGTGCCCCGGGTAGGGCTTGCCGATGCTGCCTGGCTTTACATCCATAATCTCTGCACAGTTGCCCGCGATGAGGTTCATCTCAGTCTGCCCGAAAAACTCGTTGATGGTAACGCCCAGGATCTCTTGTCCCCAACTGATCAATTCCTCCCCGACCGGTTCCCCCGCGCTGCACACCGAGCGAAGGTGCAGTCCGTACCGCACCTGGGAAGCCGAGACCTGCCGCATGAGCTTGAGTGCGGTCGGGAAGATGAAGGCGTTGCGGATTCCGTAGTGCTCCAAGATCCAAAAGGCGCGCTCGGGATCGAACTTTGGCTCGCGGAAGGCCACCACGGGAATGCCGTAGTGCCACCCTGCCCATAGCACGTTGAAGAGGCCGCCAATCCAGGCCCAGTCCGCCGGCGACCAAAGAATGTCGCCAGATTGGGGAGCTAAGTTGTTGAACAGAACGAACGCCGGCAGGTGCCCGATCAGGGCCGAATGGGGCAACACTGCGCCCTTGGGCGGTCCGGTGGTCCCCGAGGTATACATGATTAGGGCGGCATCCTGCGGATGGGTCTCCGCCGGCGTTAGGCTCTCGCTTGCCCCTTCTTCAAGGGTGGATGCAGCCAGGGCTCCTGGAAGCTCGAGCGCGGTTCCGTCCACCGCTATGAGATGTTCTAGATCCGAAAGTCGGTGCATGATTCTGTTCAGCTTCGGTGCGGCCAGGCTATCGAAGATCACAACCCGAGCACCGCTGTCCCTAAGCCTATACTCCAGCGCATCCTCTCCGAACAGTGTGGCCAGAGGGACTGCTATCGCGCCCAGCTTGTAGGTGGCAATGTGAGCCAGTGCGGTCTCGGGCCGCTGGGAGAGGATGATGGCCACCCGGTCTCGGCGCCTGACACCCAACCTGGCGAGCGCGTTCGCCCATCGATTCGACCGCCGCGTCAGTTCCGCGAATGTATAGCGGGCCGCCTGGGCGCCGGTGACATCGATCAAAGCCACGCGGTCTGGGTCCTCCGCCCACTTGTCGCAAACGTCAACACCTATGTTGTAGACTTGGGGAATCCGCCATTGAAAGGTGTCGTAGAGCTCTTGAAATGGGCGGCGGTCAAAGCGGACAAGCCCCATCCGGCTCCCCCTGGTGGGGACTCGTTACCAGGGCGCCGGAGCAATTTCTCCGACGCCCTTGTCGCGGCGCTGGTGCGGTCCCTTTTCCTTTATGGACGAAGAATTCCCTCTAGACCTTCCGACGCTGCTGAAGCGCGGGATGAACAAGGCTTCAAGCACGTGCGGGGTGCCAGGAGGAGGATTCCACATCTGCCCACCTGGCGTCTAGCCCGGCGCGAAGGCGGCAACCGTCCTACGACTACCGGTCAGTCTCCGCGCCGACCGGCCGCGCGATCGACGTGATGATCTCCCCTTGCTGAATCGCCCGCAGATGACGCATGGCCCAGACCTCGCCGGCATGCGGCGCCTTGACCTCGGCAACTATCTCGCCGAAGAGTGATGAGTGGATCCGAGCGATTGAGTCCCCTGCCTCCACCCGGCCCCCCACGGCCTGATGCGGAACGACGAATCCCGACACGGGGGCCAGGACGTCGGTGGTGCGGCGGAACGGTCCGAGCACCTCAGGCGCAGGGTGATCGCGCAGCATGCCCAGCCATCGCATGAGGTTCAGCATCCCTTCGCGGTTGGCGGCCACATCCTCGCGCCGGCACCCCCCCGCACCGGTCATCTCCACCCCCACGGTCGTAATGCCTTTCCGGGCGGTCTCTGAGTTGAAGGTGCCGCGATGATCGGCCATCTCCCATAGAGCGGAAAGCCCGAACGCGCGCGCTGCAGCGCGAGACCGGTCTTCATTCCCCAGGCCACCCCGGTACCCCACTACGGGAAGGAAACTATACCGTGTTCCGCCACTATGCAAGTCCAGAAACAAGCCGGGCTTCAGCTTGAGCACGAACTCGAGCAGCGCCCTGGCGAGACGCTGCGTGGGTGAGCCCTCGAGGGCACCAGGAAATTCTCGGGCCAAATTTGCGCCATCCATGGCATCCGGCGTGGATCGGAGTCCGGCAGCAAACGCCCAGGGATTGCAGACCGGTAGCGCCAGCAGCGTTCCGTGCAGCGAAGAGGGCGGGAGTCCCTGCGCGACCTCCCAGATCGCCTGCGGGCCCTCGTACTCATCGCCGTGGACACCGGCCACAACGATAAAGAGCGGCCCCGCGGATTCCCCCCTGATCACGATGAGAGGAAGGACTGCCGCCGGCTCGGCCACCGCTGTCACCAGGAACTGTCCGCGGCCAGGGCCGCGTCCTTCCAGCGAAAAAACCGATAGCGCCCCTAAGTGATGCGGCAGAGGGCCGCGACTCTTCTTCACTCAAGTCTTAGCTGTCCACATCGGCGTCGCTGCATGTGCCTGGTGTGGCGCTCGCGCTTTGATAGGGCGCGCCCGCAATTCGCGGACGATCTCCACCAGCTCCCGAGCCCCGGCGTCAATCACACGCTCGCCCTTCTCACGAGAGGCCTTCGTGGGATCGCCCTTCACCCCATGCTGCGTGTCCACGCTCCAGTACTCGGTCATCCACACCGGATTCTTGAAGGAGGCATCCGGTTTGCGTCCCACCAGGTCGCCCCAAAAGTGCGGGGACATCTGGTAGGTCATATCCCGCCGGGCCAGATCCATCTTCACCCGGCCCGCATCCACGGCGAGGTACACGGAGGTCTCGATCTCGCAGGCGTGAGCCGTCACCTCTGACTCTCGCGTGGCGTTGAAGACCTCCTGCACATCGTGCAGGTCCCACCAGGAAGTAAACGCGCAGTGCACGTCGGGACGCTCGACGATGGTGAGCCGCGCCGCCATCTCCATCAGCGGCCGGTTGCTTCCGTGCCCGTTCACAATGAGCATCTTCCGGAAGCCGTGGTGGGCGAGACTTCGTGTAATGTCGAGCACGTACTCGACGAACGTCTTCCAGCGGATCGTGAGCGTTCCCGGGAAATCAATGTGATGGGGACTGTAGCCGATGCGGACGCAGGGAAGGAGCACGAGCTCGTCCGGCGCACGCTGGGCCGCGCGCTCGCAGATCGCAGACACGATCACGACGTCGGCGTCGACCGGGAGATGCGGCCCATGATCTTCGATCGTCGCCACCGGGATCAGGGCGCATTTCCCGGCGCGCACCGCGTCGTTCACCTCTTCCCACGTGAGATGCTCGTACAGATATGGAATCTTTGCCACGTGCGTCTCCTCCTCTGTTCGTGACTCTACGTGCGTGCGGGCGCTGGGCGCGGCGACTAATGTCAACCGGCGAGAAAGCCGCCGTCGACGAGCAGAACGGTGCCCTGGATGAAGCTGGCGTCGTCCGAAGCGAGAAACGCCGCAGCAGCGGCCACGTCGTTGGGTGCGCCCGGATGGCCCAGCAAGACCCGCCCCAGCATCCCTTGCTGGTCAGGACGGGCGAAGATCGGCGCGCTCCGCTCAGTCGCGATCGGACCGGGCGCGATGGCATTCACCAGCACGTTGTATGGCGCGAGGTCCACGGCCATCCCTTTGGTCAGCTGAACGAGTGCTCCCTTTGAGGCTGCATAGTGCGCGGCGTGCGGCTCGGCCATGAAGGCGTTGATGGACGCGATGTTGATGATCCGTCCCCACCGCTGCCGGGCCATGACCCGGGCGGCCGCCTGGCCGCAGAGGAACGCCCCAGTCAGATTCACGGCCAGCGTTCGCTCCCAGATGTCCAGCGAGACGTCGAGAAATGCGGCCGGGAGGCTCACCCCGGCGTTGTTGATCAGGATGTCCAGGCGCCCGAAGCTGCCGAGGGTCTGCTCGATCAACCGGGTGACATCGGCAGGGCGGCTCACGTCGGCCGGCACCGCCCGCGCCGCATTTTCCAACGTGGCGGCGGCCCGGGCGCCGGCGTCGGCATCCACATCGGCGATGACCACCCTGGCGCCTTCGGCGACAAATCTTCGGGCGATCCCGAAGCCGATTCCTTTCGCTCCTCCGGTGACGATCGCCGTTCTGCCCGTGAGCTTCATGCTCTCCTCCAGCACGGACCGCCGATGCGGCAGTGGGGCCCGCCTCGTTCAGCCCTTGAGCCCTGTGAGGGCCACGCCCTGGACGAAGTATCGCTGCGCCGCGAGGTAGATGATCAGGATCGGCACGGCGCTGATCACGGCGCCGGCCATGATCAGGTTCCAGCGGGTGACCACGGTCCCTTTGAAAAATGCCAGCCCGAGCGTCAGGGTGAACTTGTCTGGATCTGACAGGTAGATGACCGGCGTGAGCAGGTCGTTCCACTGAAACATGAAGACGAAAATCGCCAGCGCGGTAAGCGCGGGACCCGCCAGCGGCAGATAGATACGCCGGTAGATGCCGAAGGCGCTGCAGCCGTCGATCTTGGCGGCGTCATCGAGCTCAGTCGGAATGGTGAGGAAGAACTGACGCAGCAGAAATGTCCCGAAGGCTCCGCCGAAAAACCACGGGACGATCAGCGGGTAGTACGTGTCCACCCAGCCCAGGGATCGCATCAGGATGAACACAGGAATCATGGTCACCTGATAGGGGATCATCAGCGTGGCCAGCAGCACGTAGAAGAGCGCGGTACGCCCCGCAAAGCGCAACCTGGCAAACGCGTACGCGGCGAGCGAGCAGCTGACCACGCTCCCAATGGTAGACAGCCCGGCCACTTTCAAGCTGTTGAATGAGTACCGGATGAAGGGCATTTTGGAGAACAGGTACGTGTAGTTCTCCAACGTGGGATGCTCCGGCCACCAGCGCGGCGGGTATTGAAACAACTGTTCCGGCGTCTTCAGCGACGTGACGACGATCCAGAGGAGCGGCAGCAGGAAGAACAACGCCGCCACCGTCAACCCCAGGTATCCGAACGTGGCCGAGAGCACACGTGAGCCCCGCATCTGCGCCTCCTACTGGTAGAACACCCAGCGGCGCTGCAGAGCGAACTGCAGCGCGGTGACGATGCAGACCACGGCGAAGAGGACGTACGCCAGCGCCGCGGCCTGCCCCATATGGAAGTACTGGAACGCGTCCAGGTAGATGTAATAGCTCATGGTGAGGGTCGCGTAAGCCGGACCCCCCTCGGTCATGACGTAGGTTTGCTCGAAAACCTGGAACGACCCGATGAGCATGATCACCAGCACGAACAGTGTGGTCGGCGTGAGGCCAGGCCACGTGACGTGCCGGAACCGCTGCCAGCTATTGGCCCCATCCATCGCCGCCGCCTCTTGCAGGGACCGATCAAGACTCTGGAGCCCCGCCAGGAAAATGACCATGTTGTAGCCGGCCCACTTCCAGACACCGACAAAGATGAGAGCCGGCATCGCCCACTGGATGCTGTTCACCCACTCCGGACCTGGGACATGGAAGACGCGCCGGATGACGTAGTTGATGAACCCCAGGTCGGGATTGAACAGGAAGCTCCACATCAGCGCGACAGCCGTCATGGAGATGATGCTGGGGAAGAAGTAGATGGCCCGAAAGAGGCCGATCCCCCGCAGTTTCTGATTGGCCAGCAGCGCCAGGCCGAGCGAGAGGAGCATGCCGGCCGGCACGCTCACGAGCGTGTAGTACCACGTATTCGCAAAGACCTTCCAGAAGAGTGGCGAGGTGTACAGGGCTCGATAGTTCGCCAGGCCCAGCCAGGAGACGTGCTGCCCGTTTCCCCAGTCCGTGAAGCTGATCAGGACGGAGGCCACGACAGGACCGAGCCAAAACAGGGCGAGACCGAAGATCGTGGGAAGCAGGAACGCCTGGCCTTCGAGGGTTTCCCGAAGGCGGCGCCGGCCCGCGACAGACGACGCGTGCGGGCCGGCGCGCTGCATGCTCGACCGCCTGACCTCAACGGTCCTCATGGCCCTCAAAATGAGGCGACGCCGCGACCCGGCAGGTCGCGGACCGCGGGCGGCGTCTCAGAATACGCCCTCAGGCGTTACTTCGCCTGGAGGATCTTGTCGATGGCCGCGCAGGCCTCTTTCGCCGCGGCTGCGACGGGTTTTTGCCCAAAGAATGCCTCGTTTAGAGTATTGCGCTTCGCCGTCTGCCACTCCAGCCAGTGCGGGGTGAATCCGCCCACCATAAAGGTCGCCGAGTCCAGCATCACCTGGGTATGCGCGGGAGGCGTGCTGGACAACCACTCCTTGGCCGTGGCCGTCTTTTGGACCGACGGCACGAGTCCCATGCCTGCAGCATACCAGGACACCGGCGTTTGCATCGTCAGGTACTTGAGCAGCTCCCAGGCCCCGCTCTTGTTCTTCGTGGAACTGGACATGACGATCGTATCGGGACCGCCATAGATGACTCGCTTGGCCGAGCCTTTGGGCACCATGGCCACATCCCAATCAAAACTCTTGATCTCCCGCATCGACGTGATGGCCCAGCTCCCGGTGATGAACATCGCCACCTTCCCCGCCTTGAACGCGTCAGGGCTCTCGACGATGTACTCCTTGAGCTGCGTGGGATTTGGGGAGACCTTGTCGCGCTGGATCATATCCACCATGAACTGGATGGTCTTGACCGCCGCGGGGTCGGTCAGCCGGCAGCTCTTCTGATCATCGGAGAGCACCCGGCCGCCGTTGGCCAGGATGAGGGGATCCAGCATCGTATGCCAGGGGGAGCTGACGAACCCGAACTGGGCAACCGTGCCGTCGGCGTTCCGGATGGTCAGCCTCTTCGCCACGTCGAGCAGTTTGTTCCAGTCCCAGCTCGCATCCGGGTACCCGATCCCCGCTTTGTCGAAGGCGTTCTTGTTGTAATAGAGGAGAGACACGACGTAGTTGCGCGGGAGCGCGTAATAGTTCCCGCTTCCTGGTGGAACGGCGAGATCGGTCAGGATGTTGGGAAAGAATGTCCCCAGGCCGGTCTTGTCTCGTGTGATATACGGCGTGAGGTTCTCGAGATCTCCGCGCTGCACAAATTCGTAGTAGAAGGTCGGCGCCGTGTTCCAGAGGTCCGGCGCCGTCTTGGAGGCAAACGCGGTCACGGTCTTCTGCTGAAGCTGATCAGGGGGAATGAGTTGCGCCTGGACAGTAATATTGGGACGTGCTTTCTTGAAATCCGCCAGGAACTTTTGCTCCAGATCCCATTTATCCGTGAAGTACGTCCAGTACGTGACTGCGCCTGTGGCTTGCGCGGAGCCTCCGTGAGGAAGCGCCAGCAGCAGCAGTAGCACCAGCCCCAGCCCCTTGCTCACCTGCGTGCGGTTCACTGTTGTCCACCTCCCTTTGTATCAAGCGGTCATCGATACTCGCGGCACACGGGTCCTGTCACCTCGTCAAGCGGCGCAGCCCTCACCTCCCTTCGCCTTGGAGCATGTGCGCGCTCGTCCGGAACCACGGCGCCAACGTGTCGACCAGCGCACGAAACGCGCGGTACCGCGTCTCATATGCTGGGGCCATGCTGTCCGGCTCGCTCACGTCGCACTGTACGGGAAGCGCCTGCTGCGCCTCCTCGAGTGTCGCAAAGATTCCCAACGCGACCGCCGTCAGCAAGAATGTTCCACGGCTGGTGGCGTCCGGCTGTCTGGAGGTCATAATGGGCAGGCCATAGATCGAGGCCCTGAGTTGGGCCCAGCCGTCGATCACGGCGCCGCCGCCTGAGGCATAGACTCTCCGCCGCAAGAGTCCCATCTCTCCCAGTACTTCGCTGATGTCACGCAGCGAGAATGCGATGCCCTCCATCACCGATGCGAGCAATTCACCTCGGTCGGTCGTCAATTCCAGCCCCACGAAGGCTCCACGCAGGGCATCATCCCACAGCGGCGCGCGCTCCCCGGCAAGGTACGGCAGAAAGAGGGGCCGTCTGGCCGGCGACCCGGGCGGGAACGCCACGGTCTCGTATCCCTGCCCGTCGCTGGTGTGGTCTCCCATAAGCCGGCGCACCTCATCCAGCCCAGCGCAGGCCGCATTCGTCGATCCCCCCACGATCCACCGGCCGTCGTACGGGTGCGGTACGGTTTCGACCCGGGCCTGGGGATCGAGGACCAGCCGGTCAGTCACGACCCCGAGGGTTCCTGTGGAACCCAGGTGTTCATAGACGTCGCCGGCGTGAACCGCGCCGAGGCCCAGCGCCTCGACATCGTCGCCCGCCCCGGTGATCACCGGCGTCCCAACCGGCAGACCCAGGGCGTCTGCCGCCTCCTTCATCACCCCGGCCGTGACGGAGGTCGACGGCATGATCGGGGGAAGGATCGCGGGTGAGATTCCCGCCGTCTCCGCGAGGTCACTGACCCACTCCCCACGGTGGATATCGAAGAGCAGCAGGCCGGCAGCATCGGTCGGATCGGTGCCGGCCTCCCCGGTGATGCGCAGGCGAAGGAAATCTTTTGGCGCAAACAGGACGTGCGCCCGTCGCAAGACATCGGGCATATGCTTCGCCAGCCATCGGAGTTTGGGCGGCACAGCCTGTGGACCGACTCGCCCTCCGGTCCGGGCATGGTGCGTAGGGATATCGAACGCCGCCCCCAACTCTGTCCACTCGGCCTCCGGGCGTCGATCCCAGACCACAGGGCACTCGATCACGGCGTTCCCCGCGCCATCCACCAGGACGGGGGCATGCATATGCCCGGTGACCCCGATGCCTTCGACCGTCCATGCCGGCGCGGCGACCCGCACCTGCCGGACGGCGTCGACGGCCAACCGCCACCATTCCTCGGGATCCTGCACATACCATCCGGGGCGTGGGGAACGCGTCAGCAGAGGCTCTCGGGCCTCAGCGAGTACTCTGCCATCGAAGGTGAACAGGCAGGCCTTCACCGCGCTCAAGCCGACGTCCAGGACGAGGATCCCCCGGTCAGGCATGGCGGGAGCTTTCCTCGAGTGTCAGATCAAACGGCCTCGCGGCGAGCCGGTCTGCAACCAGCCTGCGAACCCTCAATGTGACGCTCTCCGCGGAACGGCGGCGGATGAGCACCTCGGCGATGAGATCCGCCACCTCGTCGACGACCGCCGGTGTCGCTCCGGCGCGCGTGATCTCTTGAACGCCCAGGCGGAGGCCCGCGCCCCCCAGGGAGGCGTCGAGGGAACACACCGAGGTGATGATCCCCGCCGCTTCCAGTTGCTCGGCGGCGGTCGACGCGTTCTGCCCGGACGGGGGCTGAATCACAACCGTGTGGGACTGCGTGTAGCCCCGGTGCGCGCCGATCACCGTCAGGCCGCGCCCGGCCAGGGCGGCCCCGAGGGCCTGGGCATTTTCGATGGTGCGCCGGGTATACGCATCGCCCGTCGCACGCATCTCCAGGAGGGCCCCGGCGAGCGCGGCGACGTGCGCAAGATGGTGATTGGCGACCAGGCCGGGGTGCACGGCCTCAGAGACCCTGGCGATCAGCGCTTCGTCGTCTGACAGGATCAGCCCGCCTTGCGGCCCAGGGAGCACCTTGTGGGTGCTGCTCACCAGCAAATGGGCGCCCTCGACGAGGGGTGCCTGGAAGCGCCCGGTGGCGATGAGACCCAACACGTGCGCGCCATCATAAATAACGACGGTGTTGCCGAGATCGCGGGCCGTGTCCGCGACTGTCCTGACAGGATGCGGAAAGAGAAACGTGCTCGAACCCAGGATGACCAGACGCGGCCGCAGTTCACGCATCAGCGCGACAGTTCTCTCCGCATCAACGGTGTGCTCGTGGGGATCAAAGGGCACAGGGTGCACGACGAGGGGAAACTGGGTGCTCGCGGAAAGCTTGGCCGCAGTCCGGTGGCCGCCTCCGTTGCGGTCCACCTCGAGCACGGTGTCCCCCGGGTGAGCCAGTGCCAGAATGACGGCGGCCGCGGCGAGATGCCCCGAGACAGGACGCAGTTCGGCGTAACGTGCCCCGAAGAGCGATCGCGCCAGCCTGTCGGCCAACTCTTCGATCTCGATGATGTATCTTGTCCCCTGGTATTTGCGCCGCCGGAGATCGCGCCCATGGTAATCGCCATACCTGCCGCTGAGGTCCGATGCCAGGAGCCGGGCGACCGAGGGACTGTGGATGTTTTCTGACGCGACGAGATTGAGGCACTGGCCGCGCCATTGTTCGTGGGCGGTGATCAGCCCGAGGAGGGTGCGGAGGTCATCGGTCTGAGCGCGCCCGGACATGAGGTCCTCCCCGGCTGGACAAAGACTCCTGATGCTGCAGGATGGTCTCGCGCGTATCGGCGAGGTGCTCGACCATCGCCCGCTGCACCGCATTGGGGTCGCGACTCTTGATCCGTTCGTACAGCTCGCGATGGAGTGTGAGTTCCCTCGCGCTCCGGCCCGGAATATCATGCTCGATCTGCCAGCCTCGCGCGGTGAGGAGCGGGATGATGCTCGTGATCCACCGTTGCAGCGTGGCGTTTTTCGCCGCCTGCGCAATCAGGAGATGGAAGCGGGCCGCGAGCCGGTGAACGGTCCGTCCGTGGAGGAGGCGGTCCTCCATCTGCCGCAGTAACCGCTCCATGGCCTGGAGGTCATCCGGCATGGCGCGTGTGGCCGCAAGGCGAGCGATGGGCACCTCCACGATCTCCCGGGCTTCAAGCAGGTCAAGAAGGGCATCCTCCGCGAGGAGCGCGGCCGTCACGTCGAGACCGGGGAGCGCTTGCCGGTCGAAACTCTTGATCTTGTAGCCGAAGCCTCGTTTGGCTTCGGCGAGGCCCAGGATGACCAGATGTTGCAGCGCCTCTCGAATCGTGGAGCGGCCGACGCCAAACTTCCGCATCAGCGCCTTTTCGGTTGGGAGCCGCTCACCGGGCCGGAGGCGTCCGTTCCTGATCTCCGACGTCAGATGGTCTGCGATCGCCTTCGGTAGCGTCGTCCGGCGGAGCACTGGCTTCCTCAGCAACGTCTCATCTCTGGAAAGGCGAAGTTTGTCTGATGAACTGACAAATCTCCAGATTCACGCCTCCCACGTCCCCTTCCTCCTCGAAGCGGATGGCTATAGGGCCTGCGGTGGAATGCCGCCGCGATCGAGGACGTCCAACGCGGCATCGATGTGACGCTGTCCCCAGCGCAGCGCAAACGACAGGTGCCCCGCCAAGAGCACGTCGACCCCCAACCCGCGCAGACGCCGCAGGCTCCGAATGTAGGCCTGAAGATCGCAGTCGTGGGTGTTCTGAAGGAGAATCCGACCCCCATGGAAGATGAGATCGCCCGCAAAGAGGACCCGGAGACCGCCGCAATCCATGAGGAAGGCATTGTGCCCGCCGCAGTGGCCGGGCGTCTCCAGAACCTGGAGCGTCAGATCGCCGACTCTGATCTGCGCTCCGTCGATGACCTCTGCATCGACGGCTGCCGGTTCCAGGACATACTCGCTGGGATAGAGGCCGGCTCGCTTGCCCACGTCGAGGCCAACCCCCTGCTCATCGCCATCGCGGAGATATCGGGCCACGATCGGGTGCGCGTATACGCGCAACTGCGCGAGATGCCGCCGGAACGATGCCGTACCGCCGGCGTGATCCGCGTGACCGTGGGTAAGGAGGAGGTGGCGAATTCGGTCCGACGGAAAGCCGTGCGCCGCCGCGTATGCCAGAATCTCCGCCGTCGCCACGCCGGCGCCGGCGTCGATCAACGCCGCCTCTTTGCCGCCGTCCACGAGATAGACGTGGCAGTCCAGCTCCGCAGATAGGCCGACCCCAAGCCGCCCGCTTCCCACCAGACACACGCGTTCCATCAGTTTCACGGACACACCCATGCCCTGACGTTGACGATGATCTTCGAGATGTGCCGCCGCCTGCCTCTGACGGGTCACGTCAAGCGCAGTCTATCGAGCAGTTCCCGTCTCCGCCCGCGCTGCGTGGCCCGCCCCAGCGCGATCAGGTACGCGTGCGCCTTGAGAAGAAACGCGGGGTCTGGCGGAAGCGTTCTCTCCACGAGATTCCGCACATCCTCAGGATCTGCATCCTTGCGAACCCAGCCCAACTCCCGAGCCACGCGGAGGATGTTCGTATCCACGGGAAATGTGGGACGATTGAACCGGAACAACAGGACCACCGCCGCCGTCTTGGGTCCCACGCCCGGCAGGTCCATGAGCGCCCGCCGTGCCTCTTCCAACGGCGCGGACCTGAGGTAACGCGCGAGCCGCCGCTCGCTTCCCCACCGATCCCTGATCTCGACGGCAATCGAGATCAGCCGCCTGGCCTTGATCTGTCCAAGCCCGACGTTGTAGATGAGGTGTTCGATCTCAGCCGGACTAGCCTCCGCCACGCGCCCCAGAGTATGGTAACGAACCCACAACCGATCGATTGCCCGACGAGTCTGACTGCTTGTGGTCTGGTGAGACAGGACCGTTTGCATCAGCACCTTCAAGATAGGAACACGCTGCTGGCGGCGAAGGCGCTTCAAAAGGCGTGCGGACTCGTCGGGAACCTCTGCGTGAATCCGGCCAAGGAGGCGCCTGAACTGCTCCGATGTCATCGTACTGGCAGGAACTTCAAGTGAAGAAACCTTAAGCCCTATAATAAAGCTGTTTGGTGCCGTGGCCGGATCACACCCGCTCGTCCGACATCCCAAGGAGGTGTAGTAGATGATACAAACGCTCTTGGCCCTGGCGCTTGCCTTTCTGCTGCTGGGGACTGCCGGGGGAATCTCCGGCGCCGCTCCCGCCTCGGGGGAACCAATTCGCCTAGGGGCCATCTCCTCGCTCACGGGGTCGTTCGCCACATTTGGATCTATGGAACGTGCCGGCTACGCGCTGGCGGTCGACGACATCAACACCGCGGGTGGAATCAACGGCCGGCCGCTGCTCATCGATCTCCAGGACGACACGTCCAACGCGAACACTGCGCTGACCGTGGCCGAACAATTCATCAGATCCGGCGTCCCCCTCGTCCTGGGAGCATACTCCAGCTCGATCACAAAGCCACTCGCCGTGTACATGGCGCGGCAGCGCGTCCCGCTGCTCAACTCGAACTCCGCGGATGACTCGATCACCAAACCCGGCAGCGACTACGTCTTTCGCGTCGGGCAGAATACGGACGCGTACGTGAAACCATTGTTTGGCCTGTTCAAGCAGCTCGGCGGGATCAAGACCATCGCGATCCTCGTCTCGAACAACGCCCTGGGGCACTCTGTGGAGAACTCACTCGTCACGCAAGCGAAAGACGGCGACTATCAGGTGGTGTTCGACCAGGCGTACGATGAAGGACTGACGGACTTTCGTCCGGTGCTCAATCGCATCAAGGATATCGGCGCGGACGTTCTGGCGATGTCGAGTTACGAGGCCGACGCCGTGGCCCTGATGCGCCAGATCAAAGAAGTGAACCTCAATGCCAAGGTCTTCGCCGGCGCCGGCGCCACGGGATTCGCGATCCCCTCCTTCCTGAAGGGCGGGGGCGAAGCCGTAGAATACGTGATCACGTCTGCGGCATGGAGCCCCGACGTGCACTATCCCAGGGCGCATGAGCTGTTTGCCCGGCTCAAGGCGTTTATGGGCGGGGTGGAACCCAGTTACCACGCCATCCGTTCATACGCCGGCGCGACCGTCGCCGCAGATGCCCTGCGACGGGCCACGACGCTCACCCCGGAAGGGATCCGCGAGACGCTGCTGGCTACGAGGCTGACGACGCCGTTTGGAACAGTGGAGTTCAAGGACTTCAACGGGTTCCATAACCAGAACCCGCTTCCGTCCATTCTCATGCAGGTGCAGCGCAACAAGTACATCACCGTCTGGCCGCCCGATGTGGCGGTGGGAAAGGTGATCTATCCAACGCCCGTATGGACTGCGCGGAAGTAGCCACTGCCGGCTAGGGGCAAGCCGTGGTCCAATTCGTCCAGATCGTTGTGAATGGGGTCTTCACGGGCGGGGTCTACGCCATTATCGGCATCGGCCTCAGCCTGATTTTTGGGGTCATGCGCATCGTGAACTTTGCCCACGGCGTGTTCCTGGTCGTGGGCATGTTCACGACACTGTTTTTCTTTGAACGTCTGCATGTCGATCCGTTCCTCGTGATCCCGCTTGTCGTGCTCGTGGGTGGGCTGCTGGGGATCGTTTTGGAACGGTTCCTTCTGGAACCCATCGTCCGGGCGCCTGAGCACGCCTCTATCCTCATGACGGTCGGCATCGGGCTGGTGCTGAGCAACTTGCTCCTCTTCGCCTTTGGAGATGCCCCACAGATCATCAATACCCGCTATTCCACAAGTACGTGGCACCTCGGTCCGATCACGTTCAGCACGGCATTGACCATCGCGTTTGTCCTGACGGTCGTGGTCATCGGGGGCTTGGCGCTCATCCTCGAGCGCACGGACCTCGGCCGTTCCATCCGCGCAGCTGCGCAAAACGCGGACGCCGCGGAGCTCCAGGGGATCAATACGCGCCGGGTGCGGAGCCTGGTGTTTGGCATCGGCTTTGCGCTCGCGGCGCTGGCGGGAGCCCTGCTGCTACCACAGTTGTTCGCTCACCCGTCGATCGGGCCGACCTATACGCTGAAGGCATTTGTCGTGACCGTGCTGGGGGGCATGGGTAACGTCGCGGGCGCGATCGGCGGAGGCCTGCTGCTGGGGGTCACCGAGTCCTTGGGCGCGGCCTACGTAAGCAGCAGTTACCGCGATGCGTTTGGGCTCGCGGCGTTTCTGCTGGTGCTGCTCCTCCGTCCGGCCGGACTCTTCGGACGAAGTCGCACGTAGCCGCCTGATGCGCCGGACGCCACCTTCAGGCTCTCACCCAGCCACGCGGCCGCGAATTGGCGCGGGGACCTCAAGCCTGACGGGCGCGCTTGTGCTCCTTGCCCTCCTGACCTTCTACCCGGCGGCGTTCCCGAGTTTCATCACGCTGGGCGTGACCATCGTGCTCTTCGCCGCCATGGCCAGCGCTTGGGACGTGTTGGGGGGATGGACGGGACAGCTTTCGCTGGGCCACGCAGTTTTCGTTGGGATTGGCGCCTATACCATGGCTCTGCTGGTTCTGCGGAACGGCGTCGCTCCATGGTGGGGGGCGATGGTCGGCATGGGCGCGAGCGTCGTGGTCGCGGCGATGTGGGGCGGCGTGACCTTCCGGCTGCGCGGCCCGTACTTCGCCCTGGCGTCGATCGCTGTGGCGGAGATGACGCGAATTGTCGCCAACAACTGGGCCCGGCTGACGGGGGGCGCGGAAGGCATCTCTTTGCCGACCTTGCCCCTGTTCTTGGGGCTGGACTTGTTCAGCCGGCGGGTCGAGTTTTACATGGCTCTGATCCTCCTCGGCCTGGCACTGGCCGTGGCGTGGTGGCTGCAGCGGAGCCGTTTTGGCTACCACCTCCAGGCAATTCGGGAGGACGAAGACGCGGCCATGGCGCTGGGCATCAATCCCACCCGAGAAAAAGTGTGGGCCTTTCTTGCCAGCGCTGCGCTCACGTCACTGGGGGGATCACTGTACGGGATCTTTCTCGGGTTTTTCGAGCCTCGCGGGATGTTCAGCCTCGACCTTTCGGTCCAGCTCGCCCTCATGGCTTACATCGGCGGCGCCGGCACACTCTTCGGCCCTCTGATAGGGGCGGGGCTCCTGGTCGGAGGGTCAGAAGTGCTGCGCATCTACTTCCCCGGGAAGAGCCTCTTTGTCTATGGGGTGCTCATCATCCTCGTCGTGCTGTTTGCGCCGGACGGCCTCAGCACAGCTGTACGGAGGGCGCGCCGTGCCTGAGGTGTTGCGCACGGAGCGGCTGACGCGAGTGTTCGGCGGGCTCGTGGCTGTCAACGAAGTTGAGTTTGCCGCTGAGGAAGGGGAGATCGTCGGGCTCATCGGTCCGAACGGCGCGGGCAAGACCACGTTCTTCAATCTGGTCAGTGGGGCGCTGCGGGTTTCCGGTGGACGCATCTTCTTCCAGGGCCGCGAGATCACGCACGCGCCCGCGTACCGACGCGCAGAACTGGGCATCGGGCGCACGTTCCAGGTGATGAAGCCGTTTCCGCGCCTCACTGTGATGGAGAACGTCCTCGTGGGAGCGTTCCTGCGGCACCCCAGCCGCCTCGCGGCAGAGCGGTGGGCTGCTGAAATCCTGAAGATGATGGGCCTCAGCGAATTCGCGGCTGCCTCGGCCCGATCGCTGACGACCGCCGGCCGGAAGCGTCTGGAAATCGCCCGCGCGCTCGCCCTCAACCCGACTCTGCTCCTTCTCGACGAAGTGGTGGCAGGCCTCAATCCGGTAGAGGCGGAGGGAACCGTCGAACTCATTCGGCGGATCCGTGATCGCGGCACCACGATCATCATGGTGGAACACATTATGCGGGTGATCATGGGTCTCTCGGATCGGATCGTGGTGCTCACCCACGGACGCAAGATCGCCGAGGGCACCCCCCCACAGGTTGCCAGCAACCCCGACGTCATCAATGCGTATCTCGGGACACACTAAATGCGAGATCCCGGTTTCACACTTACCCTGCGCCACCTCCAGGCCGGCTATGGCGACGTGCAAGTCCTATGGGATGTCTCGCTGGAGGTTCGGCCTGGAGAACTGGTCGCGCTCATTGGGGCCAACGGGGCCGGCAAGACGACCACGCTGCGAGCGGTGGCCAGCCTTCTTCGGGCTCGGGATGGCGAAGTGCAGTTCGGAACGAACCGGCTCGATCGAATGTCGGCGCACGACATCGTCAACCTCGGGGTGGCGATGGTGCCTGAGGGACGTCAGCTGTTCAACCAGATGACCGTTGAGGAGAATCTGCTCACCGGCTCGTCCCTCTCCCGCACCCGGCCGCTGCGGCGGAGCAACCTCGACCGGGTCTACGCCCTGTTCCCACTCCTCCGCGAACGGCGGCTGCAGGAAGCGAGCACGCTCAGCGGCGGTGAGCAGCAAATGCTGGCCATTGGCAGGGGGCTGATGAGCGCACCGCGGCTCTTGATGCTTGACGAACCCTCCCTGGGACTGGCGCCCACGATTGTGGAGGAAGTATTCGGGGTCGTGCAGGACATTCGCCGGGAAGGCATTACGGTGCTGCTGGTTGAGCAGAATGTCCAACAAGCCCTGCGCATCGCGGATCGCGCCTATGTGCTGGAGAGCGGGCGGATCGTTCTCGCGGGTCCGGGGCTCGAGCTTCTGCAAAGCGCCGAGGTCAGACGCGCCTATCTGGGGATTTAGTGGGTCACCGGACGGGAGCCACATCGTTCTTGTAATCCTTCTGGATCACCCACTTCTTCGGGTCCACCTCGACCTGCTTCACCGGCTTTTGTGTCATGGCGGTTACCGTCACCTCACCGCTGCTGGGAATCTCCGCTTTCTGGATCTGCACGTCGCCGCCGTCCATGACGAACCCGACCTCGACCGGCATCTGCCCCGTCCCGAGGTTGCGCACGGTGGCGGTCGTCTGGAATGCGCCGTCCGGGGTAGGCAAGGACGTTACACGGGTGATGGTGTAGTCGGGCAGAACCTTCTCGTTGATCCATTGGTCGAAGAACCAACCAAGCGATTGGCCCGAGACCCGCTCCATGGTCGTTTGGAAATCGGCCACGCGGGCGGCTCGGCCGCGGAATGTTGAGAAGTACGCCGCCAACCCATTCTTGAACAGCTCATCACCCAATACACCACGCAGCATGTGCAGGACCAGCGAGCCTTTAGCATAGATTACCCACGTGGCCGGACCGTGGTAATTGGCGAAAGTGATGGCAGCGATGGATGGCTCCGTAGTAGCAGTCGCGGCGACAAAGGCATAGTTGTCCCGCTCCTCCTGCAGTTCACGCTTGAACGCGTCCGGCCCGAGCAAAGCCTCCACGGCCATCAGCGAGAGGTACTCGGCAAAACCTTCGGAGAGCCAAATGAATCCAATGCCCTTGGGGACGGTCTGACTGGGCACGTAGCCATGAGCGAGTTCATGGGCAATCAGGTGAAAGAGAAATGAGTCCCGGTTGAGGTCGCCCGGGAAGTTGTTACGGAATGCGCGAGCATCGATCATGAGCAACCCCGGGTATCCGAGGCCGCTGGCTCCCGGGACGAAGAGAGATACGGCACGAAGCTCGGAATACGGAAACGGATAAAGCAGATGGCTGAAGAAGCCCACAGACCTACCCGCGAAGTCGGCGAGCTTGTCGAGATTGCGGTCTTCGCCCGGAGGGACATAGAATTGCATCGTCACGCCATGGAGGGTCTTTTCGCGAACGGTGTGTTTGCGCCCACCGGCCACAGCCACCCAAGGGACAGGCACCTCCGAATCCCACGTACGGACGCCGCCTTCCTTTGCAATAAGTTTGCCAGTCCCGGCGATACTGTATCCACCCGGTGCAGTGAGTTTGAGTTTGACTCGACCCAGGTTGGCAGAGAAGTCGCCGAATGGGCTGATGAGGAGGGGATAGAGCGAGCCTTCGGAGACCAGCACAAATTCGTCAAAGATATACAGGGGTTGCCCTTCGTAGACAAAGGTGACGGGAACCTTCGCCCCAGGTGAGAGCGGAGGCGTAAAGGTGAGCATGAGCGTGTCGCGCCGGCGCTTGGACGCCACATTATGGCCCAGCGCCGTCACAGATTTAAGCGTCACGTCGCTATCGAAAGAGAACCGAGCAATCGCCACGGGGCTCGGGGAAGTCACTTCGACCATCGCGGTCGTGGTGCCCCGCAGGCTGCCGCGCGAGGTAAAGCGCAGCTGTCCACCCTCGAAATTGTATTTCAGAGGGACGGGGGCGATCGAAATGCTGATGTCGAAGGCACGGATGACCAGATCGTCCAGGGTGATCTGTGAGAGAGCGGGGTCGCGATAGACCGCCAACACTAGGCAGATGATGAGAATCGTCGGCCACGGCGACCGAACCAGACTCACCAGACCAGAAACTCGTGCCTGGCTGGGTTTCCCTCGGAGTTCATCATCGGAGAACATTTTTGCTAAGAACGCGCGCTCATCCGTCACGCGCCAACCGGGCCAGACGTCCGCTGCGCGCTCCGGTGAATTCTTCGATTGTTCATCGTTCAATCCCTCAACCGGGGGAAGAATTCCCACGTAAGGAGTTTGTATTTACGGAACTTCACTTATTCCGCGCCACAATCAATCCGCGCCGGGCTTGACGCCCCCCGCCGCTAGCAGGGGTGGGCGTTCGCACGCGCGAATCGTCGTGAAATATGCCTGAACAGCGGACCGCGAAGTCCCCTGTGTGGCTGAGACGCCTGGGCGGCCATATCCGTCAGGCGCGCCGCATCCGCGGTTTCACGCAAACAGATATCGCTCGCCCCAACCTGACCAAGAGCTTCATTAGTCTCCTCGAATCCGGCCGGACCTATCCATCCGTCAACACGCTGGTCACCTTGGCCAGCCGTATGCAAACTTCGCTGGCGTTGCTGCTACTGGAGACGCCGCAACTGCCGCGGGAAACCGCCCTCAACCTGCTCGAACTGGCGCGCGCCTCCGCCTCCTCAAACGCGGCAAAGACCGACCGGTTGCTCGCCGCGGTGGAAACACTGTCTGAAGACGCCAACGACCTCCGCGCGGAACTCCTCCTCACCCGCGGGGACATCGCGTTAGTGCAGGGCCGCCACCGGGACGCAGAGCGCGCATTCTCTGACGCACTGGCCTGGAGCCGCAAGAACCAGCTGCAGCCGTTTGAACCGCGTGCGCTATCGCGGATGGCACATCTGGCGCTGACCCGGCACGAGGAAGACGCCGGCCGCGAGCGGCTCGAGAACGCGCTGGCGCAATTCCGATCCACACGCACGCTTCGCTCCGCGGAAGGGTGCAAAGCTCTACTGACGTACGGCGAACTGATGAGCCGCCAAAGCCGGACGGCCCGCGCACAACGCATTCTGCTTGAAGTGGCCCAGGCGGCCCAACGGCAGGACCTCACATTAATCCTGGGGCGCGCCCAGTTGGGCCTCGCCCGGATCCACCTCGCGGCGGGACGGAATCCGGCAGCGGTGGCGGCGCTGCGCACCGCAAAAGATGCGCTGACTGAGACGGATGATTCATTGGATCTAGCCACTGGGCTCCGCACGCTGGGCCGGCTGCTGCACGACGTGGGCGAACTCGACGATGCTCACGAGGTGTTGGCGCGGGCGCTGCAGGTGCAGGACCGGCTCGGTGACGTCCGCAACAAAGCCGCGACGCTTGACGAACTCGCCCGCGTGCTGGTGCGCATGGGTAAGCTCACGGAGGCGCAGCGGGAGGCGAAAGCAGCCCTGGCGCTGGCCGAAGAACACCACGACCAGGTTCAGAAAGCCCGCTCTCTGGTCACGCTGGCGGAGGTGGCCAAGGCGCAGCGCCGCTGGAAGCAGGCCGTGGATCAACTCAAGGAAGCCGTGGAGCTGTTCAAGCGCGCCCGGCTGCCGGCCGAAGTCGGCGCGGCGGCACGAGAACTGGGGATGCTGCTCAAAGAACGTGGCGATCACGCCGCGGCCGCCGACTATCTCGCGATGGCGATCTCGACAGAGACGGGAACGCGGGAACGCGGGAGCGCGGGAACGCGGTAACCTCTCAACTCCAGCCTCAAATCCCCACCTTCAAGCAATATCGTCTATAATCGGGCCGGAGGAGGGGTGCCCCGAACTGGCTAAGGGACCGGTCTCGAAAACCGGCGGGGCGTAAGCCCCTTGAGGGTTCGAGTCCCTCCCCCTCCGCCATGTACCACTCGCTGCGCTCGGGTACACGGCACCACCACCCCCTTACCACCATCACACGCGGAGATTCGAGTGGTGCATGCCCTGTACCCGAACGAAGCCCTGAACCGCTGCGGGTTCAGGGCGGAGTGAGTGGTTCAGGGCAAGGTGTGAGCCCATGGAGGTTTCTGGTACGTGTATGTTCTCATCAGCCGCCGCGACGGTCGCCTCTATGTAGGCAGCACATCTGATCTAGAACGCCGGATCACAGATCACTCAACGGGAAAAAATATCTCGACCGCGTCTCGTCGGCCGCTCGCGCTAGTTTACTTCGAGGGACATCTTAACAAGTCAGACGCTTTGCGCAGAGAACGCTATTTCAAAACCGCGAAGGGGAAAGTCACGCTTAAGCAGATGATCCGAGACTCTTACCGAGAACTGCCCGAAGGTTTCTGGTGACATTGCGCGACGAGACGGAGCGCGTCCAAAATTCGGTAAGGAACCCTTGAGGGGTTCGAGTCCCACCCCCTCCGCCACAACCCTCGTTTCACGAAATCGCCACCAAACCAAGGCCATCTTTGGGACTCGGACCCACAAGGGGAGGAGTGTGGGGAGGTACTCCCCACGCAGTCGGGGGGAGCGAGCGAAGCAAGTCGAAGAGGCTAGACCGTCACCCGCTGGCCCCGCTGCGGAACGATCGTCTTGATACCCCGCCGGATGAGATGCCGGGACAGCGCCATGCATTGCTGTTCCTCGCCATGCACCAGGCAAATCTGACCCACGCGTGGCATTCTGCCCACCCAGGCAACCAGTTCGTCCCGATCCGCGTGTGCGCTGTACGATTCAATCCGGTGCACCTGTAACCGCACCTCGTAGGACTCGTCAAAGATATGGACTGGCGTCACTCCGTCTACCAGCCGCCGGCCCAACGTCTCGGCAGCT
>VBAP01000087.1:0-454 GCA_005882335.1 Candidatus Segetimicrobium genomatis
GAGGGACAGCCATGAGCGCTACCGTATTGAGGCAAGAATTGCTGGACCAATTTCGAAGACTGGTGGCAATACTCCATCACGGCCTGGCTTTTGTTGGACTGGCCGCCGTGGTGATCGTCCTCGTTCGCGGAAAGGCTTTGTTTTTGGAAGAGGCTCTGGGGCCCGCCGCGGCGGTCGGCGCGATCCGCTACGAGGGGACGGTCTCGCTGCTCGAGAGGGTAGACGGCGCGGACAGTCAGAAATACCGGGCGCTCATCAACTACGTTTCCCGCAGGTACCGGGTTGCGCCCGACGTCATCGAGCAGTTTGTGGGTGCTGCCCATGACGCGGGCCGGCAAGTGGGTTTTGATCCTCTGCTGATCCTCGTGGTGATCGCGGTCGATTCGCGCTTCAATCCTGTCGCCGAAAGCCTGGTTGGGGCGAAGGGTGTGATGCAGGTGATTCCCAGGCACCA
>VBAP01000087.1:525-9095 GCA_005882335.1 Candidatus Segetimicrobium genomatis
GTCGAAGCAGGCCTGCAATTCTATAACGGCTCGCTGGCGGATCCCTCGAGCCAATACGCCCAGAAAGTCATCGCCGAGAGGGAGCGGCTGCAGGAGGCCGTGCGTCGGTTCGATCGCTCGGGTGCGCGCAGCTCGGTCTGATCGCGCCCGCGGGCGCGGCCTCAAGGCTGCTTCGGAATCACCCCGGGTTCGACCCGACAGGCCCGCGTGAGCCTTGGAGCATCCGCGCGATGCTCCCGACCCCTTCCTTCAGGTCCTCCAGCGAGCGCGTGTAGGCAAAGCGCACGTGCCCTTCGGAGCGGTTCGAGCCGAAATCGAGCCCCGGCGTAATCGCCACTCCGGCTTCCTCGAGCACCCGCAGCGTGAAGTCCGCGCTGTCCGCGGAGAAGCTCTCGCATCCGGCGTAAATGTAGAAGGCCCCCTGCGGCATGACGGGGATGCGAAATCCCAGTTCGCGGAGCGCCGGCACCATGTAATCGCGGCGGCGCTGGAATTCCCGTCGGCGCTCCTCGAGCACGCTGAGCGTGTCCGCCCGAAACGCGGCGAGCGCCGCGTATTGCGCGGGCGCGGAAGGGCAGATGAAGGCATTCTGGGCGAGCTTCTCGATCTCGCGCACGTGGCTTTCCGGCGCGACGATCCACCCCAGCCGCCAGCCCGTCATGTTGAAGTACTTGGAGAAGCTGTTGACCACGAACACGTCGTCGGCGAGCTCGAGCGCGGTGGATGCTTCGCCGTCGTAGACGAGTCCCTGGTAAATCTCGTCGACCACCACGAACCCGCCCGCCCGGCGCACCGATCCGATGATCGCGCGAAGCTCGCCGCGGCCGCGCGTCGCTCGGCCCCAGTTTGCGCGAACGTCGGCGTCGGTCAGCTGATACTGGCGGCTCGCGCCGACGGGGATTGCACGGGGGCGGCCTTCGAACAGTCGCACGAAGTGCCGGTTGCAGGGGTAGCACGGGTCGGGCAGCAGCACCTCGTCGCCCGGGTTGACGAGCACCCCCAGGACGAGCAGAAACGCGCCCGAAGCTCCGGCGGTGACTACGATTCGCGAAGGGGGTACCGCTACGCCGAGCCGGTCCCGGTAATAATCGGAAATAGCCCGACGCAACTCGGGGATGCCGATCGAAGCCGTATAGCCCAGGCGGCGCCTGCGAATCGCTTCGATCGCCGCCTCCGCGACCGGCGGCGGCGCCGGAAAGTCCGGCTGGCCTATCTCCATGTGAATGATTCGACGGCCCTTGGCCTCCAGTTCGTGGGCGCGGTCCTGCACGTCCATCACATGGAAGGGTTCTATGTCGGCCATGCGGGCCGCAAGGATCAAATTCGCGTCACGCTTCACGCGGTCTGCTCTTCACCAATACCCGAAGAAGCCCCAGTTGCGTCGCGGTACTCCGATGTACCCGCCCCAATAGGGCGGGGAGGGCCAGTACGGATAACGATAGAGCTCGCGGCGCTGCTCTTCTTCGCGCGCCTGCTCCGCGTCGCGCCCGGCAAGCGCCTCGGCTACGTCGGTTTGGCGGGCGCGCTCTTCGGCTTCTGCTACGTAGTCGAGCACTTTACGGTCCACGCCCTGCTTTCCAAGCTCCATGATCTCGGACCGAGGTATGCCCAGACGCGAATGAGTCGCCTGGAATCTCTCGATGATTTTCTCGGGCGGCATCCCTTCGCGCGACAACCGCACGAGGTCCT
This sequence comes from Candidatus Segetimicrobium genomatis, assembly GCA_005882335.1. Classification (GTDB taxonomy): domain Bacteria; phylum Sysuimicrobiota; class Sysuimicrobiia; order Sysuimicrobiales; family Kaftiobacteriaceae; genus Telluricultor. Next base: position 2,215 of record VBAP01000087.1, read on the forward strand.
CGGCGGTGAGCTTGGGCTCGGGCGCGGGCAGGCGGGCGAGCGCCTCCTCCGTGAGGCGTTCGATCTTCGGGTTGCCGCGCGCATCGCGCTCGGGCGTCGCCGAGCATCCCGCGAAGGCGGGAAGCAGCAAGGCGGAGCAGAGCAGTCTTTTCAGCACGGCTACATTATGCCGTGGCGCGCCGCAAGTTGGACAATGTGTGAGGTCTGGAATGTCGGGCGCCGCGGCGCCGCAGAATTCGGCTATCATGGTGCCACGCAATAAAGAACTTCAAGTCACGGTTTTCCCATGGAAGACACCCTGCGCAGGAGCGCCCTGGAATACCATCTCCGGCCACCGCCGGGAAAGATCTCGGTCACCCCCACCAAAGGCCTCGTGAACCAGCGCGATCTCGCACTCGCCTATACGCCAGGGGTGGCGGCGGCCTGCGAGGAAATCGTCCGCGACCCGGCCGAGGCGCGCAACATGACTTCGCGGGGGAACCTCATCGGCGTCGTCACCAACGGGACCGCGGTGCTGGGACTGGGAGCGATCGGGCCGCTGGCGGCGAAGCCCGTGATGGAAGGCAAGGCGGTGCTCTTCAAGAAATTCGCGGGGATCGATTGCTTCGACATCGAGGTGAGCGAGCGCGATCCGGAGAAGCTCGTCGAGATCATCGCGGCGCTCGAGCCCACGTTCGGCGGCATCAACCTCGAGGACATCAAGGCCCCGGAATGCTTCCACATCGAGAGGAAGCTGCGCGAGCGCATGAAGATCCCGGTGTTTCACGACGACCAGCACGGCACCGCCATCATCGTCGGCGCCGCGGTTCTGAACGGGTTGCGCGTGGTTGGGAAGGATCTGGCGAGAGTGAAGCTCGTTTGCTCGGGCGCGGGCGCGGCGGCGCTCGCCTGCCTCGATCTGCTGGTCGGCCTGGGACTGAAAGCGGACAACGTCTGGATCTCGGACATCAAGGGAGTCGTCTACCAGGGCCGCAAGGAAGAAATGGATCCGAACAAGGCCCGCTATGCGCGCAAGACATCGGCGCGCACGCTCTCCGAAATCATTCCGGGCGCAGACGTCTTCCTCGGCCTCTCGGCCGGGGGTGTTCTCAAGGCGGAGATGGTCGCGAAAATGGCCGACAAGCCGCTGATCCTCGCGCTCGCCAACCCGGAGCCGGAGATCCTGCCCGATGTCGCGAAGAGCGTGCGTCCCGACGCGGTGATGGCGACGGGGCGTTCGGATTACCCGAACCAGGTCAATAACGTCCTGTGCTTTCCGTTCATTTTTCGCGGCGCGCTCGACGTCGGCGCGACCGCGATCAACGAACCGATGAAGCTCGCCGCGGTGCGCGCCATTGCGGATCTTGCCATGGCGGAGCAGTCGGACGTCGTGGACGCCGCCTACGGCGAGCAGAACCTCAAGTTCGGGCCCGAGTACCTGATTCCGAAGCCCTTCGACCCGCGCCTCATCGCCAAAATCGCCCCGGCAGTGGCGAGGGCGGCCATGGACTCGGGAGTCGCCACGCGCCCGATCGCCGATTTCGACGCCTACAACAACCAGCTCCTGCAGTTCGTCTACCACTCCGGCCTTATCATGAAGCCCATCTTCACCGCGGCGAAGGAAAGCCCGCGGCGCCGGATCGTATTTGCCGAGGGCGAGGACGAGCGCATGCTGCGCGCCGCGCAGGTCGTGGTGGACGAGGGCCTCGCCAACCTGATCCTGGTGGGCAGACCCGCCGTCGTCGAGAGGCGCATCGAGCGCTACGGGTTGCGCATTCGCACCGGGACGGATTTCGAGCTCGTCAACCCGGAATCCGATCCACGCTACCGCGAATACTGGACCGAGTACCACCGCCTCACGGACCGCCGCGGAGTGTCCCAGCAGTACGCGCAGATCGAGATGCGCCGCCGCCACACGCTGATCGGCGCGATGATGATCCACCGCGGCGAGGCTGAAGGGATGATCTGCGGCACCTTCGGCACGTATGCCTCGCACCTGCAGTACGTCGACCAGGTCATCGGCCGGCGGCCCGGCGCGAAGCATTTCTACGCGATGAACGTGCTGATGCTGCCCAAGCGCACGGTCTTCATCTGCGACACTTACGTCAACCTCGACCCCACCGCCGAGCAGCTCGCGGAAATGACGATGCTTGCCGCCGAGGCGGTCCGCCGCTTCGGCGTGGTTCCCAAAGCGGCGCTGCTCTCGCACTCGAGCTTCGGCACGAGCGATGCGCCTTCGGCCCAGAAAATGCGGCAGGCCCTGGAACTCACCCTCTCGCTCGCTCCGGAAATCGAGATCGAGGGCGAGATGCACGGCGATGCGGCGCTCAACGCCGAGCTGCGGCTTGCCGGCTTTCCGCGCTCGCGGCTGAAGGAGGAAGCAAACCTTCTGATCATGCCGACGCTGGACGCCGCCAACATCGCCTTCAACCTGCTGAAAACAGCGGCGGGCGACGGCATCACGATCGGGCCGATCCTGCTCGGCGCGGCGCGCCCGGTTCACATCCTCACGTCTTCAGCCACGGTGAGGCGCATCGTCAACATGACGGCGCTGACGGCGGTGGACGCGAACGCCCCCCATGGGGAGACGCGGTCCTCGCCGCGCCAGGGCTGAAGAACTGCACTCGACCGCGCACGCCTACCCGCATCGGCCTCGAGCATGGCGTTGGTCTCCGAGTCAACCAAATCCAAAGCGGGGCTCATTCTCACAGGAGGTGGCGCCCGGGCCGCCTATCAGGTCGGCGTGCTGAAGGCGGTGAGGGAGCTCCTACCACACCCCGAAAAGAACCCGTTTCCCATCCTTTGCGGCACGTCGGCCGGCGCGATCAACGCCGCAACGCTCGCGGTATTCGCCGACAATTTCGACGTCGCGGTGGGCAATCTCCTCGAAGTATGGGAGCACTTCCGCGTCCATCACGTCTACCGCTCCGATCCGATCGGGATCGCCCGCGTCGGGGCGCGCTGGCTCGCCGCGATCACGCTGATCTCGCGCACGAGTCCGGTTGCGCTGCTCGACAGCAGCCCGCTTGCCGATATGCTGACGCGCAATCTCGACTTCGGCCGCATCCAGGAGAACATCGACAACGGCCACCTGTACGCGGTCTCGATCACCTGTTCCGGATACTCCTCCGGGCAGAGCGTGTCTTTCTATCAGGGAGGGCCGGGCACCGAGGCCTGGGAGAGCACCCAGCGCGTCGGCGCGGCGATGCCGATCCGGGTCGAGCATCTGATGGCCTCCGCGGCATTGCCGTTCATATTTCCCGCGGTGAAGATCAACCGCGAGTACTTCGGCGACGGATCGATGCGCCAGATCGCCCCGATCAGCCCGGCGCTGCACCTGGGCGCCGACCGGGTGCTGGTGGTGGGCACCGGCCAGCAGGCCGCGAACGCCGAGCCGCCGCGGGTGCGCGGCCACCTCTATCCGTCGCTCGCGCAGATCGCTGGCCACGCCCTGAACAGCATTTTCCTGGACAGCCTCAACGCCGACATCGAGCTCGTGCACCGCATCAACCGCACCATCAGCCTGATTCCCCCGGGAAAGCTCCGGGAGGCGGGGCTGCCTTTGCGGCAGATCAAGGTGCTGGTGATCACGCCGAGCCAGCCCCTGGAGCGCATCGCGGTACGCCACGTGAACGAGCTGCCGGGGACGATGCGGTTCCTCCTGCGCGGAATCGGCGCCATGAACCGCAACGGATCGACCTTGGCGAGCTATCTGCTCTTCGAGCGCGGCTACTGCCAGGCGCTGATCGAGCTCGGCTACCAGGACACCATGGCGCGCCGTGCCGAGGTGCTGGAGTTTTTGGGTCCCCGACAATAGACTTGAAGTTCGTTCGCTGCGGCCTCGCGTCATGAATCAGCCTCCCGATCCGTTCGAATTCCTGAAAAACCTTTGGGGCCCGATGGGATTGCCGCCCGCGGGCGTGATGGCCCCGACCCTCGGCCAGGACGAGATCGAAAGGCGCATCGCGGAGCTGAGATCGGTGGAGAGCTGGCTCAACATGAATCTCAGCGTTCTGCGCGCGACCCTTCACGGCCTGGAAATGCAGAAATCCGGCCTCGCAGCGATGCGCGATGCCGCGGCGATGGGGAACAAAGCTCAGGATCCTGCGGGCGACCGCCCCGCCGCGCCCGCCGAGGAGCGGTCGGACGTCCCGCAACCCGGTCGCGAGGGCCCCTCGAAAAAGTGAGCGCGGCTTATTGCCGCGGAGCGGGAATTCGATATTGGAGTTCGTCAACCTAGGAGAAGAAATGCCTAAAGCGATTCGAATCCAGCAGCAGGGCGGGCCTGAGGTTCTGAAATGGGAAGACGTCCAGGCCGGAGACCCCGGCCCGGGAGAGGCGCGCGTGCGCCACAAGGCTTGCGGCCTGAACTTTCTCGACGTCTATCAGCGCAGCGGCCTGTACAAGATCCCTTTGCCCTCGGGTATGGGGAACGAGGGGGCCGGCGTGGTCGAGGCGATCGGCTCGGGTGTCACACAGGTGAAAGTAGGCGATCGCGTTGCCTACGCCGGCGGCGCTCCGGGGGCCTATTCAGAAGTGCGCAACATGTCCGCCGACCGGCTGGTCGTTCTGCCCGAGGGGATTTCCTTCGAGACCGCCGCAGCGATGATGTTGAAAGGCATGACCGCGCAGTATCTGCTCAGGCGGACCTACAAGGTTCAATCGGGCGAAACCGTCCTGTTCCATGCGGCTGCGGGCGGGGTCGGTCTGATCGCGTGCCAATGGCTGAAGACGCTCGGCGCCACGGTGATCGGCACGGCCGGGTCGGAGGAAAAATGCGCGCTCGCCAAGGCGCACGGCGCGCACCACTGCATCAACTACCGCAAGGAGAATTTTGTTGAGCGCGTGAAGGCGCTCGCAGGCGGCAAGGGCGTGCCGGTGGTGTACGACTCGGTCGGGAAGGATACCTTCACGGGGTCGCTCGACTGCCTGCAGCCGCGCGGGCTCATGGTGAGCTTCGGCAACTCCTCGGGGGCCGTTCCCCCGTTCGAGCTGGCGGTGCTCTCGCAGAAAGGCTCGCTCTACATCACGCGCCCGACTCTGGTCACTCACACCTCCAAGCGCGTGGATCTCCTGGCGACCGCGAAAGACCTGTTCGACGTGGTGCTCTCCGGCAAGGTGAAGATCGAGGTGAATCACCGGTATGCGCTCAAAGACGCGGCTCAGGCGCAGCGCGACCTCGAAGCGCGCAAGACGACCGGATCGACGATCCTGATCCCGTAGGGAATCGAGGATGGGCGAGCTCGCGAGTTTTGCCGTCGCAGGCCTGTTCCCCGAGATCGAGCCGCGCGCGAGCGGCATGCTGCGGCTCGATGCCACGCACTCGATGTACTGGGAGGAGAGCGGCGATCCGGCAGGGATTCCCGTGGTTTTCCTGCACGGTGGGCCCGGCGCGGGCAGCACTCCGAAGCACCGGCGATTTTTCGATCCCGGAGCCTACCGCATCGTCGTCTACGACCAGCGCGGCGCCGGGCGCTCTACGCCGCTGGGCGAGCTGCGCGACAACACCACGCCGCATCTCGTCGCCGACCTCGAGGCCTTGCGCAGGCACCTGGGCGTGGAACGCTGGGTCGTTTTCGGGGGCTCCTGGGGCAGCACCTTGGCGATCGCCTACGCCGAAGCGCACCCCGAGCGCTGCCTCGGGCTGATCCTGCGCGGGATTTTCCTGTGCCGCAAAAGCGAGATCGAATGGTTTCTCTACGGCCTGCGCGGCATCTTCCCCGAGCCCTGGGAGAAATTCGCCGGCTTTCTCCCGCCGGAGGAGCGCGGCGATCTGCTGCGCAATTATCGCCGGCGGTTGATCGACCCCGACCCCGCGGTGCACATGCCCGCGGCGCGAGCCTGGAGCACCTACGAGGGATCCTGCTCGACCCTGCTTCCCAGCCCCGAGACGGTGGCGTATTTCGCCGGGGACGTAGTGGCGCTGGGGCTTGCGCGGATCGAGGCGCATTATTTCGTGAACGACATTTTTCTCCCGGAGAATTCGCTCCTCGCGAACGCGCGCCGGCTGCGTGACATTCCGGGAGTGATCGTGCAGGGGCGCTACGACATGGTCTGCCCGCTGGTGTCGGCGCACGAGCTGCACCTCGCGTGGCCGCAAGCCCAATACCGGATAGTGCCCGACGCCGGACATTCGGTATGGGAGCCGGGGATTCTCTGCGCGCTGGTCGAGACGACCGAGCGATTCAAGCGTACGCTCTCGTTCGCGGCCTGACAGGTTGTTGAAAAAGGGGGCTACGCCGCCTTGTGATCCCAAAATTGGAGGCCGTAGAAAAACGTTTCCCTCTGAAACTCGACTTGCACAGAATTCTATTTTCACGCGGGAAGCGTTTTTCAACAGCCTGCTGACTCTGTGAAGTGAGCAGACAAAAACGCCGCGGCGGGCCGCGGCGTTTCGCATTCTAAAACGCGGGTCAGATACCCAGGATCTTCATCGCCTTTGCCAGGGTGTCGACCGATTCCTGGTGTTTCCCGGCCTTATGGAGCGCCTCGCCGTCGGCGCGGAACTTCTTGACGTCGGCCGCCTGCTGCGCCGACAGCTTCGGATTCTTGGCGAGCGCCGCGTCGATCTTCTTCATGTCCGCGGGGCAGTGGAAGGCAAACGCCGAAGCGCTCGCCAGCATGAGCGCGCCGAACAATGCAGCAAAACGAATTTTCATGGGTCCTCCTTAAAAAGGTTTTTCGGTCCGCGCGGGTCGCGTCGTGCACCGCCCGCGATTTCGGGTAAACGCCTCTGCCGGAAAATCTATTCCGGCCGCCCGTAGAATAGCTCCCGCGCGGGACGGAAGCAATGCCCCTCGCGCACTGATCAGCGCTGCAGGTCACGCGTAGAATAGGGACCGGAAATCTCCCTCCCGCCACATGAATTCGCCCGTCTCCCCGACCGAGGAAGCCTGGCTGCG
>VBAP01000042.1:0-39183 GCA_005882335.1 Candidatus Segetimicrobium genomatis
TGGCGCAGGAAAGAAGCGCGCGTCGAGGATCCGGATCCGCACCAGCGCCTCCCACAGCGCGATGAGCAGCAACGGGGAGACAATCGCGATCAATTGCTCCCCCACGGCCACCCTGCGCACAAAGGAAGGAGCTGCCGCGCGGGGGATCGCCCGCTCAGATGAGCGGGACATTCGCGGCGACCTCCTCCGCTTTCGCCTTCAGCACTTCCTCGCGAAGCAGTCCCCACAGATGGTGGATGAGTTGCCCGTACGCCGGGTCGGCCCGCATCTCGTAGGCCTGGCGGGGGCGCGGAAACGGAACCTCCACCACAGCCTTGACCCTCCCAGGGGCGGCCGTCATAACGAGGATGCGGTCTGCGAGCACAACGGCCTCGTCGATGCTGTGCGTGATGAAGACCACTGTCTTGCGGTTCTCGTCCCAGATCTTGACGAGTTCTGCCTGCAGCAGGACGCGTGTCTGTTCGTCAAGCTCGCCGAAGGGCTCGTCCATGAGCAGGACTTCGGGGTCTGCGGCGAAGGCGCGGGCGACGCTGGTCCGCTTTTTCATCCCTCCGGAGAGCTGGAATGGATATGCGCGCGAAAACCTGGTGAGGCCGACTTTCTCAAGGTAGCGGCTGACTGTACGCGCGATGATGGGCCGAGGCACGCCTTGGATCCACAGGCCGTAGCCGATGTTCTCCTCAACGGTCATCCACGGAAAGACTGAATCTTCCTGGAACACCATCGCCGTCAGCGGTTTGCCGGCGTCGGTCCTGACGATGGTCATCTCGCCCGAGGTGCGGCGCTCCAATCCGGCCATGATCCGCACCAGCGTCGTCTTGCCGCAGCCGGAAGGACCCAGCAGCACGAAGAACTCGCCCTCGTGGACTGCGAGATCGACAGAGGACAGGGCCGCGACCGGCCCGTAGCCGGTCGGGAACACTTTCGTCAAGCCGCTGAGAACGATTTTGTCCACGGCCACCCAGGGATACTCCCTGAGTAGTTCTGAGCGACGCCTCGTTCCTCTTGCTAACCCTGCGGTGCATCTGACGCTTCGAGACCTTTGTGGCCGCAAGATCCTAGAAACGATTTGACTTCGCGGCGGCTGTGTCTCGGGGCTCCCCCTCGCTTCGCGGCTCCGTCGGCCCCCGATCGGCCCGCAGGCCTCCCGCTCCCTATCTGCGGCTTGTCCGTAGCGGCGCTCGAGGGGAGCCCACTGCCACCCCGCGAAATGACAGAACCATTTCGCGGGGACCCCGCAGTTCGCCCGCCGCCAGCAGGGTCACATCGCACCCAGAAACAATCCGGGATGGGGCTGGTGGAGGAGCCGCGGAGCGACTGGAGGCGAGCCGTGGCCGCCGTTAGCGAGCGCCGCGTCGCGCAGGGTCGGGCCCTGTACACGGAGCGTAGTCCAGCGAAGTTGTACAGGGGGGCCCGGAGCAGCGAGCCGACTCGGAGCGAAGCGGCCCTCCACCAACCCCATCGCCCCAGTTTTGCTTTCTTCAGCCGACCTGACTCGGGCGAGTCGAAGCGGGTGCGCGACGACTCCAGAGCACCGAATCAAGCGAGAACGCGCCGGCGCCGGCCAGCAGCAAAGCCAGCGCAATCGCCAGGAGCAGGAAATCCAGCTCCCATCCCGCGCCACGCGCGCCGACAAAACCGGTGCTGTGGGCCATCTTCACCTTCGTGCTCGTCACCACCATCTCGATCGTCATCAAGGCTCCCACGTAGCGCACGAGAAGCCCGAGAATCATCGCCATGCCGCCGAAGAATTCCACGATGGAGACGATCCAGGCGAAGATTCCAGGTATGGGGAAGCCGAGATTCTGGAGGAACCCGGCAAAGCCTGCGGTGCCGGATGGGAACAGCTTCGGGTATCCGTGGACGATGAACGTCGCACCCACGGCGAGGCGTAGGACGAACAGCGATGCGTCGCGCCAAGTGTTGGATCCGCGGTTCACAACACTCACCCCCGATGTCATGACGGATTTGCCAGGATGGTACAGGAGACGTGTAACAGATCGACCACGGTCGATCAGGAAGGAGTTCTGCGGAAATGCTCCGGGGCAGGCGGAAAGAACAAGAACACCTCAAGCCGGCCTCCCTCGGCCTCATACAGATGGGGCCGCGTGGCCACTCGTGCGGTTACGAGGAACTCGGATCCCGTTGACACGCGCATCCCGTTCACCCGACCGCGGCCCCGCCAGACCAGCGCCACATACGGGCCTCCGGCGACACTTTCCAACCTGGTCTGGACGACCAGCCGTTTACCGCTGAACTTCCCCAGCCGGAGCGGAAAGATCCACTCTTCCCGGCCTCGGCGGGAGGTCCGCCCCCGCACGGGTTCCGGCCGCAGATAACAGCGCCTTAGAAGCCCGGGGTCGGTGGCGGCCGCATAATCCACAAACGCCAGACTCTGATCGACCGACGCGAATCCTGGGTGCATCTCCCCGGGAGTCAATTCGCGACCGCCGGACTCGCGTTCCAGCATCGTGTACACATCGGATGGCTCCTGGACCTCGAGCGTCAGCGCCGTCCCCGGACGGTGCGGGATGCCTGCCGGCACGAAGAACCCTTCCCCAATTCGCTGATGGATGACCGGGGACAGTTCCAAGACCCGGCCGCCGCCGGCGGCAATCGCCTCGGCGAGCACGCGCCGTGTGGTCCCGGGGAACAGCCCGACGTGCGTATAGGGAATCGGCCCTTTGGGCGCATCGAGGAAGTAATACGCTTCATCCTTCCCGAAGCGCTGTCCGCCGAATCGCGCCGGATGAGCCCAGACATCTTCATCGCGCGCATGAAAGTGGAACCCGATGGTCTGCGCCGGGTCGAGGATCTTGATCAGGATGGGGAAGTCGGGACCGTAAGCAGCGAAGGCGGGAGGCCCCAGAATATCCCGCCCGCGCATCTGCAGCGCCGCCGTGAGTTTGATCGGCCCGCCGGGCGCGTCGATCCGGCTGATCCCTTCGTCGGAAATAGGGTGCGGGTTCATGGCGCTGACGGTGGAGCCGATCCACCGCTCGGGCCGCCACATCCGCGCGCGAGGTACGTACGTGTCGCCCGGCCGGCGGGAGATGGGGAGCCGGCCTCCATCCATATAGAGCCGCCGCACATAGTTTGGGAGCAGCGGCAGTACTCCCCGATCCAACAACCTGTCCAGCGCCTGTTCCACGCGCCTCATGCGCGGCCCCGGACCGCAGCCCCATCCATGAATCGCAACGTCTCCTCACGGCTGCGCACGCCGGCGGTGCCGCCGACGGCCGTCACGCACAACGCGCCGACCGCGTTGGCGAAGCGGGTCACGCGCTCGATCTCCCAGCCGGCGAGGGCCCCGGCCAGGAACCCACCGCAGAACGCGTCGCCGGCGCCGGTGGTATCCACCACCTCGACCGCGTACGCGGGCACCTGTCCACGCCAGCCCGCGCCATCGACATATGCGCCGGCTTCGCCCAGTTTGACGGCTACCACTCCCACGCCTCGCGCCCGGAGAAGGTGAGCGATCTCTACGGAGTCGCCGCGATCCGTGACGTGACCCAGCTCATCCTGGTTTCCAAACAGGAAATCCAGGTGAGGTAGACACGGTTCCAGCACCGACATCCACCGGCCGGAGGGATCCCACGCCAGGTCCATGCTGGTCCGGCATCCTTGCTGCCGTGCCCGCCGGAGTAGTCCCGCAGCCGGCGCGCCGTCGAGTGCGGGCAGCACGAAGCATCCACCCAGGTGAAAGATCCTGGTCGCGTGGAGCAAGTCATCAGAAATGTCCAGGGGAGTCAATCTGCCGTTGGCGCCGATCAGATGCATGAAGGAACGCTCTCCGCCGCTGGCCACGGCCACCACGGTCGTGGAGGTCGGCGCCTCCGGCTCCCGCACGACATGCGGCCGCACGCCGTGGTCCACAAGCGCCTGAATCAGAAAGTCGCCGAACGGATCAGTGCCGACCCGCCCTACGACAGCCGTTTCCACTCCAAGCTTCGCAAGGGCAATCCCGGTCGTGTGCGCGAGGCCGCCCGACCTCAGGCCGATGGAGTCAACCAGCGCCAGCCGGCCGCGTTCCGGCCATTCATCTAATGGCCGCACAATCACGTCGGCGACGAGAATACCCATGCAGGTCACGTCCGGCATCGATTCGTTCCTCTCAGCGTGCACTCGCCTGGACGGCAACCTGGGGAAGCAGCGCGCCCACCTGCTCGGCGTCAATTGTTCCAGGAAGGAGCGTCGTCACGTCGGCCGCCGCGGCGGCCACGCCCGTCCGCGCCGCGTCCAGCAGGGAATGGCCGCGGAGCAAACCGACGACCACGCCTGCCGTGAGGCTATCCCCCGCTCCGATGGTGTTGATGCGCGTCACCTCCGGCGGGCTGAGATGCCACCGGCCCTCGGCCGTAATGAGCGCCGCTCCAGAGGCGCCCATCGTCACGATGACCTCGCCGCGCGTCTGGGCACGGAGCGTATCGGCAGCGTCGAGCACGTCGTCGACGGACGCCAGCGGCCGCGCCAGGACATCTGCCATCTCCGTCCGGTTGACTTTGATCAGGCTGGGCTTCGCCAGGAGACCGAGGCGAAGCGGAGCGCCCGCCGCATCCAGAATGGCGGGGACGCGTTTCACCTCGCGACTCAGTTCGATCGCGCGCGCGTAGAAGTTCTGGGGCAGCGCGGCGGGGACACTGCCGGCCAGCACGAGAACCCGGGCGCGCCGCAGACCGGCCCGCAGATGGGCCAGGAGTTGTTCGTCGATACCGGCGCCGGCCTCCGGCCCCGGTTCGTTGATCACAGTTTCGGCATTGCCTGGATCAATGATCAGGGTGCAGACGCGAGTCGGGCCCTCCACCCGCACCGCCCGCAGCGAGATGCCGCGGGCCCTGGCGCCTCGGACGATAGCACGCCCGTTGTCGTCGCTGCCGACCAGGCCGATGACAGTGGCCCGCTCACCGAGCGCGTGCACCGCGCGCGCCACGTTCAGCCCCTTGCCGCTCGCGAGCGCGACGCCGGATTCTCCGCGGTGAATGCGGCCCGGTGAGAAACCAGGAACCACGATCACCCGATCGAGGCAGAGATTGGGACAGAGGATCAGGACCACGAGGGGGAGGCGAGGCCCTGGAAGTAGCGCTCGGCGGCCTGACGCAGGGCCGCGACGCCTGCCGCGGCGCCGAGGGGGTGGCCAAAGATGGCGGACCCTGCCATCGGGAGGACATCCCGGCCCAGTGTCTCGTAGTTGGCGGCGAGCGTCTGGGGCGTCAACCCTCCCGAGCACGTGGGGAGGACGGGAGCGATTGCTCCCCACGGCGCCCGCAGCACATTCGCGAGTTCCCGCGTCTGCGCGGGTGCCTCGGGGCGTAAATATCCTCCCTGCGCGTAGAGATCGAGATAGTCGCCGCCGAGCAGACGCGCGAATCGGGCGAAGACGCGGACATCGATGCCGTTGCCGGGGTGATGCGCGAGCGCCGACCGGCCGCCCGAATGTACGTAGATAGGCACCTCGGTGGCGGCATCCTCGCTGAGCATCTGCAGCGCGGCCAGCCCTGCGGCAAACACGTTCACCATCAGGCCGGTGGCCCCGGCTTCCACGGCGGCGCGGGCCGCCTCCAACATCTGATCGGGCCGGCCGGTGAGGTGCGGGCAGTAGATCACCCGCTGCCCGGTGTCGTCTTCGACCCGGCGCAAAGCGCGCGAGACCGCCGCGACTCGGGCGTGGAGCGGGCAATACACGGGGTTGTTCATCTTCTCATCATCTTTGATAAGATGCACCCCGCCGCGCGCGGCGGCTTCGCACCGCGCCGCCACCTCATCGGGGGTGAGCCCGGCGCCGGGCTTGACGATCCCGCCGAACAGCAACTCCCCTGGGGGCTGGCGCAGCAACGCGCGCGTCCCGGAAATGCCGAACCGAGGCCCGCGGAATGCGGTGAGGATGCCGTCGGGGAGGACGACATCGGCGAGCCGGATCACGTCGGCGAACGGTCGTTCAAAGAGCGGGCCGGCCAGCAGGTACAGCCAGATGGCGGCAAACGGGGAGCCACGCTCGGGCAGATTCCCCGCGGGGTAGGCAATGGCGGCGTATCCACGGCCCGGGGCGATCTCGCGCACATCGTGCACGCGCCCCAGCGATCGCGCGTACAGCGCGGTCGCCGTCCCGCCTCCGGACCACGAACCCGCGCTCTCTTCCAGGGCGATAAATTCAGCGGTGCGGTGCAGGTTGGCGCGCGTCTCGATGTAGTAGATGCCGAGGAACGCGTCGGGCAGCGGGCTCCATTGCGGAATACTTGGTTCGGCGTCGCCTGGTGCCGTACCAACTTGATTTGCCACGTTTACCTTCCCCTAGTATCAGCCGCACCGCGCGAGGGCCGGTCCCGCGTATCAAGTTGGTACGGCACTGGCATGCGTGTGCAGGTGATTCGCGACAGGAGGTTTTGGATTCCTCCCCGAAATTCCTCATCCCCATCACCACAGATCTCTTGAAGAGGAGGTGATGCCAGGAAGACCGCACCCCCTGCGTCATGAAGCGCAGGAGCATGCATTGGGGGAGGAGACAGCATGACCGTGCGTCACGTGCGAATGCGGTGGCTGGTCATCACGCTTGCCGCCCTCTTGATAACGACACCCGCCTTATATGCTGCCGACCAGCAGCAACTGCTGATCTACCACTGGTGGACGGCCGGCGGCGAGCGGCAGGCGATGCAAGTGATCTTCGACTGGTTCACAAAGAAGAACCCCAACACCAAGATTGTCGACAACCCTGTGGCTGGGGGCGGCGGCATCACGTTGAAGACCGTCCTGCTGGGCATGCTGGCCGCCAAGATCCCGCCCGATACCTTCCAATCGTTGAGCGGGGCGGAGTTGAAGCAGTACGTCGACGGTAACTACGTCGCGCCGGTGGATGACGTCTGGAAGGCGCAGAACCTCGACGCCAACTATCCCACCGTCATTGGGAAGATGACCACGTTCAAGGGATCGCACTATGGGATTCCGATGAACGCGCACCGCGCCAACTGGCTCTTCTACAACACCAAGCTGTTCAACGAGCTCAAACTCACGCCGCCCACGACGGTGGACGAGATGATCGCCGCCGCCAAGCGCATCAAATCCAGCAAGCCCAACGTCGCTCCGATCGCCATCGGCACGCGCGAGAAGTGGCCGGCGGTCTTCCTCTTTGACGTCACGCTGCTCTCCACCGGAGGGCCCGACGCCTACGAGAAGTTCTACACGGGCCAGCTCAACGTGAAGACCGCACCGGAAGTCCGCACCGCCCTGCAAAAGTTCAAGGAGCTGATCCCCTACCTGTACCAGTTCCACGGCGCCAAGACGTGGAGCGACATCGCCGGCCCGATGGCCGAAGGGCAGATGGGGATGATGGTCATCGGGGACTTCGCCGCGGGGCTGCTGGTGCAGGCCGGATACAAGGAAGGCGTGGACTGGGATGCGGTGGGCTTTCCCAAGAAGCCGCAGGAAGTCTTCCTGATGATTGTTGACACCTTCGTACGGCCGGCCGGGGCAAAACATCCAGAGGCGACGACGGCCTGGCTGACCAACCTCACCGATCCGAAGGTCCAGGGTGAATTCAACATCATCAAGGGTTCAATCGCCATCCACAAGGCCGTGCCCGACACCACCTACCCAGATAGGCTCCACCAGGAGGCCTCACGCACGTTCAAGAGCAAGCGCATCGTCCCAAGCTCGATCCACGGCGTGCTCGCCCCGCCGGCGTTTCTGAGCGACTGGCAGGATATCTTGACGCGATTCCTCTACAGCCCCGACGTCAACCGGGCGCTGGATGAAATCACCAGCGCCATGGACCTGGATAAAGTCTCCGAGTCCAGCGGTTGGTACTGGGCGAAATAGTCCGCCGCGGCGCTCCCGTTTCGCGACTGGTGAAGCGGGGGCGCCGCCCCTCATGGCCTACACCCGCGCGCACGCTCTGCTGTTTCTCGCACCGCTGCTGCTCATCGTTCTCCTGATGTACGGCATGATGGCCTGGACGGTCGCCGTCTCGATGGACGACTGGGTGGGCATGGCGCCGGTCTGGAAGTTCCACGGCCTCGGGAATTTCCGTACGCTCCTGGGCGGTGCGCTGCGGGAACGGCTGTTCACCAGCCTCCGGAATAATCTCATCTGGCTCGTGGTGTTCATCGCGCCGACCGCCTCGCTGGGGTTGTTTCTGGCGTACGGCCTCGACCTGGTGGGGCGGGCGGAACGGGTGCTGCGGCCCCTCTTTCTCTATCCCATCGCCCTCTCGTTTGTGGTCACGGGCACGCTCTGGGCGTGGATGTACGACCCCGATGCCGGGGTGATCAACAACCTGCTCCGGATGATCGGGCTGGGGCGGTGGGCCCAACCGTGGATCGCAGATCCCGGGTTGGCGACCTTCTGTCTCATCGGCGCCGCGGTCTGGCAGTACACGGGGTTCGCGATGACGCTTTACCTGGCAGCCATTCGCGACATGCCGCGAGAGATCTTCGAAGCCGCGCGGGTCGACGGGGCGAGCGACGTGCAGACCTTCCGGCATGTGGTGATCCCGAACGTCGGCCACGCCACCATGATCGTGGTGGCCATGCTGATCCTGGTCACGCTCAAGGTGTTCGATCTGGTATGGGTGATGACGTTCGGCGGGCCCGGGATCTCGACGGAGGTGCTGCCCTTTTTCATGTTCGTCGCGACGTTCCGGCAGCAGTTCATCGGTATCGGCGCTGCGATCAGTGTCCTCATTCTGATCCTGGCCGTGGCCGTCGTCGTCCCCTACGCCTGGTGGTCGATGCGGAGGCTTCAGGCGTGAAGCCGACTTCCCGCCAGGTCTGGCTGGCCTGCATGGGTTTTCTGGCCTTGCTGTGGCTCCTGCCGCTGTACACCATGCTGGCGAACTCGCTGAAAACCATTCGGGAGATCGCGCAGAGCCAATATGTACTTCCACCGGGCGGCTTGGAACTGCGGAACTACGTCGTGGCGCTGGGCGTGCTGCGGCACGGGCTGGTGAACAGTACCCTGGTCGCCCTCCCGGCCACGGCGCTGGCGGTGCTGCTGGGCTCCTGGGCGGGATTTTTTCTTTCGCGGCTGCGCTTCCGGTACTCGCAGATCGTCTTTTTCGCGGCCACGATTGCCACGTTTCTTCCCTACCAGATCGTACTCATCCCGCTGACCCAGTTGCTGGCGGACCTGCGGCTGATCAACACGCGGCCGGGACTGATCGTGGCCTACGTGCTCCTCAACACGCCGATGGCGGCGCTGATTACCGCCACGTTCTTTCAGACAGTGCCGGCGGAGATGCAGGAGGCGGCTGCACTGGACGGCTGCGGCCCGGTGGCATTCTACTGGCGGATTCTCCTACCCGTAGCGCAGTTAGGCCTGCTGTCCACCGCGATCCTGATCTTTACGACGATCTGGAACGAGTTCCTCATCCCCACGGCCATGACGCAGGGGACGTTCAATCAGCTGGCCACGCCGGTGCTCGCCGGCCTCAAAGGGAACTACGCTCAGTTGTGGCATATTCAGATGGCCGGCGCCACCCTGACCTCGCTGCCCCCCCTGGTGCTCTTTGTGTTCCTGGGCCGCTACTTCGTCTCCGGGCTGATGGCCGGGACGCTCAAGTAGCCGGCCTTAACAAAAACAAAAGTGCAGGCGGGGCCCATGACCCCACCTGCACACCTTAACGGCCCCTAGTAGTAGAAGCGGACCTGCAAGAGCTTCAACCCGTTGTTATCATACTGCCAGAGAAATCCCGCCAGGCAGGGGTCGAAGAGATCGACTTGTGTCGACCCGCACGCGAGCGCCAGATCGCTCCCTGCCGCCAGCACGATGGTCGTCAGCGCGTCGGTGACGTTCTTGAACTGATTGTTGCCCGGGCCGGTCCCGCGCACGAAGACCTCGTTCTCCAACGAACAGATCAGAGCGGTGGGATCTGTGGAGGTGGGATCTTGGGCACAGGTCGTCATCATTGCCGATCCCCCCGGCTTTCCCCGCGCCCGCGCCCACACCGTGTACGTTCCGGGGGCAGGCAGCTTGAAGCTGGCCTCACCATCTGTGCCGTTGGCATCGAGCACTTCAAACGATCCGTCAAAGCTCTGCGAGAGGAGAATGCGCGTCGTGACGGCGGTACCATCTTTCTTTCCCAGGTCCACAAAGATCCGGTGGCCGTTGTCACCAGTCATGTCCGCGCTTTTGTCCTTTGAGACGCCGATGATGTTGAGATTGTAGTGGGGTCCGCTGGGAGCGCCGTTCCCGGCCCCAACCGCATGCTGGGGCGCGGCAGCGAACGCCACGGTCACCAGGATTACCACGCTCAATGCTGCGAACACCGTTTTCATAGTCGCCTCTCCCGTGATTTTTTCTGAGGATCGACCTTTGCGACCGGCAGGATCTCCCTCATCACCTCTTCCACCGGTCCCATGTGGTCTGCGGGTGTCATCGCCTCAGGGGTTTCGCGGGGACCATTCCCCTGGTGCGCGCCGCTCAGACTACTCATCAACAACGAATTGGCTTTATGGAATTGGGGGGGGAGGATTCTTCCCGCGGATGCTCCGGCATTCTGGCAGAGTACTCGAACGGTCGCTTGGGCACTCACCAACCTTCATGGCAGTCCAGGCCAGCAACCCGGGCAACATTCGCCCGATTCTTGCAGACATGTGGGAATTTCGGTCGTAACTCTGTGGTGCTGTTAGTCGGCTCCGGGGTTCGCACGCGGGGCGAGCCCAGCCGTAGTATCGGCGAGTACCTCGCCGTGGTGGATCCCCAGCGTCTTAATCCACCGCTGCTGCCCCAAGGTCAACGCCACAAAGAAGCCTAGCTCGACCAGTTCGGGGATCGTGAAGTGCTGCTTGAGCTTCTGCCAGAGACTCTCGTCGGCAATCTCTGCGTTCCACATGACCGCGCTGGTGTATGTGAGCGCGACCTTTTCGCGTGTCGTAAACTTGTCCGAATCGACAAAATCGAGCAACTCGTCATATTGCGCCTCGGTCAGACCCTGCCGTCCAGCCTGGACGGACCGTTGCACCCCTCAGTACTCACACTCGATCGACTTGGAGACGTAGACACGGCACAGTTCCTTGATGGTGTGATCCAGCACGCCGTGACGAAACGTCAGATCCCATGCCTGAGAGAACGCTCTGATCACATTCGGGTTGTGGGCACGGATGGCTTGGGTCTCTGGTCTCGGCGTCCCTTCCCGACGGGCTTGCTCCAGATAGCCCAAAATCTCGGCATCCCCGATCGTGCCGGGATCAACGTACGGAATCCAGGGCATTCCAGTCCCTCCCTTGCCGGTCGCGGGCTCTCGCGTTTGATTTTTTCTCCCTACCTGCACATGGGAGTCATGACTTGGGGATCTCTTTTTTCGGATCCACGAAGGGCATCGTCGCTACAGTGGCCTTCGCCGGCCCGAGCGGAGTCTCGATCTGCAACGCAGTTCCCACCCCCGCATAGGCCACAGGCACCATCGCGTACCCGATGTTGCGCGTCAGGCGCGGGGAATGCACTGCTGAGGTCACCGTCCCAATCCTGGCTCCCTTGTCGGTGACCGGCCAGGCGGTCTCGTTGAGATCAAGCGGATCGGACTGGATCTCGATACCCACCAGCTTTCGCGCTACCCCCTTGGCCTTGATCTGTCTAAGCGCATCCCTGCCGATGAATTCATCATCTTTGTTGAGCTCAACAAGGCGGTCTAATCCCACCTCATACGGGTTATTGTCCAGCGTCATGTCCGCACCGTAGTTCAGGAGACCGGCCTCGACGCGCCGGATGTCGGAGGGGCCGGTGGGCCTAATGTTGTGGGGAGCCCCCGCCTCCATGATGCGGTTCCAGAGCTCCACTCCTCGACTCCCATCCCTGAGATAGATTTCGTACCCAATCTCGCCGGTCCACCCCGTTCTGGTCACGAGCACGGGGATCCCGTCCAGCGCCGCCTCAAAGAAGTTGTAGTAGACCAGATCGAGCACACGATCCCCGAAGAGCGCCTGCATCACAGCCTTGGATTTTGGACCCTGCACCTGAAGTGGGGACACGTCGGGCTCCCGGATCTCCACTCGCATCTCCGCCCGCATCGCCACCGCCTTGGCCCAGAGGAGGACGTCGCTGTCGGCCAGGGCCAGCCAGAAGTGGTTCTCCCCCAGGCGCAGGAGCACCGGATCGTTGATGATCCCTCCGTCCTCAGCCGTGATCAGCGCATACCGCCCCCCTCCCACGCGGCAGCGGCTCAGGTCCCGCGTCGTCAGCTGATTTGTGAATCGAAACGCATCCGGCCCGGTGATCTCCACCTGGCGCTCCACGCTGACGTCCCACAGCGTGACGTGCTCGAGCAGATGCCAGTACTCCTTCACGGGATCGTCATAGTAACTGGGCAGGAACATGTGGTTGTAGACGGTGTACGCGCGGCAGCCGCATCGTTGCGTGGCCTCAAAATAGGGCGAGCGTCGCAAACGCGCGCCGCGCTGGATCAGACGCATCTCAAACGGCGGTACTGCAGTGAACCGGATCATCTCTTCTTCTCGAACGCTGAGGTGGCAGTCCTAAGGACCCGCCGCGAGCGCGGCGGCCCGGTCGAGCAGATCTTGCGCCTGATCGATCCAGCCCCGGGCCTGCGGCTCGTTCAGCGGGACGCCCCCGGACTGGGCTCCGTTCAGCGCGTGGCGGATCTCCAGGGCCAGGGCATCTCGCTGTGAGGTGAGGGTCGTGATCGCGTTCTCGGCAGCGGTGTAGACACTGTCGTCGGTGCTCGAGCCGCTGGCGAGCGCGCGGGTCGAAGCCCGCAGAGTATTCTTACCGAACTGACCGAACGGGGCGTTGATCTGCTTGTAGATCGCACCGAGCCGGAGCAGCGTCTCCCGGTGCGCGACCAGCGCCTGCGGCACGGCCCAGGCGAACAGAGGCTCGACGACGGCGCGGCCGTCGGTCTCGTAGTCGTCGACAAGCCCCAGCAGCGAGAGCATCGTCGGCCGCAGGTCGGTGTGGTCGGTCCAGCTGTCGAGGTCGCCCAGCTTCCGGACGCCGGGCCCCACGATACCGGCCCAGATGTTGGCGATGTCATCCTGGATGCTCCCGTGGTTCCAGGCGAAGCTGTTGTTGTTGCGCGGTGGGATCGTCACGCATGGCGAGCTGCAGTTCGTCGCGCCCGCAAAGAAGAAGTAGTTCGCGTCGCCGAAGAGCGTAAACGTCGGCGTGCGGGCCGGGTCGGCGGTGACCATATGCAGGGTCTTCTCCTCCACCGGGTCGGCCAGGGCCACGGTCACGGCGTCGGTGCTGCCCGTGTATGGATTGACGGCCGTGAGCCGGCTGCTCTCGCGTTCCAGCCTGCGCACGACCGGGTCGGTCCGGGCCGGATGGCCGGTGACGTACACGGTCGGCCCCGTATCCGCGTGAATCGCAAGCGGGGTGGTGTCGGCGAACTGCGTGGCGAGAAGGCCGCGCAGGTTCGCGTTGATCTCACCGACGTGGTTGTATGTGCAGGGCGTCGTGACGCCATCGCAGCCGGGGTTCGAGGGCGGGTCGCCCACGAAATGATCGCCCTCGTCGACGGTGAACACGAAGAGGGTATTGTCCTTCGTGATCCCGTCCACCGCGAGCCGCTCGAAGAACGCCTCGAACGCGTGATCATAGTCGCGCAGTTGCTGCACGTAGCCTGCTTCGCCTGGCGCGTACGCGAAGTGGGTGTTGCCGGCGGTGCCGTGGCCGTCATGCGCGTCCGAGATGTATGCGTAGGTGACCGGAATGCCGGCCTCCTGCATCCGCGCGACCCACGCGAGTGACACAGTCGGCTGCATCCCGTCGAATCCGGGGAAGCCAACGTGACCGCCCGCATCCCGGATGACGTTGCCGGCGAGGTCGGTCGGCGGGTCGAAGCCGATGGCCGGATCGACGTACTTCGCTCCGAACAGGCCGCTGAAGCCGGCGTAGCCGCCCGGTTCGTCTGGGAGCAGGTCCGGACGGGGGTGGTTCGCGGCAGTGCAGCGCGCCGAGCCCTGGGCGCAGTGGACGCCGATGCCGACGAAGTCGGCGAAGGCCTGCCCGGGGTTCGCCGCGACCTCAGCTGCCTCCGGCGAAACGGGCCCGAACACCGTCGGGATGTCGATCGCCGTGTTCTCAAGAATCGTGTTGGCCGTGCCCACGGCTCCAAAGTCACAGCCGGCGCGCGTAAACGGCACCCAGGGCGCGGGGGCGATCTTCCCGTTTTCGTTGATCATCTCCGGCGTAAAGTCGGTCTGACCAGTCCCACCCGGATCGAACAACGGCGCCGTCCAGTAGGCAAACGCCACACCGGTCCGCGTGGCGCCCGTGGGTGTGAAGTAGCGAAAGCTGTTCGACACGGGCTGCCCCATCCGGTCGGGGTAGACGCCGGTGAGCGAGCTCAGGATCCCCGTGGCGGTGTGCGAGATGAGGACGGTGTGGTGGTTCGTGAGCAACGTGCCATTTTCGCGGATAAAGTTCAGCAGGTGCGGCATCTGTTCGAGGTCCGAGGGCACGTTCGCGTCGTCGCGGGTGAAGTGCACATTGTCAAACTGGATGTAGATCACATGCTGGATCTGGCCGTGCGTGGCGGCCAGCTGGCATCCGCGCGCCACCGCGCCACCGGCGATCTGCATGGCGCCCGGCGGCACCCCGATCAGAGCCAGCCCGATCACGAGCGCAGACGCGAGTGCAGACGTGCTTTTCATAAGATCCTCCCTCGATAAGAACATACGGCGAGCACCGTTTTCTCCGGGGACCACACTGTTCCTCCAGACGACCGGAGCAATCCAGTGTGCGATGCTGAATACCGACGCATTCCCAGAGCATTTTACCGGTCGAACACCTGTCACGCTGTCATGTTACCGCTGAAGGACACAGTCCAGTCCCGCTCATTCCCAATTGTCAACTGGTCATTAATCGCGCTGAACGTCTTCATTTTCTTCATTATCCTGTCTCTTGGGGATCGGGCCGAAGTCTTGGTCGCGGTGCTCGGCGTGGTGCCTCCCCGTCTGTTCCATCATCCTGGTCTGTTTGAGTTTGCGACTCTCTTCACGGCGATGTTCCTGCACGGAGGGTGGGCCCATCTGCTCGGCAACATGCTCGCCCTGTACGTATTCGGGGACAACGTGGAAGACCGGATGGGAAGCGGTCACTACCTGCTGTTCTATCTGCTATGCGGCCTGGTGGCGTCGTTCGCGCACATCGCCCTGAACCCCACCTCGCCCATCCCAACGGTGGGAGCCAGTGGAGCGATCAGCGGCGTGCTGTCAGCCTATCTGCTGTTCTTTCCGCGCGCCCGCGTGATTCTCGCGGCCGGGAATCACCCCTGTGGGCCGGGGCCGCGGGGAAATACCCGAATTTTCGAAAGCGTAAATCTCGGGTTTGGGGTCTAGATGGTTTGACCTTGCTGAACCAAATCGGCAATTGCTTTCCAGATGCAGATACGAGGCCCGGTGTCCTCTACCTCACTGGCGCATCTGGCGCCACAAATACATCCCGGTGAGCACCGGTATGACTTGCACCGCGACAAATCCCACCAATACGGCCCAGTAGGGCCATGTCCCCGGCTGCCGCAGCTCGGCGGGCATCACCAGCACGACGACCCAGAAGATGCCGGTGGCGATCAAGGAACAAAACAACAGCATCACGGCCGTCAATAGCCCCCGCACCTTTCCCTGCGCCATCGTATAGAAGGGGAAAATAAGGCCCATGATCCACAACGCGGCGACAATTTCAAGAGCCGAGATAACTGTCAGAGACGTGGCCGTTGGCGTCATGTCATTTTCCCCCTTGCGGCCTCAACCTTCGGCGCCCTCGTGCCAGGCACTGGTCCAGCTCACGATGTCCTGCGTAACCGGCGCTCCATGTCCTTGATCTCCACGAGATATTGGGCCCATTGGGCCATCTGGTCCAGCGCGGGACTTGGCTGCGGGGCGGCCTGTGGCAAAGGTTTCCTCCGATGCTTCATGTCATACAAGCCGGCGTCCGCTGCCTGGACAAGCGCCTCGACCGTCTGGCCATCTTCGGGATACACGGCCATCCCTATGCTCACAGAGAGCAGGGGATCTTCCCGGCTCGCCGCCAGCCGTTTAGTGATGCGGTCCGCGATTTGCCGGCCAGCGGTTTTCTCCGTCTCGAGGAGGACCACAGCAAACTCATCTCCGCCAATCCGCGCCGGCGTGTCGATATCCCGGCAACGGGCCCGAAGAACCGCGGCCAACCGAACCAGCGCCCGCGTGCCGACCACGTGCCCGTAGCGGTCGTTGATTTGCTTGAGGCCGTCCAGGTCGAACAGCAGCAGCACAAAGGGTCGACCGGTGCGCTGGGACCGCTTCATCTCCTGCTCCATCACCTCAATGAACCGGCGGTGATTGGCTAAGCCCGTCACTGAGTCGCTGATGGCCAAACGCTTCAGCGTTTCCTCGGTTCGCCTCCGTTCGGCTACCACGGCCGCCAGCAGCAACGCCATCACCGTATTGACTCCCATGAACGCCTGCAGGATCAGCAGAGACACGTTGGCCGAGCCTGTGGCAAAGGGACCAACCCCATGGAGGGTTCCGTGGATGGAGATTCCAGACAACAGGAAAATGGCGGTTGCCGCTGCGCGTGCGCCAAACCGGAAGGCTACCCAGATCAGAAAGGGAATGCAGAGAAATTCCAAGGGGAGATGCTTGCTTTGAGCTGGCAAGAACCCTCCGAACACAACCTCGGCGACAACAAAGAGACTAAGAAGCACTGCCGCGGCTTCTAACCGGGCTCCCTTCCGCTCCCACCGGGACCTCGCGCTCCAGAGGACCAGCAGCGGGGTGACCACGAGGGCTCCCCCCGCATCACCGAGCCACCAGGTCACCCAGATTGGAACGTACTTGGCCCACGGTGCGAAACCGGTGAGGGAGAGGCTGGTGACACCGATCGTGGCGCTCACGGTCGTACTTGCGAGGCCGGCCAGGACCGCAAACTTGAGAACGTCCTGGGCCCTCTCGAACGCCCTCCGCCCGTGAGCAAACCGATTGACGAGATACGCTCCCACCACGCCTTCCAGGGCGTTCCCGACCGCGATGCCGATCGAGCCCGCCACCGAACCAGAAGTCAACAGGTTCGCCAAAAACGCGCCGAGCAGGACCCCCGGCCACACACGATATCCGAGCACCAGCAGCGCGGCCAGCGCGATCCCAGTCGGGGGCCAGACCGGCGTGGCGCTGGGGTTGACAAAAGCCAGGTGCAGCCCCCATCTGGCCGCGGCGAAATACACAGCAGCCAGGAGTGCCGCCGCCACCGCGGTCGTGAGTATCTGAGGCCGGGTCTTCCCGCTGGGTATTTTTCTACCGTTGCTCATCGGCTTGTCTCACGGGCACTTCAGCAGCGCGGATCCGTATCGATCCTTGGATAAATCCGCACCCGCGGCTTTGAAATACTGGAGCCAGAACTCTCTGATCGACAGGATCTTCTCCGCCGAAAGGCCTCCAGATGTGGCGGCGCCCGCCCCGACGACGCAGACTTCCACATCCTGCAACTCCGGCAATCGCCCCGCAGACTGTTCCTTGGCAATGATCTGGCCAATCCGCGCGGCGGTCAGATTCTCTCCGGTGAAATCATAGCGCCTGGACTGCTCGATCATGTCCGAAAAGACCACGAGCAGTTTGTGGTCCCCCTCAAAGGTCGAAAAGACACGCTCGGCGAGTTGCATGGAATCAATCACGCTGCTACCAGGACGACCCGCTGGCTTCCGCACGATGGCTTCGGCCTGCTTGAGCACGGTGTCCCGCTTCTGGTGGACACGCCGCTCATAGTCGAGTTTGTTCTCCTTCAACGGCTCGTATCGATCAAATGACTCATTAATTGGGAAGGTAGAATGCGCCAGAGGGTTGTCGTCGATGATATCGGCGGCAATGACGCCTCCGCTCGCCACGGCGTCCAGGATCTTTGTGAAATCTCGCATGTATTGCTGCCGGATGGCCTGAGCGCTGGTGCTTCCGGAGAGGTCGAATAGTACCGTCGTGACTCGACCCTGGGCGGACTTCCCCCCGCACCCGGCCGCAACCAGCACCAGGAACGCACATAGGATTAGTACCCGACGACCGACCTGGTTCATCGCGGCGCTAGGAAGCCTGCTTACTACTGGATGATGTCATCACTCGACTCGTCGCCACAAGATCGGGAACTTCAGGACAATACCAGTCCAGCACCTGGATGGCCACCGGCAGCGAGAATTCAGGGTGGTCTTTGAAAATTGCCGGAACCGTCTTTTCTTTCCTCGCCTCCAGGTTGCTCATGCGGTATTCTTGAATCAGTTCCTCGAAGGCATTCGTGATGATGTGCGCCTCGTGCATCACCGCTTGAAGCGTCTTTTGTCGCCACGCCACCAGATACTGCAGACGAATCTCCAGTTTTTCCTTCCTGCGCTGCATGCGCGCCAGCTGCCGTTTGACCTGCCGGAGCGGGGCCTCAGTCAATCGAACTTGGCGGGCCATCGGATCATGCGTCAGGTACGAGAGGACCGTGGCAATAGAGTAGATGAGGAGGTTGATCAAGATGAACGTGGCCGTCACAGCCCTGGGGCTCATGCCCGAGTGTCCTAACTCGATGACATACGCTTCCCTGACGAGCGCGATGGCGAAGATCGCTCCCAGCGGCGCCACGACGCACACTGCCAGCAAGAGCAGCTGGACCTTGCTCGGTTTCTCCAGCGAGAGAAAAATCCCCAGGACGTGGGCGCTGCCCACGAGGGAGACCGCCAGCACCAGCGTCATCACATACGTGAGGACTTCGGCCTCGCCAAACAGGCGGAAGGCGATGGCGTTGAGGGGAAACTCCCCGATCAGGATCGCCAGCATGAACATCAAATATCCCAGGGGATTCATCCGCCACTCGTGGTCGGGCCCCCACTTTGTGCGCTTGACCTTTCGGTCCTGATTAATGGCGTTCATGTTGTCCTCGTGAACGACTTTCAGCCGCCGGAATTCGAACTCCGTCTCCGTCAAGGAAATCTTGAGCAGACGGACTTCGCGCAGCATCCCGCAGTAACGGCCTTTTAGCCGCCTGTCGATATGCGCCCAGTGCCTGGCCAGCTCTTCCAGCGCTCGATCGGTCATTCGCTTCAGACGGAACTCCCCGGCCGGAAAGGTGGATGCCTCGTCCGGTACCGGGACGCCTTGCGCCCCGTCATATCTGCCTCTGCGCCTGGCCTGGATTCTTTGGAAATACCAGATGATGTCGCGGATGACCATTGGCGACCTCCCCGACTACCCGTGTATGTATTGCCCGGGGAGGCGCTCAATTACCCAACACGCCGAGGTCATTCCATCAAGATATCGGGCCCAATCCAGCGGAAACCCAGCGTCAACGCTCCAAACGTGAGGGCCAGCAGGAGGGTGGTCAGCGCGGCCCCCACGCCAAGGCGGTTGTCGGAGACCAGCGCCAGCACCGACACCGTCGCCACCAGGTAGTGAGCCGTCACAAGGAACATGGTAATGCTGAGGTTGGTGACAGAGTTGACGAATGTCGCGATGAACGCCACACCCGCGGTACGCCTGAGGAGCGGCACGTAGACGTCAATCAGCACGCGGAGCGACGTGGCTCCAAGATTGCCGGCCGCCTCCTCAAGCGACCGGTCAATTTGCCGGAATCCGGCGGCCGCGGTCTTGTAGGCGAATGGGAGATTCCAAAAGGACAAGGCCAGGATCAGGATCCAGATGGTCCCCGCGAGGGGGAGCGGAGGGCCGTTGAAGGCCAAGAGATAGCCAATACCGAGAAACACGCCCGGGATGGCAGCAGGCATCATGGCGCCGGCGTCCAGCAGCGTCGAGCCCACGATCGTTCGTTCCCGGGCGATATAGGCGATCACAAAACCGAGGATGGCCGCCAGCACCCCCGCCCCGCCGCTGACCACCAGACTGTTCTGGACATGAGGCCAGCGCTTGATGGCCTCGGCCCAGTGGCGGAGGGTGAGGTGCCAGTCCGCTCCCCACACTCGTGTCAGGCCGCCGATCACAATGCCCGCGTAAATCAGGGTCACGAAAATCGCCACCAGTGAGCAGAACGCCACCAGGAAGACTTTGAGACCCCGCGGGGTCGGTCCCCGCTCCCCACGGACGCCGCGCCCCAAAACGGTCGTATACAGTCTCCTTCCCACCCAGCGCCGTTCCAACAGGAAAAGGATGGCCGCCGGCACCAGCAGGAGGCTGGCCAGCATCGCGGCGGCGCGCTGATCCGCCCATCCCTCAATCTGATACCAGGCCTCTGTGGCGAGGATAGGAAAGTCACCTCCAATGATCAGGGGATTGCCGAAGTCGGCCAGGACGTACAAGGCCACCAGCAACATCGCCGCGGCCACACCCGGCCTGGCCAGCGGGGCGGTCACAGTCCGGAACACACTGACGTCATCCGCCCCCAGGTTCTTCGCCACGAACTCTATGCTGGGAGGAATGTTTTCGAGCACCCTGCTGATCGCCAGGGTGGCGATTGGAAAGAACGAGATCGTCTGCGAAAGCCACAATCCCCGCCAGCCCAGGATGTCCACGCGCAGATTCAACACAGTGTGCGTAATGAGGCCCAGCCTGCCAAACAAGAGGAGGTACGAGAACGCCACGGTGAACGGCGGGGAGAAGAGCGGGAGGATCGAGATGGTTCGGAAGAAGCGCTTCCCGGGGACGTCAGGACGGGTCAACGCCAGCGCAAAGACAAAACCCAGGATGCATGCGGTGATGGTGGACAGGACGGTCATCAACAGGCTGTTCACGATGGCCCGGAGCCATCGCGGGTGATCCAGCAGGGCGAGAAAGTCCACCGGCGACGGATACGTGAGGACGCGGATGACGGGGTAGAGCACAAATAGCGCGATCAGCAGCGCGGTGCCCAGCAGACCCAGAAGCAAGACCGGATCGCCCAATCGTGTGGTGGATCGAGCGATCCGGCCTCCAATCCTAGACGTTACCGTCGCTGGCTACCAATCAACTCTTCCCACTTCTTGGTGAGACGGTCGCGGTTTTGCAGGGCAAAGGGCCGATCGTACTTCACGAATTTCAAGGACGAGAGGGTGGGGAAGTCGGAGCGGATCGGGACGTCGGTGCGCACCGGGTACTTGAAGCCAAACCTGGCGATAACTTCCTGCGCGCCCTTCTGCAGCACGAAGTCTACGAAGCGCTTCGCTCCCTCGGGATTGGGTCCCCCCTTCACAATAGAGATGCTCCCAATCTCTCCACCCGTGTCGGGGGGAATCACGTATTCGAGAGGCTGGCCGTTGTCCTTCGCTTCCGCGCTGTCGTCCAACCAGGCCACGCCTACCACGGCCTCTCCTCGGACGACCAGAGGGATCGTGCTGGGCCCCGTCGCTCCGTACACGCGGACACTGGCGTCGAAACGCTTGAGCCACTCGAAGCCTTTGTCCTCACTGCCCTGCCGGAAGATTTGCGTGGCGAGAAAGATGTACCCTCCTCCCACAGTCGCGGGATTCCACGCCGCGACCTTGCCGGCATACGCAGGATGGAGGAGATCGTCCCAGGTCTGCGGGTAGGGACCGCCACGGGGTTTGATCTCCTGTTCGTAGAGTCTCCGGTTGACGATGATGACCAGCGGGCCGGCATAGAATCCATGCCAGAGCCCTCTGGGGTCGATATATTCAGATGGGATCTTGCCGCCCATTTCCTCGGGGGCGTGATAGGGAAGGAGAAGACCATCTCTGGCCAACGGCTCGTGGATTTCAACCGACCCCCCAACGAAGATATCCGCTCGGGGAAATGAAGCCTCCGACCGCACTCTCGCGGCCATGGTCCCCGCGGCCGCAAGAATTAATGACTCGACCTTCATGCCCGTCATCGGTTCGAAGGCCTTCGTCAACACGTTCATCGTATATTCGTCCATGCCTGAATAGACGATGATGGTGTTCGTCGGCGCGGCGGTCCCGGGTCCAACGACGAGAAGAAGACAGATCACCAATACGGACACGATCCCAGCTATCCGTGACGCACGCATGCGCTCCCTCCATTCTGGACTTGGAACTGGCGGGATATTTCGCTACGTTCGTGGCGACGCCTGCCGGACAGCCTGCCCAGGCTCAGCGAGACTCCTCGCGGCGGGCGATTACGACGCGCGCGCCATACAGGGGTATACCCGAGCCGCGACAGCGGGACCTCGCTGTGCCGCCCCGCTCCGTCCCGCCCGCAGCAATCCGCTATGCTGCAACCCGAGTATCATAGAGACAGACGAATCCACGGGGAGGTGAATACGGTGGCTGACAAGGTCCGGCGGGTCGAATATTACTATGTGCCGGTGCCGGATAAACCCGGCGAGGGTCTAAAGGTGCTGTCGGCGCTCAAGAATGCCGGCGTCCTTTTTCTCGCGATTCATGCGTTTCCTACGGGTGGAGGGCGTGCGCAACTCGATCTCGTCCCCGAAGATGCGAAGAAGTTCAAACAGGCGGCACAGGCGGCGGGCTTCACGCCGACGGGGCCGAAGTGGGCGTTCCTGATCACCGGGGATGACCGCGTGGGCGCGGCTGCCGAACACGGAAAGAAACTCGCCGACGCGAGGGTCAACGTCACCGCGGCGAGCGCGCTCAGCGCGGGATCCGGCCGCTATGGCATGATCGTGTGGGTGGCGCCGGCCGACTACGAGAAGGCTGCCGCCGCGCTCGGCGCATAGGCTGCCCGCGGCGATCCGAATCTTCTTTGATGTGACTTCTCGTCTGGCCTTGATCTTCATCCTGGCGATCGCGGCCGCGGGCTGTGATCTTGTCAACGTCGGCTATAATCAAGGCGCCTGCGGCAGCGCCTCTTCGACCACGCCCACCATTCAACTGCAGCTCCTTATTCCGAGCGGCCTCGCTCAGCCTGTGTACGTCACCCACGCCGGCGATGGCTCAGGACGCCTGTTCATCGTCGAACAGGCCGGTGTGATCAGGATCTTCAAGAACGGGTCGCTGCTCGCCACGCCGTTTCTCGACATCCGCAGCCGCGTGCTTTCGGGCGGCGAGCAGGGCCTGCTCAGCGTCGCCTTCCATCCCCAGTACACCAGCAACGGACGCTTCTTCGTCAACTACACCGCGACCGGCGTGGGCGTCCCGTACAAATCGGTCATTGCCGAATACAATGTCTCAACTACTAACCGCGACGTTGCCGATCTCACGGAGCGGGTGCTGCTGGAAATCCCCGATCGTTATTCCAATCACAACGGTGGTCTGAACTTGTTTGGTCCTGACGGGTACTTGTACATCGGATTGGGCGACGAAGGCGGGGCCGGGGATCCGCAGAACAACGGGCAGAATCTGGGCACGCTCTTCGGCAAAGTGCTGCGCATCGACGTGAACGGGGCTCTGCCGTATGCTATCCCATCGGATAACCCGTTCTTGGGAACCGCCGGCGCGCGCAGGGAGATCTGGGCCTACGGGCTGCGCAATCCATGGCGTTTCTCCTTTGATCGTTGCGATGGGCGGCTCTTCCTCGCTGACGTCGGACAAGCCACGTGGGAGGAGGTTGATATCATCCAGAAGGGTGGGAACTACGGCTGGAACATTATGGAGGGTCCGGCCTGCTATCTGTCCGCATGCACCCCGACAGGGTTGCCGCCCATTGCCTACTACGATCATGCGCTCGGCGACTGCTCGATCACCGGAGGATATGTTTACCGCGGCACTGCCTCGCCTGCGCTGACAGGATGGTATCTTTTTGCGGACTTTTGTACCGGGCGCCTCTGGAGTCTACGAGAAACCAGCCCGAACAATTGGACGATGACACAGGCGGCACAGACAGGACTCGGCATCAGTTCGTTTGGTGAGGACCAAAACGGCGAAGTGTACATCGTCGACTACAATGGCGGAGCCCTGTATCGCGTGACGGCACGTTAATTCTCTCAGCTGTTATCGCATTCAACGTTGGCGTAACCGGATCGGAAATCATGGACGGTCCCGTGGGGAAGATCATATGCGTGCCGCAACACACACCCCAGGTCGCTGCCCAAGAGGGTGAATGGAGATAGAAGGCACGGAAGACGTACAAGTCCCCACGCCAGGTGATCGTGTATCGGCGTCTGTGCCCCCACAGGGACAATAAGGGCGTGTAACGTCAGCGAGCGGTCTGCACGACGGTAGATCAGGTAGGAAGCGATCCCGCCGCCCATCTTGCTGTTGGGATTCGCCCATGTGAATTCATCCGGCAGCCAGTTGCTCGCGGCGAGCAGTTCTCCGAATGCTGGTCGCATCCGTTCCACTCGACGCGGCGGCGATGGAGTCGCTCCCACCACATCCAGCACATGCGCGATGAACGCCTCCAGGACTGGAGAGCTTGCGTAGTATTCGTCCGGCATCGGATTCCTCCACGGCGGCATACTCACGAACGCTCCACCGTACTTACGAACGCCCAATCGATCTACGGAGGGACTGCTGCTTAAATAGTCGCGTCGCAATGTCTTGAACTTCCGATGGTGAGGCAGGCATGAGATAGACGACGGCAGTAGCACTGCCACCGATCCGCGCTACGAGTCCGTTTGATGGCGTCGACGGACTCACCTTCCTCAGGGGATCCCAATGTCTACGCTTCAGGTGCGTTTTGGGCGAAACGTGTTCGTCTGTTTGATCGCGGCCGCGGTCATCGCCTCCGGGATCCTGCCGGCCGTCGCCAAGGCTAAGGATCAGAGCTTCCTGGGCTGCACACGCGTCCAGGGCAATTTCGGCCGGATGTTCAGCAGGCTGCCCGCGGCGCGCTGGTCAGCCGCAGACATTGATCTACTCGCCGGCAGGGTCATGGCACAACAGGAGGCCGAGGAAACTCCTGAGGGCCAGGCTGACCCCGAAGAGAATAACGACATCGATGCCGGCTTCACGTATGTCGGCCAGTTCATCGATCACGACCTCACCCTGGACCGGCGGCCCGACGATTTGACGACTCCGACCGATCCCTTCTCGCTGCCGAATTTGCGCACACCCGCATTTGACCTTGACAGCGTGTATGGCGCCGGCCCGGGTGGGTCACCTTATCTCTATCAGGCGGACGGCGTCCATTTGAAGCTCGGCATGCCGCTCACCGGCGCCAGCACCGACCCAGGCGCGGTCGATCTGCCGCGGGATACAACTGGTCAGGCACTGCTTGGCGATCCCCGCGACGATGAGAACCGGATCGTCGCGTCACTGCATACCATTGTGATGCGCTTCCACAATCTGTGGGTCGACCGGCTGATCCGGGGGCACCGCAACTGGTCAAAAACGAGGATCTTCGCTGAGGCTCAGCGGCAAGTGCTCCTGCACTACCAGTGGGCCGTGATGACCGACTTCTTGCCGGCTGTTGTCGGCCAGGAAACACTTGCAGCCGTATTCCCCATGCGCGGAGCCCACCGCGAGACGCGTCTCACCTTCTATAATCCGTGCACGATGAACATGCCGGTTGAATTCAGCGTGGCGGCGTACCGCTTCGGGCACTCCATGGTACGCCCGATCTACCGGGTCAATACCGCCGTCGCGGATCGACTCCCTGTGTTCTCCGTGACAAACGATCCGACCAAGGATCTGGGCGGCTTCCGCCCGTCACCGCCAAACTTCGCGATCGACTGGGCGTTCTTTTTCCACATGAAAGGAAGGCGGGTGATTGGGAAACCTCAGGCGTCGTACAAGATCGACAACTCCCTCGTGTTTCCGTTGAGCCTCCTGCCGCTTCCCGAAACCGGCACGGGGCCGGCGTCGCTGGCCATGCGCAACCTGCTGCGCAGCATGCAGCTCGGCCTTCCTTCAGGACAGGATGTGGCCCGGACCATGGGCATCAGGCCGCTCCGCGATGACGAAATCTTGATCGGCAAGGCGATCGACGACCCAGAGGAATCTGAAGCTATCACGGACGTCTCCCCCGCCTTCGCCGGCAAGGCACCGCTGTGGACTTACATTCTTGCCGAGGCGACCGCCAATGCGTTTAGAGTGCGCGACGGGCACATCGCCGGTGCGCAGATCGCACCAATGCGGCTGGGACGGGTGGGCGGACGGATCGTCGCCGAGATCTTCATGGGCCTCATGCTGGTGGACCGGAACTCGATCTTCTATAATCCATCTTTCCGGCCCGACTCCGCGTTCACCGACGAGGGCCGGTTTGGGTTCCGGGAACTGATCCGGGCGGTCATCGCGGACTGAGCTGGCCAGCCCACTGGAGAGCCTCAGGTGCGATCGACAGACCCGGGTTATGGACGAATCGAGTTGGGAACTCCATCCTCTCCCGCAAAGACGACAAGAACCTTTGCGAGTCCCGTTCCCCGATTGAAAGCATTGTGCCATGTATTCATCGATTCGGCGTATGCCTGTCCGGCACTATACACCCGTTGCCCATGGCCTTCCACTTCAACTGTAAATCCCGTTCCTTCAAGAACATAAACGAACGTCGGGACGGGATGTTGATGACGGCCGGCCTGCCCGCCCGGTGTGATTTCTATAGCGACCACACTCAACTGATCTTTCCCCCACAGCGGGAACGCGATGGGTTGCCCAATCACAGTGGTCTTCGTCTGTATGACAGGGGTGGCTTTTAAGCCAACCGGAGTGGCGCCCGCACGCCACACTAAGGGCGCTTTCCCCTCTTCTCCCGCAAACACGAGAAGCGCCTTCATCGGTACTGTTCCACGGTTGAAACCGTTGTGGAAGGTATTGATCGTTTCGACAAACGCCTGTCCCGCGTTGAACACTCCTGGCGGATGACCCTCCATCTCGACTGTCACCGTTCCCTCAAGGACGATCACCGCCAGCGGGAACGGATGGAGATGCACCCCCGTCTCACCTCCCGGCGCGAGTTCGAGCAAGATCCCCGTGAACTGGTTCCGGAACAAGGGAAATTCGATGGGTTGGCCGGTCACGGTGGTTTGGGACTGAAGGATTGTTGTGCTCTTGAAGCCTACCTGGCCTACGGCGGGCGGACCTGGAATAGTTACGATAAATGCCAGCGCGAAAAGGACCGCAACCATGCGTCGGGTCATTCGTCTCACTCCTCTACTTGTGGGGGGGGCTTGGCGCACCTCTTCCACGCCCAAGATGCTTTTCCCTGTGATTGCAGGACTTTGCAGCAGGCCTATGACAAAAACTGACACTGGGTGTCGGTCCTATGACGTG
Source organism: Candidatus Segetimicrobium genomatis (assembly GCA_005882335.1). Lineage (GTDB taxonomy): Bacteria > Sysuimicrobiota > Sysuimicrobiia > Sysuimicrobiales > Kaftiobacteriaceae > Telluricultor. The sequence continues at coordinate 26,969 of VBAP01000042.1, forward strand.
GGAGGTGGGATCGGTGCGGGGCGTGCGGAGGGATCCCGAGCGGTTGGAAGTGCAAATGCTCTTGAGGCATGCGCCTCTGCGCGGAGCCCGGGTCCTGGATGTCGGCTGCGGTGACGGCCGTCTCACGCGGCGGATTGCCGGTGTTGCCCAGAGCGTGGTCGGCGTTGATCCAGACGCCGGGCAAATCGAACGCGCGAAACGCCTGTCGCCGGTACGCGTTCGGGGAAAGATCCGGTTCCAGGTCGGCCGCGCGGAAACCTTGCGTTTCCCGGACCAATCCTTTCACGCGGTCATCTTCTCCTGGTCTCTCTGATGAATCGCTCATAAGGGCATGGTCCATGCCCTGACAGAGGCCCACCGAGTCCTCGCCTCGCCCGGACTGCTCCTCGACCTGCGGCCCGACCGCGATCCCGGTGGACGCCGCGCCAAGCCGCTCGATACCTACGTCGTCATAAGGGGCAGTGACGTCGAGGCGGGAGCCTTAGTGGAAACACCGAGTTACTATGCGGATTTTGTCGCCGGCGATCGCGCGGTCGAGCAGGTCATCCGGAAGCACCTACTCGCTCTCCAGGCGGTCGAGATCTTCCGCCTCCGCTGGTACTTCCGTACGCTGGATATTCTTGAGCAGACGCTGGTCGAAGACTGGACCGGTACGGACCTACCGGCGTCCGTGCGCGGCCGCCTCACCAGCTTACTAAACGCGCACCCCAATGCCCAGATAGCGGTCACCGAGACATTTCGGCTGAACGTTCTTCGAAAGCGCTAGACTGGAATTCAGATCTTGTAACCTGGCGGTCTCGCTCGCGTGCTACCCTCGGCGGAATGGTACAGACGTTGCGTGTGGCGCCACGCATCCCAAAGGAGGTCGATCTGCGCCGCAAGGTCTGCTGCCGCCTTCGTGTCACCCGCCTGCCACGCCTGATGCCGGTGCGCTTCAGCGCCGTTGATTGCCGCCTTGATATCCTCAGGACGCATGGGTTTTCCGCCTCCGGTCCGCTACCAGAACCAGCAGCAGGGGCGCGGGGAGTCGATCCCCACGCCCCTGTCGCCTTACGTTGGTTCCTTCCATGCCGTCGCCTTCCGGCTGTCTACTTCGGAGATGCGACCTTCGGTGATGCGACCAAGCCGAGCTGCTGCATCATACCCAGCTGGTCTCCGAGACCCCAGTGCTCCACGACCTTGCCGTTGGCAATCCGCCCAATGTGAATCTCCGACCAGCTCGCGTACTTGCCCGTTGCGGGGACGCCCTGGAACTCACCCTTCTGTGTGCCCCGCGCGGTGAGACGGTGAACGAGCTTGTCCCCTACCACGATCTCGTCCTCGATCGTGTAGCGGAAGTCGGGGAAGGCGGTCCGGAACTTGGTCAGACCCTGCTTGAAACCTTCCCGGTCCGGCGCGGTGCCGGGATTCGGAGTCCGGTCAACGTAACCGGAGGCAAACACCTCGTCAATAGCGGTCAAGTTCCCCGTATTGAGGGCATCAACGATACGACGGCCGAGAGCCATGCTCTCTTCTGATGCCATGCGATTCTCTTCTTTGGAAATTGTGTCCGGTGCCATGCGGTTCTCCTCTTAAGAATTCCTCACTCTCCCTGCCATACGCGAGAGTGGGCAGCCATCCCGGCGATTCGCTTATCCCGGTGAGCCCGTATCCACTTGATTGTCTCCAGGGGACTGAACCGAAAGGAATGGAGCGTGCTCGCTAGCGATCACGACCGCTGCAGCAGCCGTACGCCACGTGCATAGTGTGGCACGGATTGCCCGCAAGCACAATGACCAAATACGATCGTGGATGACTCGAGAAAATAATACCCTTGACAATCGAAGATCTGAGGAGTGTGAAAACGTCGATTCGCCCCTTCACCGGCAACCACCGGCGGGCCAGGGGAAGAGCCCGGGTGTGTTTCCGGCGCAGCAGCAACCTCCCGCGGTCCCGCTGCCACAGGGCTTGCACGCCGAAAGTGAATCTGGCAACACTGTTCTCATGGGGAAGACGCAGCAGACCGTCGTGGAAGCCGCCGGCCGCGAAGTGGTCATCACCAACCCGGACAAGGTGTTCTTTCCGCAGGCCGGCCACACGAAGCTCGACCTGGCGAGGTATTATGCCGCGATCGCCGGTGGCGCGCTCCGCGGGATCGCGGCGCGGCCGATCGTGCTCAAGCGCTACGTGAATGGCGCGGAGCGCGAGCCGTTCTTCCAGAAGCGGGCTCCCGAGCGGCATCCCGAGTGGGTCGAGACGGTGGAGCTGCGCTTTCCCTCGGGCCGGACCGCGCGAGAGATCGTCGTGCGCGACGCGGCGCAGCTGCTGTGGACCGTGAACCTCGGTTGCATCGACCTGAATCCGCACCCGGTGCGCGCCGACGACCTCGAGCATCCCGACGAGCTACGTGTTGATCTCGACCCCGGCCCGGGCGTGAGCTGGGACGACGTGCGGCGCGTGGCCCTAATTTTGCGCGACGTGCTCGACGAGTACGGCCTGCGCGGCTGGCCCAAGACGTCTGGATCGCGCGGCATGCATGTCAACGTGCGCATCGAACGGCGCTGGAGCTTCTCCCAGGTGCGCCGCGCGGCACTGACCCTTTCGCGCGAGGTGGAGCGGCGCGCGCCCAATCAGGCCACCAGCAAGTGGTGGAAGGAAGAGCGCCACGGAGTGTTCCTCGACTACAACCAGAACGCCAAGGACCGCACCGTGGCATCGGCCTGGTCGGTGCGGCCGACACCCGACGCGCGTGTCTCGATGCCGCTTGAGTGGGACGAGGTCGCCGGCTGCGATCCGGCTGCGTTCACACTGGTCACCGCACCGGCGCGTTTCGCCGAATACGGCGACGCCGCGGGAGGCATCGATGCCGCCGCGGGATCGCTCGACAAGTTGCTCGAGCTGTCCGCCGCACAGGAAGCCGCGGGCCTCGGCGACGCACCGTGGCCTCCACACTACAAGAAGCAAGACGACGAGCCGCCGCGCGTTGCGCCGTCGCGACGGAAAGGCGCGAGGGCCACGAAGAAAGGCAGCGGCCGCCGCCTGTCGACACAGCCGCTCGTCACTATCGCGAACGCGGAGCACAAGGAGGACGCGCTCGCCGGCCTCAACCGCTGGAAGGCGAGGCATCCCGGAGCCGCGGCGCTGCTCCAGGTGGACGACATCCTCGTCGACTCGATGCGCGGCCGCTCGAGCACGTGGACGCGCATCCGGATCAACCTGCGCCACGTGCCCGAGGGCAAGCGCCCCGCCCAGGAACCGCCCGATCCTGACTACGATCCGTGGCGCGGCTCGGCATCCGGGCCGCCGCGCGCGTCGCGTGCGCCGAAGACGCGCTCCAGCTCGTAGGCCGGCGTGACCTCCAACTGATCGTAGCGGCAGTCCTGGGGGCGCTTGTCGGGACGCCAGCGCACGAACTGCGCGGCGTGCCGGAAGCGGGTCCCTTGCATATGTTCGTACGCGACCTCGCAGACGCGCTCGGGCCGCAGCGGCTCCCAGCTCAGGTCCTTGCCACGATTCCAGCGGCTCGTCGCGCCGGGCAGGCGCTGCCCTTTCGCGTTCGCGTCTGACTGAGCCTCGGCCCAGTTACGCCAGGGGTGGCCTTCCAGCGCGTGCTCGCGCAACGGCCCTAGCTCGGCGACCAGCTGCCTGCGCACCGCGTTGGTGAACGCCGCCGTGACCCCGACGTGGTGCAGCGTACCCTCGTCGTCGTAGAGGCCGAGCAGGAGCGATCCGACCACCGTGCCCGCGCCGTTCTTGTGCCAGCGGAACCCGGCGACCACGCAGTCGGCGGTGCGCGTGTGTTTGACCTTGATCATCGTGCGCTCGCCGGCTCGGTAGGGTGCGTCCAGACGCTTCGCCATGACGCCGTCGAGCCCGGCGCCCTCGAAGCGACGGAACCAGTCTTCGGCCACGGCGCGATCCCGCGTGGCCGGCGAGAGGTGCACCGACCGCGCCGCACGCCCCAGCACCTGCTCGAGCCGTTCACGCCGCACTCCGAGCGGCGCGTCGCGCAAGTCTTCGTCGCCCAGCGCCAGGAGGTCCCAGGCTACGAAGGACGCCGGCATCTGCGCGGCCAGGAGCTTTACCCGCGACGCGGCCGGATGGATGCGCAAGAGTAACGCCTCGAAGTCGAGCCCGCCGGGGCCCACGATCACAATCTCGCCGTCCACAACGCAGCGCTCGGGCAGCGTGGCGGCGAGTGGTGCGACGAGCTCCGGGAAGTATCGGTTCATCGGCTTCTCGTCGCGGCTTTGCAGCACGATCTCGTCGCCGTCCCGAAACACCAGCGTTCGAAAACCGTCCCACTTGGGTTCGAACTGCCAACCGTCGCCCTCGGGCAGGGCGTCCGCGGCGCTGGACAACATGGGCTGGAGGGGAGGAGCGAAGGGCAGGCGCATGACACAATCCTAGAGCGTTGCGGGGAATAGCGGTAGTTGTTTGGAAGTCATCCGGCGCGAAGGGCCACGGCGCATCCGTTCCGAACTTACAGCATAAATCCACTTCCCTCTGTCCAGACATTCGCATCCTCAAGGATGCCAAAAGGTTCGTTCATGTCTGCCGGACACCCGGAAGATGAATTTTTCGTCGACAACCCGCGCCTCGGAGCGTTCATTGCTGAAGTGCGCACAATCGTTGCTCGTGCCACGTCTCCGATAGAAACCGTCGCGGCGCTGCGCGAGCCGTTTTCACTTCTCCTCGCGAACCAGACCTGGCTCCCCTCCGCATTTCGTCAACCCAGCCCACAGAGCGGAATGGGCGGCGGGATTAGTAGTTGGCTCGTCTACAGATCGGCGGACCGGTCGCTTACGCTGATGAGCCTTGTCGTTCCACCAGGATCGGCCACGCCGATACATGACCACCTGTCCTGGGGACTGGTGGGACTATACGACGGTACTCAAGAGGAGCGGGTATTCCGTGAACTTGCCAGAAGCGGGGACGGTCACCGTCAGCTAGAACTCGTGAACGTCCGCCAGCTTCAGGCCGGACTACGGAGAACGACATCCACAGCGTCAAGACCACCTCGTCAACGCCATCGATCTCTCTCCATCTGCTTGCCAACGACATTGGATGCATCTGGCGCCACACGTATGATCCTGAGAAGAGCACCATCAGCCCGTTTCGTTCAGGCTACACGAACGTCAGATGCGATGATGGGTCGAAGCCGGGCTAAGGCACGCTGGGCAGGTTCTGGGGAGGGTCGAGATGATAAGAAAGCAGCCCTGGTTCGAGCGGCAATTTCCCACAGGCCTGCGGGTGGATCTCTTCCCAGCCGTCGTCGAACGCCTCCGTGGCACCCCGGCCCGTCTGGAGGATCGACTCAGCTCCCTACCGGTGTCCGTTCTCACGCGCCGTTCGGGCAGCACGTGGTCCACTCAGGAAAACGCGGGGCACCTGCTGGACCTCGAGCCGTTGTGGCTTGCGCGGGTGGAAGACCTGCTGGCCCGGCGGCCAGAGATGAGCCCGGCCGACCTGACGAATCGCCGGACCCATGAGGCCAACCATAATGCCGCGTCGCTCGGGACGATCCTGAGCGGCTTCCGCCAGGCTCGAGCTGGGTTGGTCCGCCGGCTCGAGGCCGTCGAAGATGCGGCACTGGCGCACACCGCGCCCCATCCCCGGCTGCGCGTACCGATGAGCCTGGTGGATCATGCGTTCTTCGTGGCCGAGCATGATGACTACCATCTGGCGCGGATAACCGAGCTGCTGATCGAGTTCGGCCTGGGGTGATGTCGGCCTCACGGCCTGAGCCGCTGCGCGTTTTCCCCTTCTCGCCCGCACGGAATATTGTTGTTACAGCAACCGTAAACACATGGCAGAGTAGTTGCGATGACAACTATTCTGCAGGACGACGACTGGGAGTGGAGCCAATGGATACCGCACTCGAACGGGTCGGAGCAGGCTCGAAAGGAGGAGCGGGCATGAACACACAGGTTGAGACGAAGGAGCGAGACGTTGTTCTCGTGGAGGACGCCGCGTGGATCCGCGTGATGGGCCAGCCCGTCCTGGAAGCCCTGCCGTCCGCTCGCGCACCGTATGCGCAAGTCGACCCCTTCATCCTCGTACACGAAGCGCGGGGCCACCTCTCGCCGGACATGGCCAACATGGCGACCAAGCACCGGCACCGAGGGTTCGACAACGTGTTATACATGCTTGAGGGTTCGCTCAGCACCGGTCACAGTACCGGCCCGGGCGGAGCAATGGAGAGGGCGCGGCTGAGCGAGGGAGCACTCCTAGTGCTCAGGACCGGGCGAGGTGTATGGCACGCCGACGCTCTGGGAGCGGACGAGATCAGCAAGGGCCTGGCCGGCACCGAGTTCCGCGTCGTGCTGTTCTGGGTCAACTTGGCCCGGAAGGACAAGCAGGTCGAGCCGAGCGTGCAGGTCCTGAAACCGGATCAGATCCCCCTGCGAAGCGAGGGCGACGCGACGGTCCGTGTACTGGTGGGCGAGGGCTCTCCCGCTCGCCTGGCGACGCCTGCGCTCATCCTCGACATAGAACTGCCACGAGGTGGGGAGGTCACGACATCGGTACCACCCCAGTTCCAGGGCTTCGCCTATGTGCTGGAGGGCGAGGCCGCTTTCGGTGCCAGCCGGCGCCGGGCGATGCCTACACAGCTTGTCGTTCCGGGTCCCGGTAAGGCGTTCACAGTCAGAGATGCTGCCCCCCGCACTCGGTACCTGCTCATGGCGGGGCAGCCGTACGGGGAGGCTCCTGGGTTCAACGGACCGTTCGTGGATTAGGAGTTCAAGACTTTTAAACCCCCTCACGCTACCCTCTCCCCAAGGAGAGGAGTGACAGGTTTGAGGCGCCCGGAGGCGCCTCTCCAACCACCTTAGTGGAGACGGCGGGATTTGAACCCGCGACCCGCTGCGTGCAAATTTGGTGCACCGTTTCCCGCCCTGTGTCGCCCTGTGCCGTCCCGTCCGGTAGCAAACCGGTAGCCAAGAACGCCGACGTCCTCCGCTTCGCCCCCAGGTTCGGATATGAGCGACCGGATTTGGGGCATCCGCGAGCGTCTTCCAGCGAGGGGAAAGCCGAGGTGAAGTATCGAACTCGCCCTGCACCACCGCGCGGAGGCTTTCCATGCCTCAACTACCGACCGGCACAGTTACCTTACTCTTCACGGACATCGAAGGGTCAACGCGGCTCCTTGAGCGGTTAGGTAAGCGCTACGCGGGAATACTAGCCCAACACCACCGATTGCTGCGCCGGAGTTTCGAGAAACACGGTGGCCATGAAATCGATACCCAAGGCGACGCCTTCTTTGTCGTATTTGCACGAGCCAAAGACGCTGCACAGGCGGCGCTCGAAGCACAGCGCGCGATCGCCGCACACCCCTGGCCTGAGGGCGTAGAGCCGCGTGTGCGAATGGGACTGCACACGGGTGAACCCCTGATTACGACCACTGGCTATGTAGGAATGGATGTCCACCGGGCTGAGCGGGTGTGCACCGCGGGGCACGGCTGGCAAATTCTTGTGTCCGAGTCCTCGCGCGTCCTGATCGAAGACGATCTCCCCGAAGGCGTCTCCCTGCGAGATCTTGGAGAACATCGGCTCAAAGACCTAGCCAAGCCGGAGCGTCTTTTCCAGATTGTGACCGCGGATCTTCCGGCTGAGTTCCCACCGCTGAGGTCGTTGAACGTTCTGCCTAACAACCTTCCAATCCAGTTGACGAGTTTTGTCGGGCGGGCGCGGGAAATCCGGGAACTCGTGCAATCACTCTTCTCCACACGTCTGTTGACTCTGACCGGAGCGGGTGGCGTCGGCAAGACCCGCCTGGCCCTCCAGGTGGCTGCAGAAGTTCTCGAGGATTTCTCCGACGGAGTGTGGTTGGTTGAACTGGCAGCGCTCCCCGACCCGGAACTTATTCCTCAGACCGTTGCAACTGTGCTGGGGATCCGGGAGCAGTCAGGCCGCCCCGTACTCACCACCCTCGCAGACTCCCTTCGCGCAAGGCATCTTCTCCTCGTGCTAGACAACTGCGAACATCTCATCGCGGCATGTTCACGCTTCGCACACGCACTATTGCGCACCTGTGCTCATCTCCGGATTCTGGCAACCAGCCGAGAAGCGCTGGGCATTGCCGGCGAGACCGCCTGGCTTGTTCCCTCGCTCTCCGTACCTGATGCGCAGCGCGTACCTGCGGCAACCTTATCGCAGTTTGAAGCGGTACGCCTATTTGTTGAACGGGCCGCCGCCGCGCTGCCATCCTTCAAGCTTACCAACCAGAATTCCGACGCAGTCATCCAGATTTGTTCGCGTCTGGACGGCATACCGCTGGCCATTGAGATGGCGGCGGCACGCCTGAAGGCCCTTTCTGCCGAGCACATCGCGGGCAGGCTGGACGATCAGTTCCGCTTGCTCACGGGCGGGAGCCGCACCGCACTCCCCCAACATCAGACGCTTCGCGCAACCCTGGACTGGAGTTACGATCTACTATCCGCAGAAGAACGTCAACTGCTCCGGCAACTGGCGATTTTTGTAGGTGGTTTCACCCTGGAGGCCGTCGAGAACGTCTGCGGGGAAGATGCAAGGGCACCAGAGGTGATTGGTCTTCTCACCCGTCTGGTGGAAAAATCTCTTGTCATTGCTGAGCGGCATAACGAGAGGGTGCGGTATCGGCTACTGGAACCAATCCGGCAATACGCACGCGAGAAACTGTCTACATCCGGCGAGTCCGATGCGCTGCGGGGACGGCACCTGGGTTTCTTCCTGACCATAGCCGAGGAGCCTCAGCATGCACCCGACGGACCGACATTTGACCAGTGGCTGGAGCGAATCGAGGAAGAGCACGATAACTTGAGGGCGGCGATCGATTGGGCTTTCGGCGGAGCAGCATCCGATGCCGGACTGCAGCTCGCCACAGCGATGTGGCGGTTCTGGGTACACCGAGGTTACCTCAGCGAAGGGCGCAGTATTTTGGAGCGTGCCTTAAGCGCGGCGGGCAACGCGCATCCCTCTCTACGCGCGAGAGCCTTGAACGGGGCCGGTTACATGGCTCTGACGCAGGACGACTATGCACGCGCGGTGGCGCTCTGCGAGCAAGCCCACGTCATTGCCCACACAGAGGGGGACGAGCGGGAGACAGCCATCGCGCTGGCCATTATCGGCCACACTCTCTGGCACATGGGTGATGCCGACCGACCTGCGCAGTTGTGCGATGAGAGCCTCACACTCGCCAGAGGGTCGCAGGATCAGCGTACACTTGCCTCGTCTCTACGCGAGTTTGGCTATGTGGTCTGGCATAAGGGTGATTATGAGCGACTTGCGCAGTTGGCAGACGAATACCTGCACCTCGCCCGAGCCCTCGGGGATCGATCTGCTACCGCCGACGCACTGCTCCTGCTCGGCGAAGCCGCCCTTGACGCCAAGCAGTACAGCCGCGCTGTAGCACTCTACGAAGAGAGCCTGACATTGTCGCGAATGCAGAAGGATAAGGTGGCGATGACGCGCGCCCTTGTAAGTCTTGGGAATGTTTCCGCGCACGAGCAGAACTACGATCGAGCCGGGGCGTTGTATCGAGAAGCGCTCGCGACCGCTGCAGAATTGAGGGACATGTGGTGGCTGGTCCGCTGTCTGCAGGGGATGGCAGGTGCGGCAGCGGCGCAGGGGCAGTTTCATCGAGCCGCCCACCTAGTAGGAGCCGTAGACCAATTCCGGGAGACGATGGGCTCTCCCTTGCCCCGCGCCGACCAGAAGGGATACGATCACACCGTTGCCGTAGCCGGATCGAGGCTTGGCGACCAAGCATTCCGGGCCGCCTGGACTGAAGGTCGAGCGATGTCGCTGGAGCAGGTCGTCGCGCTCGCACTTGCTGATTGACAAATCTCCGGAGGGTGCAAGAAGACGTAGCTAACATCGCGCCGTCCCGGTTCAAGGGTTCGAATCCCACATAGAGAACAAACGCCGACCCCACGCGAATCGGCGATCTTGGTGGAGACGAGGAGATCCGGACCCGCTTCCCGTCGCTCGGCGCGACCCCCGCGAGCCTATAGCTCGCATGGCCCCATGAGGAGTCTTGGCGTCGCGCCTCGCTCCTCGGAGGGGTTACCCCCTCCGATTCCTCCCCCTACCACCTGCGGGAGCTACGTGACCTGCCCCCCGCTCCCCCCTCGGGGTCGCCGGTTCGCTCTGCGGATCAAGGAGTCTGCAAATTCGACTAGTGAAACGGCCGGATTCGAGCCGGCAACCCCCTGCGTGCAAATTTGGCGCACCGTTTGTCGCCCTGTGTCGTCCTGTGCTGTCCCGTGCCGCCCCATGTCGTGCCGCGCGGCAGCAGACCGTAGCAGAACCAGGCCATTTCAGCAACGAGCGCAACCTCGCTTTCCGGAGGAAGCACACCCGCTATGCTGAAGTGACTTAACTGAATGGAGTACAGGTCAACCTTTCTTGGTAGTAATGGATTCCCAAAGGAGGGTAGAGACATGGCGACTGACTTAGGGCGGCTATGTAGGGTGTCCGTCCTACTGGCCACGTTCCTGGCGGTGTTAAACGTGCCTGCAGGGACCGCCCCGGCTGGCTATGTCTACGTAGCGGACAGAGGCAACAATCGCATCGTGCGGATGAACGACATGAGCGGGGCCGGGTGGATCGTTCTCGGCACGAGCGGCAGCGGGGCCAAGCAATTCAATTTCCCGCGGGGACTCTTTGTCGACACAGCAGGACGCCTCTACGTAGCGGACACCGAGAACCATCGGGTCGTCCGCGTAAATGACATGACCGGAGCCGGATGGACGGCGATCGGTTCGGTCGGAGCCGGGCCGCAGCAGTTCAACAAACCTCGCGGAGTCTTCGTCGATGGATCCGGCAAGATCTACGTCACCGATAGCGGCAATCATCGGATTGTCCGAATCGACGACATGGGCGGTGCCGGATGGACCACGTTTGGCACGTTCCTCGGCGGAGTGTCGAAAGACCAACCCGGTAACATGATCGATCCCGCGGGCATTTTCGTCGAGGCAGCGGGGCGCATTTACATTGCGGATATCGGATCCGGCTACGACCTGCGTCGCATTATTGAGATGAACGACATGACGGGCGCAGGTTGGACCCCGTTTGGCACCTGGGGGAAGGGTGTCAACAGGTTCGACTCGCCCGGCAGCGTCTTCGTCGACCCGGCCGGGAAGATTCACATCGCGGATACGGCAAACCACCGGATTGTACGGATCAACGATATGAACGGAGCTGGCTGGACCGCACTGGGCACCCAAGGAAGCAGCGTCAATCAGTTCAGCCTGCCATCCAGTATCTTCGTCGAGGCAGCTGGGCGCATCTATGTCGCCGACGCCCTAAACAACCGGATCGTGCGAATGAATGACATGACGGGTTCCGGTTGGGTCACGTTGGGGAGCCCCGGCAGCGGGGTGGTCGACCCGGCCGGGAAGATTCACATCGCGGATACGGCAAACCACCGGATTGTACGGATCAACGATATGAACGGAGCTGGCTGGACCGCACTGGGCACCCAAGGAAGCAGCGTCAATCAGTTCAGCCTGCCATCCAGTATCTTCGTCGAGGCAGCTGGGCGCATCTATGTCGCCGACGCCCTAAACAACCGGATCGTGCGAATGAATGACATGACGGGTTCCGGTTGGGTCACGTTGGGGAGCCCCGGCAGCGGGGTGAAACAGTTCAGCCTGCCCTCAACCATCTTTATTCGGTAAACGGCGAGCAACCCAGGGAGTTGCCGTGGAAGGGAAGTGTGTAATTCGCTTCGGGATCGCAAAACGTAGTCTGATGACTTAGTGGAGACGAGGGGATTCGAACCCCTGACCCTCTTCGTGCAAATTTGGTACACGGTTTGTCGTCGTCTGCCGTCCCGTACCGTGCCCTGCGGTAGCAATCCGGTGGCAAAATTCTGGGGCACTGGGTCACACACCATTCGAAACGAACGGCAGGACGCCGACAAACCCCCAACGAACACTAGCCCTCCCTAGATACTGCTGATCCTTGGTCCCAAAGACATTTGCATAAGGAGGTGAAGCATGAGAGGAAGACTTGCACTCATGGGGACGGCATTAATCATACTACTTATCCTCCTTGGCTCAGTGCCCTCCGCTACGCAGGCCCGCGTGACGATCGCCGCTACCGTCGGACCCGGATTCTTCGCATTTGACCTAATGAATGGATTCGCTCCGATGATTTCCCGGAGCCTTCCCAATGTGACGGCGGTCGCTGAGCGGAGTCCTTTGTTCCTCGATACTATGCAGCGTATCGCGGCGGGGCGTGCCGATCTG
>VBAP01000042.1:39207-43161 GCA_005882335.1 Candidatus Segetimicrobium genomatis
AGCCGGGTTCCGGTCCGGACTCTGGCACTCCTGCACGACTTCGTCTATCACCTCGTCACACTAGAGGAGACCGGGATCGGGGCTATCGGCGACCTCCGTGGGAAGCGTGTCGGCATCGACGCCCCGGGCACCGTACGCGACGCGCTTCGCTGGCTCCGGGCGGCCGGGATCGATCCAGATCAAGACGTACGAATGGAAACCTTCCCCTTGACGACTCCCGGTGCATGGGCCGTCGCGCTGCGAGAAAAAAAGATTGATGCGGTCTTCGCGGTTACTCTCGGGTCACCTACTGTGCCTGATGTCTTTGACCTGACAATGACCTCGGGGATCAGGGTGAGACTCATCCCGCTAGACGCTATCCTGCCTGCTGTGCAGAGGGAGTTCGGAAGCCGGTACCATGCTTTCATGATAAAGAGGGGACTCTATCCGGGGATGACGAGTGACGTGCCTACCATCAGTGCGTCCGCCGAACTGGTCGCCCTTGAGGCTTTTGACGCAAACCTAGCATACCAGATTACAAAGTTGTTCTACGAGAAGCGCTCTGAACTCGCGCAGTTCAGTTATGCTGCTCAGTACATTAGCTTGATTGGATTGGCCGGCCGTTCGCCTGTTCCGTTTCATCCAGGGGCAGTGCGGTATTTCCAAGAGCGTGGTGTCGCAGGTTTCTAGAAACCTCCAACCCACAAGGGATGCTCAGGGGCCGCGTCACCGGCCCCTGAGTGTTTTCTAGACTCCAGATGCTCACACCGCGCCAATTAGATTTCATGCCCCATGACTGGCGAACTCCTGCTCACGCTTCACTTCCACGTCGCGTAGACTCCGTCCCACATCTCGAACGGTGTGATAGAGACGCCTTCCAGATTGCGCACGGTCGCCACGTACCACTTCTGGCTCCACAGGAAGATCCAGGGAGCGTCATGCCAGATTAACGTTTGGGCCTCCTTGAGAAATTCTTTGCGTCTGGATTCGTCCATCTCGCCTCTGGCTCTCTCCAGGAGATCGTCGGTCTTCTCGTTTTTGTAGAAGGTAGCGCCAAGGCCTTGTGGCGGATGCTGTGATGGGTGGAACATCGGGCGAAGCACGGCCGAGCAGTCCAGCGGGAAGGGCACCCAAGCGAGCAAGAACATCTGGAGGCTCGTTCGATCAGACGGCTGCAAGACCGTGGCGAGATAGGTCGGCCAGTCCATTGTGCGGACATTAGCCCGAACATTGATATTATGCAGCTCTGCCGTGATGGCTTGTGCGACCTGGAAGTCTTGAATGTACCGGCCGGTCGGAGTGATGAAGTCCACGTCGAACCCATCCGGGTATCCAGCCTCCCTCAGGAGTTGCCTGGCTTTGCTCGGGTTGAAGGGCCACCCGCCGGACTGAATCGGTGCGTACCCAGACACCATGGACACACAGGGAGAGTCGGCAACGGTCCCCAGGTCAAAAGCAATCCCCGCGAGGAGCGCCTGTTTATTCACGGCGTAGTTTACCGCCTGGCGCACGCGCACATCCTTGAACGGCCCCCACTGAGTGTTCATGCCAATGTAAATCATCCGCGAGGCTACGGCGTCGACAATCCTGAACCCCGGATGCGTCCTCAGGCGACCGACATCGGGGGCCGGCGGGAGGACCGCCATGTGCACGTCCCCGGCAAGCAGCATCGTCTCGCGGACGCCGGCGTCCGGGGCGATGCGGAACATCACTTCGTCAAAGGCGGGCTTTCGGCCCCAGTAGTTCGGATTCCGCACAAACAGGATGTGACTCCCCCGCACCCATTCTTTGAACATGTAGGGACCGGTACCGCTGCCGGTCGGATCGCGGCCCAAATTTTCGCCAACCCTGCGAGTGGTGCTTGGGGAGACGATTGAGGCCACCCAATGCGTCAGACTCGTCAGAAAGAGAGGGTCCGGCCGGCTAAGAAGAAACCGCACCGTCATGTCGTCGATGACCTGAGTCTCTTTGATAACCATGAGGGGTTCCCGCAAGGGAGCACGTGTCTTGGGGTCCAGCAGCCGATCAAACGTGAACTTGACAGCATCCGCGTTGAGGGGAGCGCCATCCTGGAAGGTTACGCTGCTGCGAAGCTTGAACGTGTAGGTGAGCCCATCGGCGGAGACCTGCCATCGCGTGGCGAGATGCGGGACGACCTGGTTTTGCTTGAGGTCTAACGCGACAAGCCGCTCATAGAGGTATCCCACCATGTTCATGACCAGTCCTGTCGTCTGCCCGGCTGGGTCGAACGTGTCGGGGTCGGTGCCGATGGCGATCTTCAACGTGTGAGGAACCGACTGGGCGTGAAGCGTCGGAGCCAGAGTCGACGCCAACGCGAGCATCGCCAGAAGTATACAGAGGCGGAGTCCAGGCCTCATTGTACTCACCTCGCATCCTCTTCCAGCATTAAGGTTCGATCAGAAGGTAGCATTTTGCCCCTTAAAGGGTTCTTAAATCCTCCTCGGGCTTGGCCGTTCGCGACGTTCCACCCGAGCCCTCGCCACCCACCCCTGGCCTACGATGTCCGAGTGCCCCAGCGCATGCTCATGTTATCCGAGGTACACAATGGCCAACCACGGCGCTGAGCTCCTCCCTGAGGGGTTCCAGATGCGGCTCCTTGGCGGCTTCCTCGTCTCGGTTGGGGCGCGCACAGTAGACGACGCGGCTTGGCGATGGCGGAAGTCTCGCGCCATTGTCAAACTCCTCGGCCTCACCAAGGGCCACAGGCTGCACAAGGAAGAGGTCCTAGACCGCCTGTGGCCAGACCAGCTGCCAAAGGCCGCCGCCAACAACCTCTACCAGGCTATCCACCTCGCCCGCTTGGCCCTCGAGCCTCTTCTGCCTGCTTCAACAGCATCCGATTGGCTGCGTCTTCAAGGAGACAACATCCTGCTGGATCCGCGCTGCGGGCTCTCGGTGGATGCCGACGACTTCGAAGTCGCCGCGACTGCGGCTCTCCGCGCGCACGATACAGGTGCCCTTGAGCAGGCCGTGCGACTCTATGCAGGTGAACTCCTTCCAGAAGACCGTTACGAGGACTGGACCATCGAACGCCGTGAGACACTGCACAGGCTTCACCTTTCACTCTTGATGGCTCTGGCTTCCCAGCATGAACGCACAGGCGACTTCCCGCAGGCCATCGGGGCGCTGGAACAGGCGGTGGCCAGTGAACCTGCCAACGAGGAAGCACACGTCGGTCTCATGCGGCTGTATGCTCGCGCCGGTCTGCGTAGCAACGCTCTGCAGCAATTCCAGCGCTTGAAAGAGAGCCTGCGGCGCGACCTGGATGCCGATCCCGGGCCGGACAGTATTGCGCTGTACCAGAACGTCTTGGCCGGGCACCTGCCGCCTGGCGAGCACACTCCAATTGACGCTAGGCGCAGGTCTCGGTCCCGCCCTTCACCCGAGCGATCGCCGGCCGCACGGGCAGCGCGTTTAGTGAGGGAGGCCCCTCCACTCTTGCCAGGCAATCTGCCTGCGTCCATGACGAGCTTTGTCGGCCGCAGGCGGGAACTGGCTGATCTGAGAGAACTTCTGCCGACGACGCGCCTCCTCACGCTGGCCGGGCCCGCCGGCGGCGGAAAAACCCGCTTGGCCCTCGCCCTTGCCGAGAGCGTCCGCCGCGACTTTCAAAGCGGTGCGTGGTGGGTAGACTTGGCTCCTCTAGCTGATCCTGCGCTTCTGGCCTCCGCGGTCGCGACGAGTCTGAATGTACGGGAGCAACCGGGCCGCAGCATCCTCGAGACGCTGTCTGAAGACGTCGGATCGAGAAACGTCCTGATCGTGCTCGACAACTGCGAACACCTCCTAGACGAGTGCAGCCGCGTGGCGAATGCCCTGCTGCGTGCTGGGCCTACGCCACGGATCCTGGCGACCAGCCGCGAAGCTCTCTGTGCGCCAGGCGAGCTGCTGTGGCGGGTTCCGCTGATGAGTCTCACTGCCGCCGCTAAGCCTTCCTTTGAGGACGCTCAGCAG
>VBAP01000029.1 GCA_005882335.1 Candidatus Segetimicrobium genomatis
GGCTATGCCGTCGCGCATGGGACAGACCTACTGATCCACGACACGCAATACACTATGCCGGAGTACGCCGAGCACGTGGGCTGGGGCCATTCGGCCATCGATCACACCATCGCCTTTGCCCGGCTGGCTCGCGTGCGACGGCTGGTCACGTTCCACCACGATCCCAGCCACAGCGACGCAGAGCTTGATCGCCTGCTTGCGGAAGCCGCCAGCATCGGGCCCCTCCCGTTTGAACTTATCCCCGGCATGGAAGGCATGCAGTTCGAAATTTGAGTCCGGTCGGAGGCTCTGTCGCATGATCACTGGCGTCCAGGACATCTACTACTATGTGTCGGACATGGCTCGCGCGGTGCGCTTCTACTGCGACGTCCTCAAGCTCAGCGTGGTGCATCAGGACAAGAGCTGGACGAGCTTTGATGTGGGCGGTGTACGGATCGGGCTCCACTGGACAGGCGGTGTCCCGGTCCCGCAGATTCCCAAGGGTCCGGGTGGCGTCACGGCCGGAGCCACCCTGACATTTCGCGTCTCCAATCTCATCGCAGTTGTCGAAGACCTGCGGAAGGCGGGGATCAGATTCCTGGGTGACATCACCACTAAAGAGTGGGGCAGTATTGTCGCGTTTGAAGATCCCGATGGCAACGTCCTCAAGCTGATGCAGCCATCAACTCGCTGAAACCCACCCGCACTAGAATCCTTCATCGAAGCCAGCAATAGCCTATTCCTTTAGTTAACCTGCCGAAGCACAAGTCGCTGCAATTCGTTAGATGGGGGCGGGGAAGGGTCGCGGGCGACTGGAGGCGAGCCGTTGCCGCCGTTAGCGAGCGCCGCGTCGCGGAGGGTCGGGCCCTGTACACGGAGCGTAGTCCAGCGGAGTTGTACAGGGGGGCCCGGAGCAGCGAGCGCGAGCGTTACGCCCGGCAGGCGAGCCGACTCGGAGCGAAGCGGCCCTTCCCCGCCCCGTCTGTGGAGGCAAGATGCCGCGCGAGCCTTTGGGATGCACGGGCCTGGTCGCTCCGCTCCCTAGTTCCTGTTATTGTAGTCTCTGTGCCCTGGCTCAGTCGCGACGGCCGCCTCATCCTAACCGCCCGCGCCGTTCGCACCTTCGCTTACGGATATCTCAGCGTCATCCTCGGTGTGTATCTCGAAAATCTGGGTCTGACGCCCTGGCAGATCGGCGCGGTACTGACCGCCACGCTGGCCGGTTCCGCGGCGCTGACCGCCATCTTTTCTCTTGTCGCAGACGTCGTGGGGCGGCGCCGTATGCTGCTCATCAGCGCCGCGCTGATGGCGATCGCTGGCGGAGCGTTCGCAGCCACGAGCAATTATCTGCTACTCCTCGTGGCCTCGCTGACGGGCACCATCGGCGCGACGTCGGGTGAAGTTGGACCGTTCCTCTCCCTGGAACAGGCAATCCTTCCACAGACGACGGATGCCAGGCACCGCACCACGCTGTTCGGTGTGTACAATACCGCAGGCGCGCTGGCGGCCGCGGCGGGATCCCTCTTTGCAGCGGTCCCCGCCGTCGCGCAGCACTGGATGGGACTGGGGCCGGCCCAATCACTACGGGCGATGTTCCTCCTCTATGCGGCGCTGGGAGTGTGCGTCCTGCTGTTGTTTACACGTCTCGGCCCGGCGGTCGAGCTCTCTGTCGAGGAGCGCACAGCGGCGCTGTCCCGAACCGGACGGTACAGGGGGCGTCTGGGGCTGGGTGCCTCCCGCGGCACAGTGAGGCGCCTGGCGGCGCTCTTCGGCTTGGATTCGCTGGCGGGCGGGTTCGTCGTGCAAAGCCTGCTGGCCTACTGGCTGCACCTGCGCTGGGGTGTGGGACCTGAAGTGCTCGGTCCCGTATTTCTGGGAGTTGGTCTCCTGCAGGCCGGGTCGTTCCTCGCCGCCGGGAAACTGGCGGCCCGCTTCGGTCTCATCAACACGATGGTGTTCACACACCTGCCGAGCAATCTGCTCCTGATGCTGGTACCCGCCGCTCCCTCTCTGCCGTGGGCGATCGGGCTCCTTCTGGCACGCCATGCGCTATCGCAGATGGACGTACCGACACGGCAGAGCTATACCATGGCAGTGGTCAGCCCGGCCGAGCGCACGGCCGCGGCCGCGGCCACAAACGTCGTGCGGAATGTCGCGCAGGCGATTACCCCGGTGCTCTCCGGCATCGCCATGCAGACGGTCGCACTCGGCCTCCCGTTCGTGCTGGGAGGCGGGTTGAAAATTATCTACGATCTCGCGCTGTTTGCGATGTTCCGCGGCATCCGGCCGCCGGAAGAACGGACCTAATCATCCTATGTCTCGATCCCCAACTGCAGCACCGTATCCAAACAGCGCTGCGCGTGCTCGGCCGGTACGACGAGATGATCGCGGTAGAACGCGGGGAAGGTGGACGCGGGAACACCAGCCGCGGCGACGACCCGTGCCAGCCGGTTCACGAATGCTGGGTCCGGTGGCGCCTCGTCGATGGAGATCAACCGCAGCCCTCGTTCCACCGCCGCCGATGAAAATCGGGCGGCCAGTCTCATCCACTCGGTCTCCTGCAACGTCACCACCAGCACGTCGGGCCCGCGCACAGTGAAAAACGGCGCGTACACGGCGCCCAGTGCGGACTGCAAACTCCGTTCCAGCGTGGCCGGCACCCGCGCGCGGACAACCGCTGCCGGATGCAGCGCCACGCGCATCACGCCAACCGCAACGCCTGCTCAAAATCTTCCAGCAGGTCGTCGGGATCTTCGATCCCCACGCTGACCCGGATCAGACCCTCCGAAATGCCTGCCGCCGCGCGGATCTCCTTCGGCATCTGCACGCTGCTGATGCCAGCCGGATGTGAGACCAGCGTGCTGATCCCGCCCAGGCTGGTGGCGCGCTTGCAGACCTGCAGCGCTTCAAACGCGCGCACGCCTGGGCCGTAGCCGCCTTTCACTTCGAAACTCAGCATGCCACCGAACCCGCGCATCTGGCGCCGGGCGATGGCGTGCCCAGGGTGCGACGGAAGACCCGGATAGTAGACCTTCGACACCTTCGGGTGCCCCGCGAAAAACTCGGCCAGCCGCTGCGCGCTGCCATTCTGCCGCTCCACCCGCAGCGCCAGCGTCGTCAGTCCCCGGATGACCAGCCAGGCCCCGAACGGATCTATCGTGGTTCCCAGGATACGCGCCTGGCGTTTCGCGCGCTTGATGAACTCCGCCCGGCCGACGATGAGACCCGCTGTGACGTCATGGTGGCCGCCCAGGTATTTCGTGGCGCTGTGGGCGACCACGTCCACGCCGAGAGACAACGGCGTCTGATTGTACGGTGTGGCCCAGGTGTTGTCGGCGATCGTGACGGCGCTGCGCGCCCGGGCCAGCGCCGCCACCCGTTCGATCTCAGTGATCCCGAGCATGGGGTTGTTTGGTGTCTCAATAAAGAGCAGCTTCGTGTTGGGGCGCAGCGCCCGCTCGTACGCGTCGGTGCTGGAATCCGAAATCACGGTGGTCTGGATCCCGTAGCCGGGCAGGATATCTGCAAACAATTGATAGGTGGCCTGATAGATGGCGGCGGGCGCGACCGCATGGTCGCCGGGTTTGACCACGGTGAGCACGGCAGACGACACCGCCCCCATCCCCGACGAGGTGGCCAGCGCATCCTCGCCGCCCTCCAGCAGCGCCACCTTCTCCTCCAGGACCCTCGTAGTCGGGTTGGCCCAACGCGTGTAGATATATCCAGGCGGGATCTCCTGGCCCAGGCGCGCGCCCTCTTCGGCGGAGTCATAGTAGAAGGTCGCCGTCTGGTAGATGGGCGGCGCGACGGCCTTGTGCGCATCCGGCATCCTGCCGCCGTGGATGGCCTTGGTGGTGAAACCCCAGTCCTTGCTCATGGAGGACGCTCCCTTGCTTGAAAGTGACTGGTGACTAGTGACTGGTGACTGGTGACTGGCTATCATGACTATTCTACGGCGACCGGGGCTTCCCGCGCGATCGTGGTCGTAGGTCGCGCGCCCCGGATCGTCGAAACCCACGAACCGTGCTCAGAGCCATCCCCCAATCACCAATCACCAGTCACCAGTCACCATGAAGTTCGGCGCCCACGTGAGCATCCGCGGCGCGTTGCACCTTGCGGTCGACCGCGCCGGGGCCATCGGCTGCGAGTGCCTGCAGATCTTCGTCGGCAGCCCGCGCCAGTGGCGGGAAGTCATTTATCCTGAACGAGATCTCGACCTCTTCATCGAAAAGCGCCGGAAGGCACGACTCGATCCCCTGGTCGCCCACGCCTCGTATCTGATCAATCTGGCAGCCGCCGACATGGATCTCTACCACCGCTCCACGGCCGCGCTGATCTATGCGCTGCGCGCCATGGACCGTCTTGGTGGATTCGCGGTCATCACGCACCTGGGCAGTCGAGGTGATCGGCCGTGGCCAGATGCGCTCGCCAGGATCACCGCGGCACTTTCAGTGGCCCTCGATGCCACCAAACGGGCGGCGGTCCTGTTGGAGCACAGCGTTGGGGCCGGCGGCCAGGTCGGTGGGACGTTCGAGGAGATCGCAGACATCCTGGAGGCAATGCGATTTCAGCCGCGCGTGGGGATCTGTCTCGACTCCTGCCACCTGTTCGCCGCGGGCTGGGATCTCCGCACCCCCCAGGGTGTCAACCAGATGCTGCGCGCCTTCGATCATACTGTGGGCCTGAAACATCTGCGCGCCCTGCATCTCAACGATTCGAAGGGGGCCCTCGGCTCGCGCATCGACCGGCACGAGGACATCGGCCAGGGACGCATCGGCCGCCGTGGGTTCGCAGCGCTGGTCAATCATCCAAAACTGCGGAGGCTCCCGGGGTTCATCGAGACGCCGGGCTTTGATCATCAAGGGCCGGACCGGAGGAACCTTGATCTACTGAAGGAGCTGAGAGCCCGCGGGGAACGAAAATGACGGGAACGGGGAACGCGGTAACGGGGGAGCGCGAAACTGCGGTCGAGAACATGGCGTTCCCGCGACACCGCGCGCCCGCGATCCCGCATCATCAGGCCGCCAGCGACGGGTACAGCCGGCTCGCCACCGCCACGAAGAGGGCGAGCACCCCTGCCAGCACCGCAAAATCGAGCCCCAGGCCGAACGTGCTGGTCCCGCCCTGAATCATCAGCGCCCGCAACGCATCGACCTGATACGTCAGCGGGTTGATCGCCGCCACCACGCGCAGCCAGCCCGGCATCAAGTCCACCGGGTAGATGGCGTTGCTGGCAAAGAACAGCGGCATCGTCAGCACCTGGCCGATACCCATCACCCGCTCCCGCGTTTTCACCAGACAGGCCACCATCAGTGAAAGTGTTGCAAAGACCGCAGAGGCAAGAATAATCGCCGCGAGCACCCCCAAGATCGCACCGGGCGAAAACCGCAGGTCGACTCCGAGGAGGACAGAGAGGAGGTAGATGATGAGTCCCTGCGACAGGCCGCGGAGCCCGGCCGACAGAGCCTTCCCCAGTACGAGCGCGACACGAGAGGCAGGACTGACCAGATACTTGTGCACGATGCCCAAATCGCGCTCCCAGACGGCTGTGATGCCATAAAAGATGGCAATAAAGAGCCCGCTCTGCGCCAATACCCCAGGCGCCAGGAAGTCCCGGTAGCTGATCGCCCCGGTGGGGACGCCGCGGATGCGGCCAAAAACTTGTCCGAACACCAGCAGCCACAGCATGGGTTGGACGGCGCGCGTCAGCAACTCCAGTGGATCGTGGCGCAGCTTACGGGCCTCGGCTTCAAGCACCGTCAGCGTATGGCTCACGAAGTCCACAAACGGATTCGCGTTAGCCGAGACGGCGGGCTGTACGGCGCGTTCGGAGAGCATCCCTGTAACCTCCTCCTTCATCGATTTCGCTTCCGGTGAAATGGATGAACACGTCCTCGAGTGTGGCCCCGCCGCCGACCGCTTCCCGCAACGATGCCGGACTCCCGACAGCCGTGATCACGCCACGGTGCATGATGGCTACCTCGTCGCACAACTCTTCGGCTTCCTCCATATAGTGGGTGGTCATGACGATCGTCGTACCCTCGGAGCGGCGAACGTCCCGGATGTGTTGCCAGACGGCGTGCCGGGCCACCGGATCGAGCCCGACCGTGGGCTCGTCCAGAAACAGCACCGCGGGCCGGTGCAGCATCGCCTGCGCGATCTCTAGACGCCGGATCATGCCGCCGGAGTACGTCCGGACGAGCGTGTGCGCGGCGTCGCTCAGGCCCATGAATTCCAACGCGCCGGCGATCCGCTCCCGGCGCTGTTCGGATGGGATGCGGTAGAGCTTGGCCGAGATCAGCAGGTTCTCGTATCCGGTCAGCGTGCTGTCGGCCGACAGCATTTGCGGCACGTAGCCGATCCTCGCGCGTACCCGCGCCGCCTCCCGCACGAGGTCGGCTCCCGCCACGCGGGCTCCCCCGGAGGTCGGTGCCAGCAGGGTCGTCAGCATCTTGATGGTCGTGCTCTTGCCGGCGCCGTTGGGACCCAGCAGGCCGAAGACCGAGGACGCCGGGACGGTGATCGACAGCGCGTCGACGGCCACCAGCGAACCAAACCGGCGCGTCAGACGGTCTGTGATGACGGCAGGGGGAAGATCCTCGTGCTCAACCAATGATCCTGGCCTCCTCTCGAAACAGGCGGTCCAATACGGCGAGCGCGCCGGCAACCTTCCGCAGGTCCGCCGCAGACGCCCGGGCCAGCCGCATCGCGACCTGCCGCCGCGCCTTGCTGCGCATGCGGGCGAACAGCCGTCCACCGGCAGGCGTGAGCGTCAGCGCCACGCGGCGCCGCTCCGCCGGATCCGGCACGCGTCCCACCAGACGGCGCCGTACCAACCGGTCGACGATGGTCGATGCCGTCGGCGCAGTGACTCCGAGGTGCTCGGCGACGCCGGCCAGCGAAGCGCCCGGATGACGCTCGACGAACGCCAGCGCCCGGAACTGCGGTACGGATACCACCTGTGCGCCCTGGCGCCGCATCTCCGCCCGCACAACGCGCATCACCAGCGGTACCGTCTCGAGAATCTCCCGCGCGCAGCGGTCCGCCGTGGTAGAAGGTTCGGATCTCGACACGACGTGCAGGGCCATTAGATCGCCGTCCTAACTATTTGATAACCTAAGTATAAACTTAGATTCCGCGGGTGGTCAAGTGAGCGGTCCGGCTGATCCAGGATCTAGGTCCGGCGCCCCGGCATGGGTTCGGTGGGAGGAGTAATCCGGAGGAACAGCGTCTCCAACAGCAACCGCGGGTGGACGTTCATCTCCAGCGCATCCTTCGCGTCTTCGACCGCCTGAATGCGCGCATTGAGAAGCGCGAGGGACAGGGCGGTGGCCAGCGCAGCAATCCGGTCCCGGCGATCCAGGTTGATCAACTGCTCCTCATCACCGGTCTGCTGCCAGACCAGGATGTCTCGGTACCAGAACAGTGCGATCTCCAGGAGTTCAGGCAGGTTATCCTTGTCTTTTGCGAATTCCTCGGCGGCATCCAGTCGGTCCAACGGATCGGCCTGCTCCAGCCGCTCGAGCAAGTCCAGCATCTGTTCGCGGCGTTGCTGCGTCTCCTCCGACGTCACCCAGCGCACCGCCCGGCCCAGTTCACCCCCGGCCAGCGCGGCGACGAACCGGGCCCGCCCTTTCGGCACGCCATACCGCTCGACCAAGGCGCGCTCGATCGCGGGCGACGGAATCAGCGAGAACCTGACCAGCTGGCAGCGTGAGACCACGGTCGGCAGCAGCGGCACCGTGGACTCGGCGATCAGGACGATCACGACGCGGGCCGGTGGTTCCTCCAGGACCTTGAGCAGGCTGTTGGCCGCCTCGTTGGTCATCGCCTCGGCGTCGACGAGGACATAGACTTTCCAGCGGCTTTGGTACGGAGGATAGACCACCTCTCGCCGCAGCGCGAGCACCTGCTTGATCCCGATTCCGGTTTTCGTGGTGTCCTCGGGGTCGAGCAGCCGGCCCTGCGCGACGTCGACGACGCGGACGTCGGGATGCTGACCCGACGCGATGAGGGTGCAGGTCCGGCATTGACCGCAGGCGTCGCCGTCAGCGCGCTCGCAGTTCAGGAGTTGCGCAAACGCGATCGCGGCGTTATGCCGGCCGACGCCCCGCGGGCCGACGAACAGGTAGGCGTGAGACACCCGGCCGGTGCGGACAGCCGTCCGTAGGAGCAACACGGCGTGGTCTTGGTCAACGAGATCTCGGAACGGCATCTTGGATAAACCCAATCTGCTGGATTATGGTTAGAATCGCGCCATCTTCTCGACCTGGAGGACGAACACGATGGCGCCACCAACCTCGACCTTCACGGGGTAGGTCACGTAGGAGTCGACCGGTTCTACGGCGGGCGGCATTGGGCTGACGAACTGCTCGCGGCGGTGAGCGGAACGCTGAATGACCGCCAACACCTGGTCAATCTGTGCGTCTTCCACCCCAATCAGGATGGTAGAGTTGCCCTCGCGCAGGAAACCTCCGGTGCTGGCCAGCATCGTCGCGTTGAACCCGTCCTCGGTGAGGGCATCGATCAGCCGCCCCACGTCCTTCTCCTGCACAATGGCTAGGACGAGTCTGATGCCCGCCACCCCCTCGCGCCCAGGAACCCCTCCACCAGCCGGACGACCTCGTCGTGCACCACGCCCTGGGCGCGACTGCCGTCCACGACGCGAATGCGGTCCGGTTCTTCGTGCGCGATTGCGAGGAATCCTGCCCTCACGCGCGCGTGGAAACTCAGGCTTTCCTGCTCGAGACGATCGCCGTGGCCCGGCCGGCCCTCTTTGCCCGTGGTCTGGCGCGCGCGCCGGAGTCCCACGGCCGGATCGATGTCCAGCAGAATGGTCAGATCCGGCATCACGCCTCGGGTGGCCCCTTCATTCACCCGGCGCACCAGCTCCACGTCCAGACCGCGGCCGAATCCCTGGTAGGCGATCGACGCATCGACATATCGCTCTGACAGCAGCACCCGCCCGTCCTGCAGCGCCGGTTCCACCACTTCTGCGACAAACTGCGCGCGTGAGGCGGCAAACAGCAGCATCTCCGTCAGCGGAGCCATCGCGGTGTTGCTCGCGTCCAGGAGCATGGCCCGGATGCGCTCGCCGATTGCGGTGCCGCCGGGTTCACGCGTGTACACCACCGGGAACCGGTCGCGAAGATGTTCATGAAGGAGACGCGCCTGCGTGGTTTTGCCGGCGCCTTCGGGACCTTCGATTGTGATGAAGATTCCTCGTCCGGCCATTCACTCAACACCAAAAGTCTTCCCGGTCTACCCGGTCTATTCAGTCTTCCCGGTCTACCTGCACAGACCACGGACCATAACAAGGCATTAGACTGGGAAGACTGGGGAGACTGTGAAGACTGGGTAGACTTCCTTATCCCTTTGAAGACGTTTCCCTTTGTCGGAAGACCCTATCGGGGAAAGATGACCACGCGTCTGAACGGTTCCTCGCCTCTGCTTTCGGAGGCCAAGCCGTAGCGCTGGACCAGCTGGTGCTGCAGCCGGCGGACATAGGAGTTCTGGGGAGACAGCTCGACAGGTTGCGTTGAACTGAGCACTTCGGAGATCGCTTCCTCGACCTCCCGTAGGGCCATCTCCTGCTCATCCGCATCCTCTACATCGAACACGCTACGCAGAAACCCCTGAATCTGGCTAATGGTGTTGCTCTTCAGGACGTGCAGCGTCTTGCCACGATCCACCGCTTCGCGCAGCTTGCGCGGCTGCCGCCGTTCCTGGGACTTCAGCGTTAGCACGACGTCGGCATCCTGCAGCGAGTCAGACACATAGGCCGGGACGCGCAGGTCGCGGATGGCTCGCTCCAGGCGGTTCCGGCTGACCGCGTAGGGGTAGATGCGCACCGCTTTGCGGCCGGGGCGCGTAACGTCCTCCCCCGCCGGCGGGGCCATCGGCCCGTGCGGCGCCCAGGTCTCTACTTTCGCGGTCGGGGCTTCGATCTGCACCTCGCCTCCCTCCGTGCGAACCCGGATTTCCGGCCGCGGGGGTGCGCCGCGCAGGTAGCGGTCCACCACGGTGGCGACGTCGTGGTGTACGGCCAGGCGGTCTTTGTCCTGGATCTCGATCACGACGTCGAAGGTCGGCGGCGCCTTGCGTTCCAGAACCGTCTTCTGCGTGCCGCGGCGGCGGGCTTCCTCATCGGACAGGGTCACGGCTTGAATCCCGCCGACCAGGTCGGACAGGGTCGGGTTCTGCAGCAGGTTGTCCAGCGTATTGCCGTGGGCGGTGGCGATGAGCTGCACGCCCCGCTCGGCAATGGTCCGCGCCGCCAGCGCTTCGGCCTCGGTGCCGATCTCGTCGATGACGATCACCTGCGGCATGTGGTTCTCCACCGCTTCGATCATCACCGCATGCTGCAGTTCCGGGTGCGGCACCTGCATGCGGCGGGCGCCGCCGATACCGGGATGCGGGATGTCCCCGTCGCCGGCGATCTCGTTGGAGGTGTCCACGACGACCACGCGCTTACTGAACTCATCGGCCATGACGCGGGCGGCCTCGCGCAGCAGCGTGGTCTTGCCGACCCCGGGCCGCCCCACGAGCAAAATACTCTTGCCGGACTCGATGACGTCGCGCACAATGTCGACCGTCCCGACCACCGCCCGGCCGACGCGGCAGGTCAGACCGATGATCTCCCCCTGCCGGTTGCGGATCGCGGAGATGCGATGCAGCGTGCGCTCGATGCCGGCGCGGTTATCTTTGCCGAACGCGCCGACACGGCTGGTGACGAAGCGGATGTCCTCATGGGCGACGTACCCTTCGTCCAGATAGAGAACGCGACCGGGGAAGCGGGCCTCGGGACGGCGGCCCAAGTCGAGCACGACCTCGAGCAGCGTCTCCAGATCAGACTGCTGCTGCAGCGCCGTACCCACCTTGGACGGGAGGACTTCCAGCAGCAAGTCCAGGTTGTCGGTGATATGAATCTGCCGGGGCGCCACGTCAACCCCTGCCCCGCGGTGATTCGCCGCGGGTTGTACGCTCACGCCGTCAGGCATCGTAAATGAAACAAGGGGAACCCTAGCGGCTCCCCTTACGCGTCCCTCCATCTATGGAGACCCGGTACGTGTTGTCGTCGTCAGCCACGTGCGAATTGGGTCTCACAACGTCACCCATATTATAGCATACCCGCTCATTCGATTTTTCCGGACCTCTCCCTGTCGTCGAGGGCCGGTCCGTCACCGCGGGCGGATTTCGAGGACGAGACACGTCAGATAGCGCGTCTCCGGCATCGCCGGGTGCACCGGATGGTCGCGGCTTTGACCGCGGCTCTCGATGAGACGGACAGCGCGCTGCGCGTCGGCGGACGCCGCCGCCACCACCTCCAGCAGTTGTGCCTCGCCCACATGATGCGAGCAGGAGCACGTGATCAGGATTCCGCCCGGCCGGAGCAGCTTCATCGCCCGCAGATTGACTTCCTTATATCCGGCCAGCGCCCGCGGCACTGCCTCCCGGCCGCGAGCAAACGGCGGTGGGTCCAGGATGACCACATCGAACTGGGCGTGCACGGACACCAGGCGGCGCAGTTCGTCAAAGGCGTTGGCGACGGTAAACGCGCACCGGTCCCCGACGCCGTTGAGGTCTGCGGTGCGCTTCGCCAGCGCCGCCGCCTCACCCGAGATCTCGATCCCAGTCACCTGCGTGGCGCCGGCCAGCGCGGCCTGAACCGCAAACGCTCCTGTGTAACAAAATGCGTCCAAGACCGCCGCACCGTCGCACAGCGCCGCCACGGCCAGACGGTTCTCGCGCTGATCCAGGAAGCCACCTGTCTTCTGCCCGCGGGCCACATCCACCAGCAGACGGGCGCGCCCCTCCTCGACCTCGACCAGTGAGTCCGCCTCGCCTCGGAGCCCTGCACCATCCGGCGCAGGGCGGAGCCAGCCGGTCTGCGACGGCAGGCCTTCCAGCCGGCGAACGGGCGGGTCGTTACGCTCATAGATGGCCACCGGCTGCAGCAGTTCTGCCAGGAGTCCGGCCAGCAACGGTTTGCGCACCTCCATCCCCAGCGCCAGCGTCTGCATCACCACCACGTCGCCGTAGCGATCAACAATCAAAGACGGCAGCGCGTCGGCCTCGCCGTACACGGCGCGGAACGCCCGCGCCGTCCCCAGCACTCGCTGCCGGTACGCGAGCGCCTGCTGCAGGCGTCGACGGAAGAACGCCTCATCGATCTCCTCGTGGCCGAAGGTCAGCAGGCGCACGGTCAGGGTGGAGTTGCGATTGAGGAACCCGCGGCCGACCCACTGGCCGCGGATCGCACGCACGTCGACGATCCCGCCGTCTTCGACCTGTCCTTCGAGACGCGCGATCTCACCGGCGAAAATCCAGAGGTAACCTGCACTGGCACGCTGGTCTCGTCCTGGCTTGAGGAAGACGGTAGCCATAATGGACGGGAACGCGGGACCGGGGATCGGGGGAACGCGAAAACTACTCTAGGAAAAGCCGTCTCTGCGCGTTCCCGTGTTCCCGCGTTTCCTTGTTCCCGTTAGTTAGAATAGCGTGGTCTGCGCGGGTTCTTCTTCCTTCTTCGCTTCGGCCGGCGCAGCGGACCCTGCCGTGGCGCCGAAGATCCGGATCTCGCCGTAGGTGCCGTCGTAGCCGGGCTTGATCTCGACCTGGCCCTCGCGGACGCGGCGCACGCCCTCAACGATGCGGGGCGTGGTATGCCTGGCAAGTTCGTCGGCCGGCACCTCGAGCAAGATCGCGAACTCCGACCCCAGCCGCGCGCAGAGCTTGAAGTACTCCTCACGCACCCCGCTGGTGCCGACCTGTGCCCCCATTGCCTCTGCGATGATTTCTTCCAGCGGGATCAAGTTGCGGTAGGGAACGACGCTTGTTGGCACGTACCCGGCCTCGCGATCGGCCAGGTCCTCCACGCGATGCATCACGCCGACGGTGATGGGCCGCTTACAGACCGGGCAGCGGTTCGCGGCAGCCTTGGCTTCATTTGGGGTCATGCGGGTGTTGCAGTTCCGGTGGCCATCGTAGTGATATTTGCCTTCCTCTGGGAAGAACTCCACCGTGTACAGAAACTTGCTGGTATCCTTATCGCGGAGCACCCGCATCAACTCGTAGTAGTCCGGCTCGGCCTCAAAGACATTAGCCTCGCGCCCCAGCTTGGCCGGCGAATGGGCGTCGGAGTTGCTGACCAGCATGACCCGGTCCAGCTGCGACAGCCGCCAGTTCATCGGCGGATCGCTGCTCAACCCGGTCTCGACCGCCGCGATATGCTTGGTCTGCGCGCCGAAGCACTCCTCCAGCGAGTCGAATCCGGAGTTGGACCCGAACAGGCTGAACCAGGGCGTCCAGGCGTGCGCGGGCACCACCATGCAGTCTGGCGAGATCTCCATGATGTACTCCACCATCTTGTCGGATGGCACCGTGAGCGTGGGCCGGCCATCGGCCATCAAGGATCCGAACCGCCCCAGGACCGCGTTGATGCGCTCCGCCAGCTCAAACGTCGGGCAGAAGATGATGTTGTGAATCTTGCGCAGCCGGCCGGCCCGGGGGTAGATGTTGGAGACCTCTACCGTGAGCATGAAGTACACGCCGGCGTGCATGTAGAGGCCACGGTCGGTGGGTTTCAGCTTGACCTTGAGTTCGCGGAGCCAGACGGGGTGGGTAAAATCGCCGGTGCCGACGATGGTAATACCTTTGATCTTGCACCACCGGGCCATATTCTCCACATCCATCTCCCGGCTCGTGGCCCGGCTGTACTTGGAGTGGAGGTGAAGATCGGCGATAATGCGCATGCTCCCTAAGGGTTCATTTCACCGGCGCCGTTCTCCTCTGCGGGGATCTCATCATCCCACAGCGCGCGTAGGCCATACCGGATAATTTTCAGCATCGGCCGCGCGAGCGTGGCCAGGTGACCCGGCCGCAGGGCATGCGTCATGAACGGCGCCAGGAGGCGTGACTGGTACGCCGTGTCGCCGAGCCGCTCGATAGTGGCGCGGAGCCGTTCGTCGGCGGCGATCGTCGCGACGATCGCATTGAGATCGGCATCGGTCATCCGGTTGAGCGCCAACCGGGCCATGGTCGTCGCGCGCAGTTCTCGCCCGAAACGCCGCCGCCACCGGCGATCGTAGCGGATCAGCGCGTCCCGATCTCCACCGACATACGCGGCGGCACTCTCGGCAGCCAGGCGCGCGGCAATCAGGGAGAAATAGATCCCGCCGCCGCTGGTCGCCTTCACGTGCCCGGCGGCATCACCAACCAGGATCATCCCGTCTACCGCCGTGGGGCTTCGAGAAGCGAGCACCGGGATGGGCCCAGCCAGTTTCCGTTCGATCCGCGCGTAACGCAGGCGTCGCGAGACCACCGGATGCCCCTGCAGGAGGGACTCCAGGTAGTGCAGGGGGGCGCGGCCGGCCAACTGCGGGTCGACGCAGATCCCGACCCGGGCGCGCCGGTCACCGATCGGCATCAACCAGGCGAAGAATCCCGGCGCGGCCGCCGTCCCTAGATAAACCTCAGGACAGTCTGGTTCTTCCAGGTCGACATCGGTCATCTGGTATTGTAGGCCCAGGATCAGGCGACGCCGGAGCTGGAAGCCGAGAGCCTTCGGCAGTACTGGGCGGGCCCCTTCGGCATCGACGATAAGGGCTGCCGTCGCCGAGAACGCTCTGCCACTCCGTTCGCCGGTCACGCGCACGGCGCCGTTGACGCGTTCCGCGGCGCGCAGCCTGGTGTCGAGCAACAACTCCGCGCCGCGCTCCTGCGCCTGGTGGGCGAGCCACCGGTCGAAGACCGCGCGGTCGACGACGTGCGAATCGGGGACGGCACGGCGGACCCGCGCCACCGCGCCGTTGGGGGCGTAGAAGGCGCCAGCCTGCAGCGTGTTGAGAACGAGGCGCTGGGGCAAGTTGAATTCACGGAAGGCATGCAGTTGCAGCTTGCCTGAACAATGCGTCGGTGCCCCGATCTCCGGGTGTTCCTCGATGAGGACGGTCCGCAGGCCCATCGCGGCCGCAGTACCCGCCGCCATTCCGCCCGCCGGCCCCGCGCCGACGACGATCACATCAAAGTCGTAGGATGTTGACATGCGTGTCACCGTTCTGGAATTTGGGCAATCACTCCTGTAAGCCCCGGGAACGCGGGAACCCCCACGCCGGCCTGGCCGGCTCGGGGCGGAGCGGGGGAACATGGGAACGCGTAGGGAAATAGGGGATTGACATGAGTCGCAAGTCACGAGACACGAGTCACGTCCCTTCCCGGCTGATCGGTATCTTGGTGATCACCGGGCTGCTGCTCGCGAGCACGCCGGTCCGCGCCGAGGTCACCTTCAAACGCGGGATCCTCACGATCACGCAGGGCAAGGTCCGAGCGTTCTTGAACGTCGAGGTGGCCGACACTGAAGAGAGCCGGGCGCAGGGCCTGGGGAACCGAACCTCTCTCGCCAGTAACGCGGGTATGCTGTTTATCTTCGAAATTACAGGGGTATGGGCTTTCTGGATGAAGGACACCCTCATCCCGCTGACCGTCGCGTTCATCAACGAGCAATGGCAGATCGTTGATCTGGTCGACATGGACGTGGAGAAGGACCCTCGGAAGCCCGTTGCGATCTATCAGGCGGCGAAACCGTCACGATACGCTCTGGAAGTCAACAAGGGGTTCTTCCAGCGCAAGAAGATCACCGTGGGCGCCCAGGTCGTCTACACCCCCAAATAGGGAACAGCGAACCGCGAACATGGCGAACAAGGCCCGGGAATCTCGTGTTCCCTGTTCGCCGTTCGCTGTTCGCGGTATCATGACTGCACACCCCGATGGCGGACGTCACTCAAGATTTCCTCAGGCGCAAGACGGCAGAGATCTCTGCCCTGCGGGCGATCAGCCGGGCGATCGGCTCGGCACTAGATCTTGACACGACCCTCCATCTCATCACCAAAACGACGGCAGAGGTCATGGGCATGGACAGTTGCTCCATCTACCTCCTCGACCCCGCCGGGGAGTACCTGGTGCTGAAGGCGACGACCGGCCTGGCGCCCGACGCGGTGGGCCGGGCGCGGCTGCGGTTCGGCGAAGGCCTC
The DNA here is from genome assembly GCA_005882335.1 of Candidatus Segetimicrobium genomatis. Classification (GTDB taxonomy): domain Bacteria; phylum Sysuimicrobiota; class Sysuimicrobiia; order Sysuimicrobiales; family Kaftiobacteriaceae; genus Telluricultor. The sequence goes on from VBAP01000029.1 coordinate 16,011, forward strand.
ACGGGCTGGGCGGCCGGAGAAGGCAAACCGGTCGCCAGCAGCGATGCGGCCAGCGATCCTCGCTTCGTCTATTTACCCGAGACCCATGAGTACAACTTTCGATCACTCGCCGCTGTGCCGCTGGTCACCGCCGGAAAGGTTATCGGCGCGATCAACGTGCAGACCACCGCCCAGCATGAATATCCCGACGATGAGCTCGAGCTGCTCGGCGTAATTGCGGACCTGGCTGCCGGGGCTATCGAAAAAGCGACGCTGTACGACAACATGCGCCGCCAGATCATGGAACTCTCCACCCTGGCGGAGGTCAGCCAGACCGTGACCTCGCCCTTGTATCTGGAGGAGATCCTGCGCCTGATTCTGGAGATGGCCGCCCGCATGCTTGACGCCAAGACGTGCTCGTTGATGCTCATCGACGAGACCACTGGCGAACTGGTGATCACCGCCGCGCAGAGCGCCGGCCACGCCTATCTCAACCGGCCCAGGTTGAAAGTGGGCGAGGGTATCACCGGTCTGGTGGCGCGCCAGGCCAGGGCGATCGCCGTCTTCGACGTCCTGGCCGACCCCCGCTTCCTGGCCAAAGAGATGGCCGAACAGGAAGGGTTGCGGGCGCTCCTGTCCGTACCGCTCGTGGTGCGGGACAAAGCCATCGGAGTTGTCAACTGCTACAAGGCCAGCCCCCATCGGTTCACCGAAGCGGAAACCACACTGCTCACCACGCTGGCCAACCAGACGGCGCTGGCGATCGAGAACGCCAACCTGGTCGTCCGCTCGGCGGTCATTCGCGAGATGCACCACCGCGTAAAAAACAACCTGCAGACGATCGCGATGCTCCTCCGGTTGCAGCTGCGAGACGGACGCGAGGTATCCGGCCGCGAGGTGCTCACCGAGACGATCAACCGTGTGCTCAGCATCGCCGCGGTGCACGAAATCCTCTCGGTCGAAGGATTCCGTCTGATCAACCTGCGTCAGCTCTTGGAGCGTGTGGCCGACAGCGTCACGCACGGTATGACCCGGCCGGGCGTGAGCATCGATGTCTCCGTACGCGGCGATGACATTTACCTGGCATCGCAGCAGGCGACATCCCTGGCTCTGGCGGTGAACGAGTTGCTGCAGAACGCGTTCGAGCACGCGTTTCCTCAACGGACGACGGGGCGCATCGAGATCCGCGTGACGCAGCAGGAGATGGGCCTGATGCTGGAAGTCGAGGATGACGGGCGGGGATTGCCCCAGAAGTTCGACCCTGCTACCGGCGCCGACCTCGGGTTGAAGATCGTACACGCGCTGGTGACGGAGGACCTGGGAGGGACGCTCGTCTTCTCCGGCGCCCCGCACCGTACGGTGCCCGGCGGCGCGGGGACACGCGCCGTGATCACCATTCCCCGGATCTCCGGCAATGCCCGCGAGTGATCTGGGGGATCCGGGGTAGATCAGCGACATGCCTGAACCGCTGCGGATCCTCATTGCCGATGACGAGGCCGTCATCCGCCTGGGCCTTCGTTCCATGCTCGAGGATCAAGGGTATCGCGTGGTGGGGGAGGCGGCGGATGGAGATCGCGCGCTAGCCCTAGTGCGCCGGCTGCGCCCGGACCTGGTCTTGCTCGACATCAAGATGCCTGGAATCGACGGCCTGGAGGCCGCACGGGCCCTGTTGGCCGAACCCCCCGTGCCGGTGATCGTCCTGACGGCGTACGCCGACCGAGAGTTCGTGGACAGGGCCAAGGAAGCCGGAGTCCTCGCCTATCTGGTCAAGCCGGTGCGGGAGAGCGACCTCCGCCCCGCGATTGAAGTCGCCCTGGCACGGTTTCGCGAAATCCGTGCGCTGCGTGAAGACATCGGGAGCCTCGAGGATGCGCTGGCTACCCGCAAAGTGGTTGAGCGCGCCAAAGGGGTCCTGATGAGCCGGCATGGGCTGGACGAAGCTGCCGCATTCGCCCAGATCCAGCGTCAAGCACGCAGCACCCGCAAGACGATGAAAGAAATCGCGCAGGAAATCCTTGCAACAGAGAACGGCGGGATTAGGGATTAGGGATTGGGGATTGAAAAGTCGTCGAGCGTCCGCAAACCTGACGTTACGAGACTAATCCCTAATCCCGAATCCCTACTCCCGCAGTTGTCCTTCTTATCCCCATTGTCCACAACAGCGGAACGAAAGTTCCGAATTGACCCCTTTCCCCGTTGCATGGTAGAAACGTATTCGCCAGCGGAAAGCGGCTGTTCGAGGTGGGAGTGAGGTACCGCTCGCTCCGCAGTGCCTCCGGCGCTGCGCGGTCGACGGCAACCCGGCCTAACTCAGCGAAGCGCACCCGCTGGCGCTGTTTTGGCCGCGGTCGCGTATTCGCGCCGTCGCGCTGTCGCGGCCAGACTGATCCGCCGCTTCCGACGATTCCCGCGAGTCCCGACCGCTCGACCGCCTCACCGTCCGACTGCGGTATAATCTCTTCTTGGAACCCGCATGCTACGTGTGTGCATGGCCCAGATCAATACGACGGTGGGAGACCTGGAGGGCAACACCCGCCGTATTTGCGAGGCCATCGACCGCTCGCGCGATCTGGGCACGGATATCATCTGCTTCCCCGAACTGTCGATCTCCGGCTATCCCCCTGAAGATTTGCTGCTCAAACCCGACTTTGTGCGGGGAAACCTGGCCTCGCTGGAGGAGGTCGCCCGCCGCACCAAGGGTATCGCCGCGGTCGTGGGATTCGTCGATCAAGGCACGCACCTCTACAACGCGGCGGCGATGTGCGTAGATGGCGAGCGGGTGGGTATCTACCACAAGCAGCGCCTGCCGAACTATGGGGTGTTTGACGAAAAGCGATACTTCCACCCCGGCCGCCGCGCGCCGGTCTTCATCATCGAAGGCGTCCCGGTCGGCGTCACGATCTGCGAGGATATCTGGGCTCCAGGCGGCTCTTGCCAGGCGGAGGCGGCCGCCGGGGCGCTCGTGATCATCAACATCAACGGCTCCCCGTACCACGCCGGGAAGTGGCGCGAACGGGCACAGATGCTGGCCACGCGGGCCCGCGACTACAGCGTCGTCCTCTGCTACGACAACCTGGTCGGCGGTCAGGACGAGTTGGTCTTTGACGGCATGGGCATGATCTTCGATCACACCGGCGCGTGGCTGGCCCGCGGGAAACAGTTCGAAGAGGATTTCGTCTACTGCGATGTCGACCCCGAAGCCGTTCGCCGTCACCGGCTGTTTGCGCCGGTGCGGGCGGCGGAGGACGACGAGGGGCCGATCGAAACGTACACCCTGCATGTCTCGGCGGCGCGATCACGGCAGCGGCCATCGATCCCCCCGGCCATCGCCGAACCGATGGATCCCCACGAGGAGATCTACCGCGCGCTGGCCCTGGGAACACGAGACTACGTGCGCAAGAACGGATTCACCGACGTCGTGGTGGGGCTTTCCGGTGGCATCGATTCTGCGCTGGTAGCGACGATCGCGACGGACGCGTTGGGCCCGCAGCACGTGCACACGGCGTGGATGCCGTCCCGGTACAGCTCGCACGAGAGCCGCCGCTATGCCCGCGAGGTCGCGGCGAACCTCGGGTCCGGCCTCATCGATCTGGAGATCGACCGTACCTTTGAAGCGTTCCTGCAGACGCTTCAGCCGCTATTCGCCGGGCGGCCGGCCGACGCCGCAGAGGAAAACGTCCAGGCCCGCATCCGCGGGACGCTGCTCATGGCGCTGTCGAACAAATTCGGATGGCTGGTGCTCACCACCGGCAACAAGAGCGAACTGAGCGTCGGCTACGCGACCCTATACGGCGACATGGCCGGCGGGTTCGCGGTCATCAAGGATGTCCCCAAGACGCTGGTCTACGAGCTGGCCCGGTGGCGGAACGGCAGGCGGAGCGCTATCCCCGAGGGCGTGCTCACCCGCGCCCCAACCGCGGAGTTGCGCGCCGGACAAAAAGACACCGATACCCTCCCGCCCTACGAGATCCTCGATCCGATACTCAAGCTCTACGTCGAGGAGGACACACCGCCGGCGGACATCGTGGCCGCCGGCTATCCGGCCGAGGTGGTGCGCCGCGTGATCGCGATGGTGGATCGCAACGAATATAAACGCCGCCAGGCGCCGCCGGGCGTGAAGATTACGCCCAAGGCATTCGGCAAAGATCGCCGCCTGCCGATCACGAACTGGTACCGGAGCGCTCTCACCGAAAGCATGGAGTCCCGCCTCGACGGTCAATGAGCATCGGGACGCGCTCGCGCTACCACATCACCGTGGCGCCGGCGCCCCTCCCCTTTTCGCCACCCGCTCGCTTCCATCTCCAAGAGAACGACGAGTACGTCAAGTACGGGCATCCCCCGTTTCTCACCCCGGGGCGGGGCGATCCCTACTGGACGCCCGAGATTATCTCGCAGACCTGGTTCATGGCGGAGAAAGGCAAGATCCCCATCTCGGGGGCAGGCTATGGCGGACCGTTTGCCGGACCGGGATTCGATGCCATCTGGCTGGATATGTCGGAGATCGTGCGGCCCACACGCGACGGCATCCATGGGCGCGAGTATATCTCGACCAGTGTGGATCTCGGCCGCAAGCTCCCGTTTCTCACCGTCGGGGCGGGCGGTGTCGAGGACGCACTACCGGCGCTGCTCGAGCTTCCGATCCCCATCCTCTTCAATCCGTTCCCGTTTCCCACCACGCAACGCGCGCCGGTCCTGGCCGCGGCGCACGCCGCCCAGACGCTGCGGACCCTGGCCATCCTCACACCGGACCAGTGGAGCGAGGACCTGCGCGACGACGCGGTCATCGCGCCGCGACTGGCGGTGCGCGATCTGGACCGCTACGAATCGCTCTGGCCGCGTGCCCGGTACGTGGAGCTGGACGGCGGAGATGCATTCGCTGCCGCGCGCCTCAAAGCCGCTCGTCCGGACGCCGTGCTGGGGTGGTACGTTCCGCTCGGATCCACCGACGGCGCCGCGGTGGAGCAGATGGTGCGGGCGGGAGCGGAGGTCATCCATTTATACGCCGACGAGTACGGGCAGAGCGGCCGAGGATTTCTCGCGGATGGGCTGCGCGCCATTCACCGCCATCTGGTCGAGCGCGGGATCCGCGATGAAGTCACGCTGATCACGAGCGGCGGCATCGCCACCGCCGAGCATGTCCCCAAAGCCATCGTGTGCGGCGCGGATGCGGTGGCGATTGACTTCACGCTGGTGGTCGCCTTCGGGTGCGGCCTGTGGGCCGACAAGGCGTACTGCCCTGCCGAAAACGGCGAGTTCGATCCGGGATGGGGCGCGCAGCGCCTGGTGAATCTGATGGCGGCCTGGCGCGATCAGCTCCTGGAGTGTCTGGGGGCGATGGGCATGCGCGAGGTACGCCGGCTGCGCGGAGAAGTCGGCCGCGCTATCTTCCAGCCGCAGGAGGAAGAGGTGTTCCGCTCGCTCTTCGGGCAGACCCGGCCCTTACCGCCCCCGCCCCAGGAGACCGAGGTCCCCACGATGGGGGATCTGCGCTGGACGCCCGACCTCTTACAGGCCACCTGGATGCAGGCAGACAGCGGCCAGCTGCCGGCGCGAGGGGAGTATCGCGTGGGGAAGTCGGGCGGCGGATTCGACATTCTGCGGTTCACCTGTGACGAGGACGGCGACCCCGCGGTTACGCAGATCCCGCACCGCGAAATCGATATCACCCTCGATCTAAACCGGCGCCGCGATGAACCACAGATTGCGATCTCGGTGCCATGGTACGGCGGCGGCATGTCGTTCGGCTCGGTCAGCCTGCAGACGATGCTGGCCCGCGCCATCGCGGCCGAGGAGATTAACACCTTCACCTCTACGGGTGAGGGCGGATACCCCGACGAACTCGCGCCGTACGCCGATCACGTGATCACGCAGGTGGCCACGGGCCTGTTCGGCGTGCGCGAGGAAACCGTGCAGCGCGCCCGGTTCGTGGAGTTCAAATATGCGCAGGGTGCCAAGCCAGGGCTGGGCGGGCATCTGCTCGGCGGCAAAACGACCGGGGTCGTGGCCCTGATGCGCGAGGCCGTGGCGTGGACGTCGTTGTTTTCGCCGTTTCCATTCCACAGCGTGTACTCGGTCGAGGACCACAAGAAGCATGTGGACTGGATCCGGACCATCAATCCTCACGCCCTGGTCGCAGTAAAAGTCTCCACCCCCACGGACGTAGACATGGTCGCGGTGGGGATCTACCATGCCGGCGCGCACATCGTGCACCTCGACGGCGGCTATGGTGGCACCGGCGCGGCGCCCGAGATCGCCAAGAAGAACATCGCCATGCCGATCGAGTACGCCATCCCGAAGGTACACAACTTCCTGCTCAACGAGGGCATCCGCGACGAAATCGTGCTGGTGGCCTCTGGAGGGATCCGCACCGCCTATGACATCGCCAAATGTGTGGCGTTGGGGGCAGACGGCGCGGTGATCGGAATGGCCGACCTGGTCGCCATCGGGTGCACACGCCTGGCGGACTGTGAAAAAGGCCGGGGATGCCCGTTTGGCATCACGACGACGGATCCTGAGCTGTCCAAACTCATCGACCCGGCTTGGGGGGCCACCCGCATTGCCAACCTGTACCGGGCTTGGGCCCGGCAGTTGCGTGATCTCCTGAAATCGCTCGGTCTGCGATCGATCCGCGAGCTGCGCGGCCGCACCGACTTGCTTGTGTATCTTGAGGCCGGTAATGACAAACATTAAGGAAGTCGAAAAGTTGGAGAGTTGGAAAGTTGAAGAGTACCAAGCAGACACTAAGGAAGTTGGAGAGTTGGAGAGTTGGAGAGTCTCAAGCCAATCCGGCGGTCAACCCTTCAACTTTCCAACTTCCCAACTTCCCAACTTCCCAACTCAGGTTGTGAGAGATGTCGCCTGAGGCTATCGCTCAACTCATCGCGTCTCGCAGGAGTCTTGCCCCGACTGCGCGACTGCCCGACCGCGCCACCGCACGTTTCGTGAAAGCCGAAGCCGAAGGCGGCTGCGGCGTCGTCGGCCTGGCCTGCACGGTCCCCATCGCCGGCCGGCATATTCTGGCACCCTGCGGCCAGATGCACAACCGCGGCAATGGCAAAGGCGGCGGGCTCGCGGCCGCGGGTCTCGTCGCGGAGCAGATGGGTGTGGACGAGCACACACTGCGAACGGATTACCTCATCCAGATCGCGTTGCTCGAGGACAGTACCCGTGGGCGCATCGTCTCGGAGTTCATCGAGCCCGTGTTGGATGTCCGCGCAGGCTACCGCATTCCCACCCTCGATGACTACCGGACCATCGAGGGGCTGCAGGTGCGTCCGCCCGACGTCTGGCGGTACTTCGCCCGGGTCAAGCCCGATGTCCTGGATCGCGTCATAGCCGAGAAGCACCTCACCGCCCTGGATCGCCAGGCCGCCGAAGATGAGTACCTCTCCCAGTGGGCATTCCGGCTCAATAAGACGTTCTACGCAGACCAGAGGATGCAGGCGTTTGTGATCTCGTACGGCCGGGACATGCTGGTGCTGAAACTCGTCGGCTACGCGGAGCAGGCGTTGCGCTACTACCAGATGGAGAATATCCAGGCCCGAGTGTGGATCGGCCACCAGCGCTATCCGACCAAGGGCCGCGTCTGGCATCCCGGCGGTGCTCACCCGTTCACCGCGCTCGACACCGCGCTGGTGCACAACGGCGACTTCGCCAACTACCACGCCGTCAGCGAATATCTGGCGCAGCGGAATCTGTTCCCGCTGTTCCTGACGGACACCGAGGTGTCCGTCCTGCTCGTCGACCTGTGGGCACGGATATATGGCTATCCGGTGGAGTATGTGATCGAGGCCATGGCGCCCACCACCGAGCGCGACTTCCTGATGCTGCCACCGGAGCGGCAGCGCGTCTACCGTGCCATCCAGACCGCGCACATGCATGGGTCCCCCGATGGCCCCTGGTTTTTCATCATCGCGCGCACAATCGCAGACTCGCGGTCAGGCGGTCAAGCAGTCGGGCAGTCGCGGCCGGAAGTTGCCACTACCTCGCTCGACCACCCGACCGCTCGACCGCGCGACGGCGCGACCGCCTGGCAGTTGATCGGCATCACGGACACTTCGATGCTGCGCCCCCAGGTGTTCGCCCTGCAGGAGGGGGCGGTCTCCGTCGGTATCATCGCGTCGGAGAAGCAGGCCATCGACGCAACGCTGGCCAGCCTTCACCACGAAGATCCGCGGGTGTGCCCGGTGGCCGACCGCTACTGGAATGCGCGAGGCGGTTCGTACACCGATGGCGGCGCGTTCATCTTCACGGTCACGGCGGACGAGAAGTTGATCTGCACGGATAAGTTCGGGAGCCAGGTATCTACCCCGCCCGGACAGCTGCATTACGTGCCGACCATCCCCATGGCGCCGGCCGCCCGGGCGGGAGAAGCCCCATTTCATGCGCTACGCGGCGGAGCGCCGCACACACCGGCGCCGGACATCAGCGATGAGGCGGCATTATTCGCGCAAGGGCGCAACGGTCTGCTCGACTGGCCCTACGGCATTCTGGTGGCCTGGCTGAACGCGGTCCACCAGGAGGCGCGGGCCGGCGATCAGGTGCGGAAGATGGTGTTGGGAGCGCTGACCAGCCTTGTGGACCGCCGCCTGCCGACCGGGACGAAGAAACGCGGTTCAATTCTGGCGCTGCTACACACTGCCATCTACAACACGCTGAGGGACGTCCCACTACTTGACGGCATTCCCCCGCATCATGCCACGCGCGACGCGGCGAGCCGGATGCACCGCGTGGGTTGGGCGCATCGCGACCGGCTGGGCGGGCCGCCCGCACCGGACCACACCCTCGTCGTTGACCCCGATGGGTTCCCGTCCGAAGGCGGCCAGAGCCTGGCGCGTGAACTCGTGCGCGCGTATCGTGCAGGGTGGCGCTCGCTGATCGTGTTCAACGTGCGCGGCCAGCGGTTCATGGGGAGCGGGTTTGGCTCGGAGTCGGCTGGCGTGCGCGTTGACGTGTACGGCAGTGCGGGCGATTACCTGGGTTCGGGGATGGACGGAATAGAGATGCACGTGCATAACGACGCACAGGACCAGGTCGGCCAGATCTTGAAGGCCGGCAAACTCGCCGTCTACGGCAACGCGGGGCAGACGCTCCTGTATGGGGCCAAAGGCGGGGAGATTTACATCCTGGGCCACGCAGCCGGGCGGCCCCTCATCAATGCGGTGGGGCGGCCACGTGTGGTCATCAACGGCACAGCACTGGACTATCTGGCGGAGTCGTTCATGGCCGGCGATCCGCTCGAGGGCGGCGGGTTCGTGGTCCTCAACGGGATCGACGTCGGCGTCGACGGCCACATCGTCGACCTCGACACCCCGTATGCAGGCAGCAATCTCTTCTCACTGGCCAGCGGCGGCGCCATTTATGTCCGGGACCCCTTCCAACGGCTGGACGAGGAGCAACTGAACGGCGGGCACTTCGCGGATATGACCGAAGCAGACTGGACCACGATCCTGCCGCAACTGCAGGAGAACGAACGGCTGTTCAACATCCCCGTTGACCGACTTCTGACGGTAGATGGGAAGCGTCGCGATCCCATTGAGGTGTACCGGAAAGTGGAGCCCGTAGAACTCTCGGTGCTGAAGTAGACTTCGGGAAAGGTGACCAAGTTACTTGCCCCCGGCAAACCTCCAGCCCATACGCCAATCCGCTGGTTGGCGTTGCTCTGCGCGAGCGAAATCCTCACCATGCTCACCTTCGGCAACTACTCGGCGGCGCTGCCCGTGCTGCGCCAGCAGTGGGCGCTTTCTGCGGCGCAGGCTGGTGCCATTTTCGCCGGCCAGCAGATCGGGTACACAGCCGCCGTGCTTGTGCTCGCGACCCTCACCGACGTTGCCGGCGTCCGGATCATCTACCTGCTCAGCGCGATCTGGAATGCTGTGTTCGGCGCCCTCTTTGCGACGTTCGCCGATGGCTTTGGCTCGGCCCTCGTGCTGCGAACGCTCGCCGGCATGGGGCTGGCCGGCACTTATGTACCGGGAATGCGTCTGGTGGTGGAAACTTTTCCCGCGCAGCGCCGCGGCGCGGCGATGGGCGTCTACATTGCCTGCTTCAGCCTCGGCATCAGCCTCTCGCTGCTGCTGACCGGTATCATCCTGCCATACAGCTGGCGCACGGCATTTGCGGTGACCTCAGCCGGTCCGCTGGCAGCAGTCCTCATTGCCTGGGGGACCGTCCGGGACATCGCGCGGCCGGCGGCCCGGGTGCGCTCGGCGATCAGAGAGGCGCTCCGCAACCGCCGCGCGTTGCGTTTCATTGCCGCCTACGCGGCTCATAACTGGGAGTTGTTTGGGATGCGTGCCTGGCTCCCGGCATTCTTGACCACGCTGTGGGTGCGGCAGGGGATGCCATTGACGGCTGCTACGGCGCGCGGCGCCACGTTCGCATCACTCGTGCTGGTCGGTAGCGGCCTGAGCAACGCGGCCGGAGGCTGGCTGTCCGATCACCTGGGGCGGCGCCGGACGATCCTCATGTTCCTGACCGCCTCGGCCCTGTGTTCTGCCTTGATCGGATGGACGCCGCGGCTGGGTATGGCCGCCGTGCTGATCCTCGCCCTCGTCTACGGGCTGCTGGTCACGGCTGATTCGTCGACCATCTCAACTGCGGTCGCCGAGTCGGCCACGGCTGACACGCTGGGCGCCACCCTGGCCGTGCAGTCCGGGCTGGGATTCCTGGTCACCGCAATCTCTCCGTCTCTGTTCGGGGCAATCCTCGACGCCACCGGCGGCACCTGGGGGTGGGCCTTTGCGTCGTTGGGCGCGGCGGCATTGTTGGGCATCACCACCGTTCTAAAGCGCTGATTGTGATGGTTTGACTGGGACAGGTACAATTAGATGTTATGACCCTCCACGATCTGCTGCCGCTCCTGCGCCAGCAGGAACCGTACACCCGGCTGCTCGACGCCGTTCGCCGGCTCAGCCATCCCTGGGTGGTCGGTCCGGCCGGAGCGGAGAAAGCATATCTCTTGGCGGCGCTGGCTGAGGACCTCGCCGTCCCTGGACCAGGAACTGCGGGCCCCGAGCCGCGCCGAGGGGTCGCAGACGCCGAGCCACGTCGAGGCGTCGTTCTGCTGGCCACGCCTTCATACGACGCGGCGGAGCGGCTACACGATGATTTGCTGACGTTTGCCCCGACATTAGAGGGCAGTGTCATGGTGTTTCCTCAGTGGGACGTGCGGGAGGACGGTGAACGCCCGGCTCCTCAAATCGTCGGTGAGCGGGTGGCAGTGCTCTTGCGGTTGCTGGACGGTCCGCCGCCGTGGATCGTCGCGCCGGTCTCGGCGCTGCTGCGGGTCGTTCCCTCGCCCGATGAGTTTCGCGGTTCCACGAGGCGCCTCCGGCAGGGCGATCGCGGCGACCGGGAGGCCATCGTCACCTTCCTGGCCGAGAGCGGCTACGAACGGGTCGAACTGGTCGAAGCCAAAGGGCAGTTTGCGGTGCGGGGCGGGATCCTGGACGTGTTCCCCGCGCACCTGGACACTCCCGTCCGCGCAGAATGGTTTGGCGATGAGATCGAAGCCCTGCGGGCATTCGACCCCACCACGCAACGCAGCACCCAGCCTCTACCGGTGGCGCTGCTGACGCCCGTAACCGAACGCGGCGGGAGCGCGACGCTGCTCGACTACCTGCCGCGTTCGTCGCTGCTTGTCCTGGACGAACCCGACGAACTGCAACGCCAGGCGCGCACGCTGCTGGAGCGCGCAGCCCCCGGGACGCTGGTCCCGTGGGAGGACGTGGCGCACCGGACCAACGACATGGTCCGTCTGAGCCTCTCGACGCTGCATGCCGCCGAGAGCACCGCGGTCGAGATCTCGATTCGCTTCGCCGGGGTCGAAGCGTTCGGGGGACAGATGAAACTGCTGGCCCGCGCATTGGAAGAGTGGCAGGCGCAGGGTCACCGCATCGTCGTCGCCACCACACAAGCGCAGCGGATGCGGGAAATTCTCGCCGACCATGGCGTGGGCGCACTGGCCGCCGGCGAATCTCCCACCCTGCCGGACCCCGGTCACGTCGCCGTAATCAGCGCGCCGCTGTCGCGCGGGTTTGAGCTGGAGGCGGCGGCGCTGGTTGTGGTCAGCGATAGCGAAATCGTCGGCTGGCGTCGTCGCCGGCGCAAGCTGCGGTTCCGCGAGGGCGTCCGGCTCTACTCCTGGACCGATCTATCCGCCGGCGACCTCGTCGTGCACATCCATCACGGCATCGGCATCTACCGCGGCATGGTCCGGCTGTTGCTGCACAGCGCGGAACGCGACTATCTCCATCTGGAGTACGCGCAGGGCGACCGGCTGTACGTACCGACAGACCAGATCAATCTCGTGCAGCGCTACATCGGCGTGGAGGGCCAGCAGCCGAAGATCCACCGCCTGGGCGGCGCGGAGTGGGAACGCGAGAAGAAGCGTGTCAAGGAAGCGGCACAGGAGATGGCGCGGGAGTTACTGCAGCTGTACGCGGTGCGGGAGACCGTCCCCGGCCACGCGTTCTCGGCAGACACGCCGTGGCAGCAAGAGTTGGAGGCGACGTTCGAATTTGAGGAGACGCCCGACCAGTGGCTGGCCATCCAGGACGTCAAGCGTGACATGGAGGCACCCAAGCCGATGGACCGGCTGATCGCGGGGGACGTCGGCTACGGCAAGACCGAGGTCGCGCTCCGCGCGGCGTTCAAGGCGGTGATGGACGGCAAGCAGGTCGCCGTACTGGTGCCCACTACCATCCTGGCGCAACAGCATTACAACGTCTTCCTCAAACGGCTGGCCGCCTATCCCATGAAGGTGGAGGTGCTCAGCCGGTTTCGCAGCCGCGTCGAGCAGCGCCGGGTGATCGACGGGATCGCTGCCGGCACCGTCGATATCGTCATCGGCACCCACCGGCTGCTTCAAAAGGACGTGCGGTTCGCCAAGCTCGGCCTCGTGATCATCGACGAGGAGCAGCGATTCGGGGTCAAGCACAAGGAACAACTCAAACAGTTGCGCAGAAGCGTCGACGTGCTGACCCTGACGGCCACCCCGATCCCACGCACGCTGCATATGTCCCTGGTGGGACTACGCGACATGTCGGTGATGGAAACGCCGCCCGATGCCCGGCTGCCGATCCTCACGGAGATCCGCCCTTACGAAGGGGACGCCATCCGGGAGATGATCCAGCGGGAACTGGATCGTGGAGGACAGGTGTACGTTGTGCACAACCGCGTCGAGACCATCGAACGGGCGGCCCGCCGCATCCGCTCGGCCGTACCGGAGGCCAGGGTGGCAGTGGCGCACGGGCAGATGCCGGAGGAACGGCTGGAACAGGTGATGATGGATTTCCTCGGCGGCCGGTTAGACGTGCTCGTGTGCACGACGATCGTGGAGATCGGACTTGACATTCCCCGTGTGAATACGATTCTCGTGGAGGACGCGCACGTGATGGGCCTGTCCCAGCTGTACCAGCTGCGCGGCCGCGTCGGCCGGTCCGACCGCCAGGCGTACTGCTACCTGCTGTACCCGAAGGGTGTCCCGTTGACCGACGAAGCCCGCCAGCGGCTGCAGGCGATGCAGGAATTCGTTGAGCTGGGCTCGGGCTTCAAGCTGGCCATGAGAGACCTGGAGATCCGCGGCGCCGGCAACCTCCTCGGACCTGAGCAGCATGGGCACCTTGCCGCCGTGGGGTTCGAGCTGTATAGCCGGCTGCTGGATGAATCCATTCGTGAGTTGCGCGGCCAGATCGTGGAGGAGGCGCCGGACGCCACGGTCGATCTCGGCGTGGACGCCTACCTCCCCGAACCATACATCCCCGACGAAGGACAGCGCATGGCCATGTATCGCAAGATGGCGGCGGTCCGGACGCCGGAAGAAGCGGGCGAGGTGGCCGAGGAGATCACCGACCGCTACGGCCCGCCACCCAGCCAGGCAGCCAACCTCCTCCAGATCGTGCGGTTGCGCGCGCTGGCGCGCGATGCCGGTATCGCGGCCATCGCGCGGGAACAGGATCGCATCGTGCTGAAGCCGGCCGCCGGCTGGTCGCTGGGCACCGAAGAGGAAGCGGCCCTCGTGCGGGAGTTCGGAGGGCGGCTCACCGCGGCGGCGGGGATCCTTCGCCTGCGAGCGGGCGGCCCTGGCCTGGCCGACGTCGAGACGATGACGCAGGTGCTGCAGGCCCTGGCACGCCACGGCCGCCGGCGAGAACCCGCCGGGATTGCGCCTGGCCATCCGGGCGGGTAGGATGAAGCAGCGAACACACAATTGGGAGGCGTGAAGAATGCAAGGACGGGCCAGAATCGTGATCCTGGGACTCGTCGCTGTGCTCCTCGGCGGGGGCGCGGTGACGGCAGTCACCATCGGGATGCAACGGGGCACGGCGGTCGCCGCCACCGTCAACGGTGAAGTAATTTACGTCAACGAACTAAATGGACAGGTCGACACCCTCGCCAAACAGTACGGACTCGATGTGGGAACTGCGGACGGCGCCCGGCAGCGAGCGGAGATCTCCCGCGTGGTCCTCGACCAGCTCATCGAACAGCGGCTGGTGCTCCAGGAGGCGCGCCGAAACAGCGCCATGCCCACGGAGACGCAGGTGGAGTCGCAGCTCCAAGAGATCAAACGCAACTTCCCCACCGAAAGTGACTTCGAGATGGCGCTGTCGCAGCGCAACCTCTCGCTCACCGAGCTCAAGGATCGCCTGCGGACCAATCTGGCCGTGCGGAATCTCATGGTGAAGGTGGCGCCGGCCACAGTGAGCGACGTCGAGATCGAGCAATACTTCCGTGAGCACCGCAATGAGTTCGACCGGTCCGAGCAGGTCCACGTCAAGCACATCCTCCTGGACGACGAGAATCAGGCCCGGCTGGTGCTGGCGAAGCTGCGGCGTGGCGAGTCGTTTGACGATCTGGCGCGCCAGTACTCCAAGGATCCTGGCAGTCGCGAGCAGGGCGGCGACCTGGGGTTCGTCAGCCGTGGGCAGCTGGTGCCCGAATTTGAGCAGGTGGCCTTCGCGCTGCAGCCCAAGCAGATCTCGGACATTGTCAAGACGCAATACGGCTATCATCTCATCCAGGTCCTCGAACGCCGGCCCCCGCAACCGGCTACGCTCGAGCAGGCGCGTGACAAGATCCGCGGGGTCCTGTTGTCCGGCAGGCAAGAAGCATCCTTCCAGGAGTGGATGAAAAAGATCAAGACCCAGGCAAAGATCACGCGGACGGACCAGCCCACGAAATGAGTCCCCTGTTCCCCCGTTCCCCCGTTCCCGCGTCCCCGCACGTATGCGGTTAGACAAGTTCCTCCAAGTCAGCCGCCTCGTGAAGCGGCGCACGCTGGCGCACACCCTGTGCGAGGCCGGCCGGGTGCGGATCAACGGCGCCGCGGCGAAGCCTGCGGCATCCGTCAGGCTGGGAGACGTGATCACCATCTCGCGGGGCGACCGCCGGCTCGTGGCCAAAGTGCTCGCCGTGCCCGAACGGCCCACCCCCTCGAAAGAACTCGTCGAGATTCTGGGACGCATTGACATCGGAGAATGGGGAACGCGGGATCGCGGAAACGCGGGAACGCGCCTTCAGTAGCGGGCGAGTCCTTGACAGTTGACTTCGCCTTATTGCCTTTTCGCGGTCCCCCGTTCCCCAGTTCCCCCGTTCCCGTTATTTGGGAGTCATAGCGATGGCGACGATCGCCTCGGTTCACGCACGCGAGATCCTGGACTCACGCGGCAACCCGACCGTGGAGGTCGACATCCGCCTGAGCGATGGGGGCTTCGGCCGCGCGGCAGTCCCCTCGGGTGCTTCCACGGGCGTGCACGAGGCGCTGGAGTTGCGCGATGGTGACGTGGGACGCTACGCCGGCAAGGGCGTGCTGCGCGCCGTGGCCAACGTGAACGGCCGGATCGCACCGAAGGTGGCGGGGAGGGAAGCTCTGGACCAAACCGGGCTGGACCGGCTGCTGATTGAGCTCGATGGCACTCCGAATAAGTCCGCGCTGGGCGCCAACGCCCTGCTGGGCGTCTCCCTCGCTGCGGCGAAAGCAGCGGCGGCATCGCGGCATGAGCCACTCTACCGCTACCTGAACCGCGAGGCGCGTACGCTGCCGGTCCCGCTGATGAACGTCATCAATGGAGGTCTCCACGCCGACAACCCGCTGGACGTCCAGGAGTTCATGCTGGTCCCCATCGGAGGGGGGCGGTTCGCCGACGCGCTGCGGATGGGAGTAGAGACGTTCCATGCATTGCGCGCGATCCTCCGCAGCAGGAAACTCAGCACCGCGGTCGGCGACGAAGGCGGATTTGCGCCCGCGCTGCGGTCGACCGAGGAAGCCCTTAACGTACTGCTGGACGCGATCCGCAAGGCAGGCTACCGCGCCGGAACCGACGTGGCGGTGGCGATCGACGTCGCGGCGAGCAACCTCTACCAGAACGGCACCTACCGCTTCGCGGGTGAGGGGATCCAGCGTCAGACCGGGGAGCTGCTCACCTACTATGCTCGTCTGTGCGAGACCTATCCGATCGTCTCTCTTGAAGACGGGCTGGCCGAAGATGAGTGGGAGGGATGGCGCGATCTCACCGCCCGCCTGGGTTCCACGACCCAGCTGGTGGGCGATGACCTCTTTGTCACCAATCCGGCCAGGTTGCGGCGGGGAATCGAATTGCACGTGGCCAACGCCGTCTTGATCAAGGTCAACCAGATCGGAACGCTGACCGAAACGCTGGAGGCGGTGGCGACCGCGAAGGCCGCCGGGTACGCGTCGATTATCTCTCATCGCTCGGGCGACACGGAAGATACGACGATTGCCGACCTGGCCGTGGCCACCGGCGCCGGACAGATCAAGACCGGCGCGCCCTCTCGCAGCGAGCGCGTGGCAAAGTACAACCAGCTGCTCCGCATCGAGGAGGAACTGGGGGATCGAGCGATCTTCCCAGGGGCGGCCGCATTTCAGAGGCGGGACCGGGGACCAGGGACCCGGGGACCAGGCAAACCATCAGCGTAGCGTAATGGTCTGCTTGGCACCTTGGTCACTTGGTACCCTGGTACCCTGGTGACCAGGCGACCAAGGGACCACGCGAGCCAGAGTAGTGTTTGCCTGGTGCCCTGGTCCCTTGGCTCCCTGGTCCCTTGAAGGACTGGTCCCTTGAAGGAACCACCGACTGTGCACGAAATATTTTCGTTAAGTCCCGGGCTATCGAACACTCGATCCCGGTTGTCGTCGCACCTTCTACGTCGCAGCGTCTGGAGCGGACATCGTCGTGGGCCTGGGAGCTGTCACATACCACCGCGGGCGGTCGCGTGCGCGAGGCCGGCGCATCCCACGGTGGGCGGTCATCGGGGTCACCGCCGTTGCCGGGGTCGCTCTGGTCTCTGTGTTCGGCTCAACCTTCCTCCAAGTCTACCGCCTCGAACGTGAAGCAGCCAGGCTGGAACAGCGAAAGCGTGACCTGGAAGCTCAGAACGCCCAGTTGCGCGACGAGATCAGGCTGCTCCACACTCCCCAGTACATCGAGAAGCTAGCCCGCGAGCAGCTGGGCCTGGTCAAACCGGGCGAGATTGCTTTGCTCATCGTGCAACCCCCCACCGGCTCTTCGGTCCGGCGCCCTACGTCAGATGATAGAGGCATCCGGACCACGCCCGATGGCGCGGGGAAGCGTCCCGCACCATACGATGAGGGGCAAGGCCCGGCCGCGTCCCGCCTGGGGTGGGCAAGACGGGTGTGGGAGGCCTTCCGCAGCCTGTTCCCGTGATTGACACTCCCCGCGGAGGGGCCGTATAATGCCCACGCATATCTCGTTCGAGGAGGCGCACCGGGCGCAGCATGAGCGTGGACGTCGGCACCATCGTAGAAGGAACGGTCGTCAAGATCACCAATTACGGCGCATTCGTCGAGCTCCCGGACGGCAGAAGCGGACTCGTTCACATCCGGGAAATTGCCGATACCTACGTCAAGGACGTCCGGGATTATCTGAAGGAGCAAGAGAAGGTTAAGGTCAAGGTCCTGGGTCTTAACGAACGTGGCAAGTTGGACCTCTCCGTCAAGCAGGCACTGTCCCCGGAAGAACGCGCCACCCGCGCCCGCGCCAAGACCTCGTTCGAAGACAAGCTGAAAGCATTCATGAAGGAGAGCGAGGAGCGTCTCCTCGATCTGAAGCGCAACACCGAAGCCAAGCGCGGCGGCGGCAAGAAACGCAAATAACTGCGAGTCTACCCGGTCTTCCCGGTCTACCCAGTCTACCCCGTCTAAGGCAAATGTCTGCTGGACTGGCGTTTTCGTTTTTAACCGGGAAGACTGGGAGGACCGGGTAGACTGGGAAGACTAGTGCTCTCGCAAATAACTACAAGTCTACCCGGTCTTCCCGGTCTCCCCAGTCTACCCTGTCTCATGCAGATCTCTGCAAAACTCTGGTATCTTTCTCTTTGACCGTGAAGACCGGGCGGACCGGGTAGACCGGGAAGACTAGGGTTCTTCAAGCAGCCAGGAGATATCTTCAAACGCCCGCCAGGTGATGTCGTCGCGCTCCAGTGCGCGCGACCGATCGTGAATATCCTGTCGTCCGGCCAGGGCCTGCAGGGCCTCGTCCATCCGGTCCAACCGTGTCTTCACCTGCTGTAACCGCTGGCCTTGCGATGTCGTGGGCAGCAATTTCCGGACCTGCTCCAGTGCCTCCCGCTCCACGGCGCGCGCCCGCTGATCCATCTCCAGCGCCTCCAGACGGCTGAAGGCGACCAGCCCACGCCGATTGTCCAGCGCCAGCAGCACAGCGGCCTTTACGTCTTCAAGGACCTTCTCCTCATCCATAGGCTTGTAGGGACCCTTTTATCCCCCTATCCCACTATCCCTCGATGCTCCTTCAGCGGCCGGGGCCTGTGGCAGACGCAGCTCCTGATCCCGATACTGCAGCTGATACAGTTTCGTGTAAATGCCGCCGCGGGCCAGCAGCTCGCGGTGCGTACCTTCCTCCACGATACGCCCCTTGTGCAGGACGAGGATCCGGTCCACATTCTGGATCGTGGAGAGCCGGTGCGCGATAATGATGGAGGTCCGACCGCGTAAAACCTTCCGCAACGCCTCCTGGATCAGCAACTCGGTCTCCGTGTCCACGCTGCTGGTCGCCTCGTCGAGAACCAGGAGGATTTCTGGGTTGTGGGAAACCGCCCGCGCAAACGCGATGAGCTGCCGCTGGCCACTGGACAGAGTCGCGCCGCGTTCCACGACGCCTGTGGCGTAACCGGCGGGCAGCGCCTCAATGAAGCGGTTTGCGTTGACGAATTCCGCAGCCTTCCGGATCTCGTCGTCGGTAATTTCCTTGTTCCCCAACCGGATATTCGACGCGACCGTGCCCGAAAACAGGAACACGTCCTGCAGCACCAGCCCGACGTGCCGGCGCAGTTCGCGTTGTGCATAGTGGCGGATGTCCACGCCGTCCACCAGCACCTGCCCGCGCTGCGGATCGTAGAACCGGGTGATCAGGTTGATGATCGATGTCTTCCCCGCTCCGGTATGCCCGACGAACGCCACGCTCTCCCCCGGCCGGATCGCGAACGACACGCCGCGCAACACCCAGCCGTCCGTGCCCTCTGGGGGCGGTGGCTCACCCCGCGCCGTCGCGCCGCGATGCTCGCCCGGCTCCTCGCGCCTGCCGCCACCCGCCGGCTCGGTCGCGGGGTAAGCAAACCAGACGGTTTGGAACTCAATCTGT
>VBAP01000018.1 GCA_005882335.1 Candidatus Segetimicrobium genomatis
CCCGTTGAGCGCCTGCATCCCCTGCGCGAGTCCGTTGCGCGCCCGCACCTGCGCCTGGCGCGCGGTGGCCAGGGCGACGTCGGCCTGCACCTCATCGAACTTCGGCGAAACGCCGGAGGCGACGCGCGCCCGTGCCACCCGCAGGTTCTCGGCCGCCTGCGTCACACTGTGGTTGGCAGAGTCCAATCCGGCCTGGGCCAATAGGAGCTGATAATAGGCTTGCCGGATGGTGAAGATGATCTGCTGCCTGATGCGCTCAAAGGTCGCCTCGGCTCCCTTCAGGTTGGCCTCGGCCATCGCAATTTGAGCTTCCACGCGGCCGCCAGTGTACAAGGGGTAATGCAGTACGAGGCGCGCATCGTAGATATTTGGCGACGGTGCGAGGATCGTGATGACCTCGCCCCCGGGACCTCCAGAAATCGGGATCGACGTCGACACGCCCTCCTGGGTTCGTGCGTAACTGGCCTGCACGTTCCCCTGGATCGCCGTGCCCGCCCTGGCCTGCGCCAGCTGCGCTCTGGCGACGGCGACCTCAAATGCCGCCACCCTCAGTTGCTGGTTCTGCTCCAGCCCCAGCCGGAGCGCCTCAACCAGCGAAAGCTGACTCGGCTGGAGTTGCGCCGCGCCCTGAGCAACCGCCGGGGGTGCGGCGGCGGCCAGCAGGGCGGGTACGAGGATCACTGCCACCATGGATGACCTATCGATCACGCCGGTCTGCCTCCTTCGCTCCTTACGCGCATCTATCGTCGATCGAGCGCGTGAACGTGTTGCGCATGACTGACGGACAGAGCGTGTGTGAAGGGCTGCCATCATCCCACTTTACCAGTGACGCGCAAACGCGCCGTACGCCGCCGTGGCACCGCTCCGTACAGAAACACCCGCACCGCCTCTGGAATGATCTCGTCGTAGTCATATGGGACCATCCGCCGGCCTGTCAGCACTTCCTGAACCATCAGGAAGAACATCAGCATGCCCGGCAGCACCCGGGCGGCGATCACGGGGTTGAGATCCTCCCGCAGGTAGCCGGCCCGGATGCCGTCCCGCAGGATGCGTTCCAGCACCGACGCCCCGTAGACAGGCAGCAGTTGCATATACGTCTCCCGCGCGGCGGGGCTGAGGTACGGCAGCGCAGAGAAGAAGACCTTCAAGAATTTGACGTGCGTACGGACTCGTTCCACCATGGCCTCGGCCATGCGCAGCAACAGCGCCTCCATCTCGTCGGCCGACGCGGGCATCGGGGTAGGCTCCAGCAGTGTGGCCAGCACGGGCTGGGCGAGCTGGCGAGGAATATGCACCAGCAGCTCCTCTTTGCTGCGGAAGTAGTTGTAGATGCTGCCCTCGGCGAGTCCGGCCGCCCGCGCGATTTCGGTCACGGTGGCGCGGTCGAACCCCTTGCGGGCGAAGACTAGGGCGGCCGCGGCCAGGATTTGCGTCCGGCGGGCGCCCTCCAGGCGGGCTTTGGCGGCAGGGCTGACGCGGGGCATGGGAGTGTCAGGGAATAATGAATGAGTGCTCACTCATAATTATCCGTTGGGCCCGCGCGGTCTGTCAAGGGGGTGCGGACCCTGTATCCTAGAGGAGTGAGCTCGATGCGCGCGCTGTCACTCCTGCTGGCGGCGCTGATGTGTGCGGCCCTGACGCCTCCCGTCCCGGCAGGCCCCGCGGCGCTGTCACTGACCGACGCCGTGTGGGTGGCGTTCCGCTGCAAAACGGACGGCGGGTGCGTGAAGGGCACAGCGTTTCACGTGGGCCGCGGGATCTTCTACACCAACGCCCACGTGGCGCGGGTACGGCAAGACTACGGTCCGCTCACTCTGGCACGCGGCACGTCAACCCGGATCACCCTCGGCACCGCGGCGGTCGTCTGTTTGAATGAACGCGCGATCGATCCGTCAGGGGACGCCCGGCCCTACGACGTCGCGAGGATCAAGCTGGAGAACCTGCGACCGCTGCCTGCGGCGCTCCGCACGACGCGCTTCGCCCCCGTCAGAAACTCCGAGGTTACCATCATCGGATATCCGGGCGCGTCGTGGACGCCGGTCGTGGCCAGGGGGACGGTCGTGGAGAACCTGCCGTTCAGTATCTTCGCATACACGGTGGACTCGGGATCGGTGGCACCGGGCTCCAGCGGCTCTCCGGTGCTGAACTACCGGAACGAGGTTGCCGGCATCCACTACGCCAGCGACGAGCATGGCGAGTACCAGTTCGCGCTCAATCTGAACTTCGTCGATCAGGTCTGTCAACCACCGAACTAACGCGGTCGCGCCGTCGCGTAGTCGCGTCCCTACAGCCAGCGGCTGGGCGAGACGAGAATCTCGCCGCGCTCGTTGACGCCGCCAAACTCGATCAGTGAGACATAGCGATCAATCATCTTCTGCCGCGGCGTGGTCGTTTCGATGAGCACCCCGATGCCCTTCACCACCGCTTGAAACTCCCGCATCAGGTCGAAGACCCCGCGCGCCGTCCCGCCGCCCCGCAGAAAGTCATCGATGAACAGCACCTTTGCCCCGGCCACGACCGCCCGCAGCGGTAACGTCATCGACTGCACGGTCCTGGACGAACCAGAGACATAGTTGACACTCACGGCCGGTCCTTCGGTGACGTGGGCGCCCCGGCGGATGCTTACCATGGGGACGTCGAATGCACGCGCCGTCATCAGCGCCAGCGGGATTCCCTTGACCTCCATGGTCAGCACCACATCGGGGCGGGCCTCGTCGAAGAACCCTGCCAGCGCCTCCCCCAGCTCCGTCGCATATCGGGGGGTCGAGGTGAGGTCGCTCGTATACAGGAAGCCGCCCGGCAGCAGGCGGGTCGGATCGCGCAGGCGCTGGCAGAGTTCCTCGATCAGCGGCCGGATCCGCTCTTTTCCCCGGAGGGGCAAGTAGCGGACCCCGCCCGCCGCACCGGGCAGCGTCTCCACCTTCCCCAGCTTGAAGCGATCAAACGCCTGGCGCATGAATCCTAGATCCTCGCTGATCGTGGACTTGGCTGCGCTGAGCATCTCCACAAACGTCCCCAACGAGAACAATCGATGCGGCGCCCCAAGCAAATGGTAGGCCATCACCACCATGCGCTCGCCCCGGCGGAGCCTGCCGCTACGGCGTGGGGAACGTTCCGTCATGAGAGGTTCTCCTGTTCCGGGGAGCGCGATCGGACTGAAGTGACCGGTGACTGTTGACTGTCCCCTCACGTTGCGCCGGTCGGCATGACCAGTCACCAATCACCAGTCATTTCCTTCTTTCGAGCGCCGCGCGAATCAGCGCAAGATTCTCGGGCTTCCCCACGTCGACATCGAGCGCCAGCTCCGGCCGAGGGAGAACGACAGGCATGACGTCGATCCCTACCACCTCCCTGGCCCGAGCCACCATTTCGGCGATGCTCAGCCGCCCCGAAGCGAACCGGAGCACGATCGCCCACCCGAAGAGCTGTGCCAGGAGCCAGGGCTTCTTGCGCGCGGCGATGACCCGCTCCACAAACGGCTGCACCTGATCGATCACCGCCGGGTTAAACAGCATCAGGCTGCCGCCGCAGAATGTGCCGTCGGTCAGGGTGACGTACGTTTTCTGCGCGGTGGGAAACTGCCGGTCCATCGAAGTCGGCCGGCTTCCGGGCGCACGCGGCGAGGAACTCCTCCACGACCGCACCGGTGAGCAGCGGGATATCCGAGGCCGCGACCAGGGTCGGGTCCCTGACGCCGAGTTCCCGGACGGCGTGGGCCACATTTTCCATGATCCCGCCGTTGTCGGAAACGATGGTCACGTCACGGGACACCACCGACCGCAGCGGCCCGGGCGGTCCCACGACGGCGATGCGCCCGATACCCCGTGCGCGTTGCACGGCCTGCACCACATAGTCGACCAGGGGCCGGCCTGAGATCTGGAGGAATCCCTTGTTGGGAACGTCGGCGCCGAGGCCCGGCTCCGTCCCGCCCCCGGCCAGCACGATGGCGTCGGTCATTACGAACTACCGGTCGGAGAGTTGGAAAGTTGAAGAGTCGAAGAGCCAAGCCACGTAGGCTCAGACTCTCCAACTCTCCAACCGTTCAACTGTTCAACGTTGTTTCGTCTAGCCCCACTTCGCCAGGATCGCGCCCATGACGGCGAGAGAGATCAGTTGGTAGGCGTTGTTGAGGATGTACAGGTTCCACGACATCTTGGCAAAGAGCACGCCGCCCAGGGTCACCGTGGCCACGAAACCGAGCCACGCCCAGAACCCAGCCGCAATGCCTGTACTCAGTGTCTTCGCCCCCATCCAGCCAACCAGCATACTGAGCACGGCCGCGGTCACGAGCGAGCCGATAAAGGTTAAGACCATAGTCTTGCCCATGCCCTCACGGCTCATGCTCTGCTGGCTCATACCCATCATCGACATCCATGTCTTCCCGAAGAGCGGACCATACCAGATCCAGCCGATAATAAACTGCGCGATAGCCGCGACTACAATGGCAACCCAATTCACTGGATGTCACCTCCCCTGGATTCAACTACAGTTGGAAAGTTGGAGAGTTGAAAAGTTGGAAAGTCAACTATGGACAACGCGTGAACTCTCCAACTCTTCAACTGTTCAACTCTTCAACTCGGCAGCTAGCGTTCTTCCGCGAATGTCCGGGTTACCTGCACGTCAACGTCCGGCAGGACCTGCAGCTCGTCGGCCACCTTGCGGGCCGCCGCCTCGTTGGCCATCAGCCCGAAGACCGTGGGACCGGTTCCGCTGAGTGCCGCGCCATAGGCTTCCCCTCTGAGGACCCGGCTCTTCAACTCGCCGACGATCGGGTAGCTGGAGATGATGAGATCCTCGAAGACGTTGCACAGCAGCCGGCCGACGTCACGGACATCTTCTCGCTTCACGGCGTCCACCATCGCCGGGGTGTCAGGCCGCACTGCGATGGCCGCCGGATTGAGCTGCCGGTAGGCCCACTCCGTCGTGACGGCCACCCGTGGCCGGGCCAGAACGATCCACGTCGTCGGCAGCGGTGGAAGAAATGCCAGTCGCTCGCCCCGCCCCCGGGCCACCGCAGCGCCACCCTCCAGAAAGAAGGGCACGTCCGATCCCAATTTCGTCGCCAGCGCCAGCAACTCCCGGCCATCGAGGCGCAGCTTCCACATTTGCGCCAAGCCCAGGAGCGTCACTGCTGCGTCCGAGCTGCCGCCTCCCAAGCCCGCGGCCGCCGGAATGCGTTTGACGAGCTCGATCTGCACGTTACGCTCCACGCCGAACGCTTCCCGCAATAGTTGGGCCGCCCGCACCACCAAGTTGCGTTGATCGTTGGGCACCTCGCTATTGGTGACGAGCACCTCAACGCCTGTCCCCGCCTCCCGCAGTGTGATCGAATCGTGCAGGGCGATGGTGTGCATCACCGACTCGATCTCGTGATAGCCATCACTGCGCGCCCCCCCCACGTTGAGAGTGAGGTTGACTTTCGCATAGGCGTTGAGATGAAGCTCCTTCACGGGCTTCCCTCCCTCCACCGGCTTCCCAACCTCTACAGGCATGTCGGACGCACCTCCGTTGAGCGTCGAGCGGATCTCGGTGCAGGCGCAATGTGCATCGCAGCGGCAGGAGACATCGACTCAGGTCGGATGCTGTATCCTTTGGTTAGGTGCGCCTGACCGAAACTCCTTGCGAGGGGGGTGCGCGGGCATAACTCTGGGGGAGCTGGGTTGGGCGCTACCGCGCCCTATGCACACCAGCACTTCAGCCAAGAGGTGGGACGCTAACCCCCTCACCCTTATCCCTCTCCCTCCAGGGAGAGGGGAATATGGTTGGGTGCTGCCGCACCCTCACCAACTCGAGTTGCCGGTGTCTGCATGAAAGCGTATCATAGGTAGCGCCTTGCGGACAGGAGACCACCCGCCGCGCGGCGTGGGTACTATGAATCGTCGCCCCAGGAGTATCAGCGTGTCAGGCAAACCGGCCTGGCGCCTCCCCGCATCATTTCAGCGCCTGCGAGCACTGCGGGGTCGGTGGTGGGCGTACAGGTACTGGCTGCTCCTCGCGCTGCCGGTCGTCGCGCTGGGGACCGCTGTGGGGTTGTATGTGTACACGGTCACCCACAGCGGCACCTTCACGGGGAGCGCCGTGGCCGCCAGGCCGCCCGCCAGCGCGCGGCCGTTTGCCTGGCCACTTCGCCTCACAGGGCGAGTGAACATCCTCCTGATCGGTGTTGATGTCACCATCAGCGAACGCCGGCAGGTGCTGCCGATTGCCCGGTCGGACACCTTGATGCTGGTGAGTCTCGATCCACAACGCGCCCGCATCAATGTGCTCTCCATCCCCCGGGACACCTTCACAGTCATTCCCCGTTTCGGCCCCGACCGCATCAATGCCGCGTATGCCGCGGGCGGCCCGAGGCTCACCATCCAAACGGTAGAAGACCTCCTCGGCGTGCCGGTGCACTATTATGTGAAGCTCGGACCCTCGTCGTTTGGGCAGATCGTTGACGCGATGGGCGGCGTTGAAGTCGACGTCGAAAAAGACATGACGTACACCGACTGGTGGGCCAACCTCTACATCGACTTGAAGAAAGGCCGCCAGCTCCTGTCCGGGGATCAGGCCATGCAGTACATGCGGTTCCGCCACGATGAGGAAGGCGACATCGGTCGGGTGCGACGCCAGCAGCAAGTCTTCCTGGCCATCTCACAGAAGATTAGGTCGCCAGCGATGATCCTGTCGTCGCCGCGGCTGCTGCAGGCTTTCGTGCAACACACCCAGACCAATCTGAGCGTCAGCGAACTGATCACCCTCGGCGTGTTTGCTGCGCGGCTGCGCATCCCAGACATCCATACGGCCACGCTGCCCGGCGAGACCGGGCCCATCTACGTCTACCTCGATGAAGCCCAGATGCGTCAAATCGTCGCGGAGATGTTCCTGGGAGTGAACTCGCAAACGCTGGCGTCCACGGCCGTCGAGGTGCTGAACGCCAGCGGCGTGCCCGGGCTGGCACGCCAGACGGCACAACGGCTGGAGCGACTGGGATTCCGGATCGTGCGCGTGGAGGCCGCGGCGCAGCTGGCACAGACGACCACGGTGATCGACCGGACGGGCCGGCCCGAAGTGGCCCGCGCGCTGGCGGAGCTGCTCGGCCGGAAGCCGGTCACGTACGAGCCAGGCAGCGGCGCAGACATCACGATCGTGGTGGCCCAGGATCTCATCGCACTGGATCCGGTGAAGGTCTCGCAGAAGAGAAACTGACGGGATCGCGGTAGCACGGGAACGCGAGACCACCGGGCTGGCGGTCGGTCGTTGTTCCCGTGTTCCCCCGTTCCCGTGTTCCCGTTATTTTGCACGAACTGCCGTCGGAAGGTTTTTCTTCACCAGCCGCGCCAGGCGGCGAACGCCTTCTTCGATTTCTGCCTCTGAGGGAAATGAAAAGTTGAGCCGCATGGCGTTCCGCCCGCCGCCGTCGGCATGAAATCCCGACCCCACCACATAGGCCACGCCTTCTTCCACGGCCGGCGGCAGCATACGTTCCGTGTCCATGCCTTCCGGCAGGCGCACCCACAGAAACAGACCACCGTGAGGGTGCGTCCAGGTCACGCCGGGAGGCATCTCACGCGACAGCGCCGCCAGCATCGTGTCACGCTTGCGGCGATACCGTTCCACAATCGCGCCGACCCGATCGTAGATGTGGCCCGCAGCACAGAACTCCGCCGCGATCGCCTGCGTCAACGCTGGGCAACACAGGTCCATCCCCTGCTTGGCGGTGACGAACTGCCTGATGAACTCCTCGGAGGCCGCCATCCACGCGATGCGGAGCCCTGGGCAGAGCGTCTTACTGAACGTGGACAGGTAGATCACCCGGCCCTCGCGGTCCAGAGCCGCCAGCGGAGGCGGTGGTGCGCCCTCAAAGCACAACTCGCGATACGGATTGTCCTCGACAACCAGCGTCCGATATTGCTGCGCCAGATCGAGCAGCCGTGTGCGGCGGTCCTCAGACATGGTCGCGCCCGACGGGTTCTGGAAATCGGGCCCCACGTATATGAACTTCGGCCGGCGTCCGTCGCGGGCCAGCCGTGCCAGCGTCTCCTCCAGCAGATCCATCCGCATCCCGCTGCCGTCTTGGGGGACGCCAAGCATCTCTGCCCGGTAACTGCGGAAGACCTGCAGCGCAGCCATGTATGTGGGCAGCTCGACGATGACATGATCTCCGGGATCGAGGAATACTCGTCCGACCAAGTCCAGGCCCTGCTGCGACCCGAGCGTGACCAGTACCTGGTCCCGTGACGCGTGGATCCCGTCCTTGGCCATCCATTTCACCAACTCATCCCGCAGGCGCGCATCGCCTTCGGTAGGACCGTACTGCAACACCAGATTGGCCTCGCGGTCCAACAGGCGCGTCGCAATAGCCTTGATCTCATCCACGGGAAAGGTGGCGGGATCGGGCAGGCCGCCGGCAAAAGAGATGATGCCTCCGCGCCGGGTGAGCTTGAGCAACTCCCGGATGAGAGAGCGGGTCATCACCCGCGCGCTGGCCGAATAAAACTCCTGCCAGTCAAGAGGCATCATCCGCTACACCCTTCCTTCCCGGGAGGTGCTCGCGTTCCTCTGATCGAGCGTCTTCGCCACTCCATCGGCGAGGGCGGCAAATTCTATGAGGTCCATCGTCTCCCCCCGGCGGATTGGTGCGATGCCGGCGTGCCGGCAGGCCTCCTCAGCCTCAGATGCCGCCATCGGCATGCCTCCGGCCAGCGCGTTCCGCACCGTTTTGCGCCGCTGGCTGAACGCCGCGCGGACAACCCGGAAGAACATCCCTTCATCGAGCACCGCGCACACCGGTCGGTCGCGTGCGTCGAGGCGAACCACCGCAGACTCCACCTCTGGCGGAGGCAAGAATGCGGACGCCGGAAGCCTCGTCACCAGAGACACCTCAGCGCGGTATTGCACCGCCACCGACAGGATGCCGTAGTCTTTGCTGCCCGGGGTCGCAGACATGCGCTCGGCCACCTCGCGCTGCACTGTCACGACCAGGCGCCGTAGGCCGAGCGGCGGCTCCAGCAGTGCCACGACAAGCGCAGACGCCAGGTTGTAGGGAAGATTGGCCACGACCTTGCGGGGTCCCGGCCCGGCGCCGAACGCGGCAGCAAGATCAACCGCCATGGCGTCTCCGGCGATGGTCTGCACATTGGTGCACGCCTCTACCGCCGCCTGGAGTGCGGGGAGCAGCGCGCGATCGATCTCCACGGCGATGACGCGACCGGCACGCCGGGCGAGCGCCGTGGTCAGTGTTCCCAGACCCGCGCCGATCTCCAGCACCGTATCCTGGCCACAGAGATCGGCCGCCGCCAGGATTTGTTCCAACGCGCGCCGGCTGACAAGAAAGTGCTGTCCCCAGCGCTTGCGGGGACGAATCCCAAACGCGTGCAACGCGCGGGCTGTGCCGGCAGGCGTGGCCAGGTCGTCCTGGGACATCAAGACCATCCTAGCGGAAAAGGCGCTGCCGCGCTGTCAGGCCGTCGCGCTGTCGCGGAACGACACATGATGGGCTGGGCGATGGCGCGACCACGGACAAAGACCGTCAACCAAACGCTCCCTTCGTCGCGCCATGACTCCATTCTGCTCGTTATCCCTGCACCAGCTCGACGAGAACACCGCCGGCGGCGGACGGATGGAGAAAGGCGATTGGGGATCCTCGCGCTCCCCGCCGGGGTGCGGGTTCGATGACCATGCAGCCCGCGGCAGCCGCCGCCGACATCGCCCTGCGAATGTCGGGTACGCGAAACGCGATGTGGTGCAGTCCTGGACCATGGGTGGCCAGGAACTTGGCAAGCGGACCACCCCCGCCCAGTGGCTCGAGCAGCTCGAGGTCCACGCCGCCGGATCGCAGGAACGCGACGCGCACACCCTCATCGGGCAACTCGTACCGATCCGCCATGCTCAGGCCAAAGACTGCCCCGTAGAATCGAGCCGCCTCGCCTAGGTTGCGCACAGCAATCCCGACGTGGTCGAGCGTCATGCGGGGGGTCAGGATTTCGTCCGCCGCGGCGTACGGATCCATCTCGCCCCGATGGACGCGCTCGGCCAGGTCGCCCAGCCGCCCGCTGTCGCGTACCAGGTCCAGCGCACGGTCGCGAGCTCGCCACTCCACCACCCGCACGATCTCCGCCCGCCGCCGCTCTTTGCGCCGCCGTTCAAGGAGACCGTTGGCGGTGAGGTACGCGCGGTGGGCCTCGATCGCCGCGAGCGCCTCGTCGGTGCCCTGCGCCGAGGTCGCCACCGTCTTCACCACCGGCGGGCGCCAGCCGCCGCGGTCCTGGTTCAGCTGCAGCATCATCGTGATCTCAGCGACAGTACGGTCGGGATCATCATGATCCGCTTTGTTGACGACAAACGCATCGCCGATTTCCATCAGGCCGGCCTTCATGGTCTGCACCGCGTCGCCCAGGCCCGGGACGAGCACGATCACCACAGTGTCGCCGGCTCCCACGACGTCCACTTCGGCCTGCCCCGTCCCCACTGTCTCGATAAAGATGACGTCGTAGCCGATGGCGTCGAGGATCTTCGCCACATCGGCGGTGGCCGGCGCGAGCCCACCCAGGTGACCGCGCGTGGCCATGCTGCGGATGAACACGCCGGCATCAGTCGCGTGATCCTGCATGCGGACGCGGTCGCCCAGCAGCGCGCCCCCGGTGAACGGGCTGCTGGGGTCAACGGCCACGATGCCCACGGTCCTGCCCTGCCGCCGCAACGACGCCGTCCAGGCATCGACGAGCGTGCTCTTGCCGGCGCCGGGCGGGCCGGTCACCCCGATCAGGTACGCGCGGCCGGCGCGTGGATGCATCGCGCGGAGCGCCGCCTGCCCGTCCGGACCGCCGTCCTCGACCATCGAGATCAGCCGCGCCAAGGCCTGCGCGGAACCGGCCAGGGCTTCCTCAATCAACGTGTCGATGACCATGTAAGTTCCTAGTCTACCAAGTCTACCAGGTCTACAAAGTCTTCCAGGTCTAGAACATCGGACGAAATCGATCCAGTCGGCAAGTACCCGAGTGGATCATGAGACCTGGAAGACCCGGGAGACCTGGAAGACCTTGTAGACAGTGGTGCAGTTAGATTACTGCGGTCGGTTTATGCACGCCGAACACGTCACGGAGGGTGTCACAGACTTCGCCGATTGTGGCGTAGGCATGGACGGCCGCAAGTATGTGGGGCATCAGGTTTTCCGTGCCTCCGGCCGCCCGGCGGAGCCGCACCAGCGCACGCTGCAC
>VBAP01000030.1:0-2795 GCA_005882335.1 Candidatus Segetimicrobium genomatis
CGGGAGCACGCCACCCGCTCGCGGTGGCTGGTCACCTTCAGTTTCGGACTCATTCACGGACTCGGATTTGCCACGATTCTGAAAGAGATGGCCCTCTCACGGGGCAACTTGGTGTTATCGTTGGCGAGCTTCAACTTCGGGGTCGAACTTGGCCAGATCACGGTCGTGACCACTGCCTTCTTGGGCCTGGGGGCCCTCACGATGTTGACTGGGGAAACCTCCCTGCGGCGCTTGGTGTCCGCCGGTGCAGCCACGATCGGAATAGTGTGGTTCATCCAGCGGGCATTCCTAGCGTAAAGAATCTGCCGGAATCTGCTGCCGACTTACTCCATTCGGAGCGGAGGGGTGTGCCGCAGCGGCCGGATGAGCTTCTCCTGCGCAGCAAGCGTGGCCTGCAGGATCGGGGTACCAGTACCGACTGAAAGGGTGCGAGGGCCAACGGCAACCGCCACCGAGTGGTAGCGCGCAAAATCCGCCCGAACCGTCACGAAAGTGGTGCGATCGGCCTTCGGTGAGAAGATAGCGACGGTGCGCGGCCCGCTGGCGTCGATCAGCCAGAGCCGGTAGACCAGATCTTCCCCAAGATTGGGCAGGCGCACCACTACCAGCGCCCCTCGCTTACGAATCGGATCGTACACGAACCGTACACTGGCGCCGGTTCGGCCGGTCAGGGTCGCGACCCGTCCCGACGCGCCGGCCAGGACACCGAGAATTTGCTCGGCGAGTCCCTGATCTTCTGGCAGGGCGCTGGTACGCTGGTTGAAGGTTACGATGAGCCCCCCCAGCAGAACAAGCACGGCGGCGATGGTAACCGGGACGAATAGCAACCAGCGGGGCGCGGAACGGTGCAGGCGCCCCTGCCGGGGGAACCCCGGCTGTCGGTTGGGAGACGTGCGCCATGCTGTCATTCCGGTTGTTTCCGTCTAATCTGCATCGCTGGCTCCCGTTCTGTATACCCGGATTGTGTGCCGGTTCACTTCTTACCAGTCAAAGGTGACGACGTAAGTTCCATCCGGGCACATTCCCCTGAAGGTGTAGTCGGCGTGGTACTGCCAGGTGTCCTCCAGTGTGTCGCCGCCCGGCCCCGTCCACCGAACGTGCCAGTAGCCCGTCTTGCTGTGTATGGGCTGGCTCTCGATAGTGAAGGTGAAGTTCTCAAATGGATCGACCGTCCACGTCAGCCCGTTGTAGGCCGTGGGGTCCTGAATCTTGATGTCGTAGGAATACTTGGTCTTGTTTACGACGGCCAAGCACGAATTCTCGTAATAACTACCAGCCTGCGCCGGGGTTACTGCGGCGGCCACGATGAGGGCCGCCAGGACGAACGCTGCCCTTCGCATCTCGCTCTCCTTCTCTCGGGTATGACGTGTTCACGCGATGGATAGTCCTCGCGAAGAGATGGCAAGCAGGAAGTGTGCCACTGCTGCAGGCCTCTACGCATTTCATGCCCGACCCTGCCCGTTGACAGTTCTCCTCCGAACAGTGGTAGAGTTGCAGATGAGCGAACATTTGTTCGTCCTATCCCTAACTGGCACTGGGTGTGTGAATCATGCTGTCGGAGCGCGTTGCGCTACCCGAGGTCCTCACAGGCCCGGCAGTCTTCGCGGGCGACGATGCCTGCCTGACTGTGGGGCTGCTGGCGGGACTGCGGGCAGTACGGCCTGGGGGGCCGCTGCTGATCGTCGACGGCGCCAATGCTTTTGACCCGTTCTTGGTGACCGATCTGGCCAGGAAATCTGGGCTGCAGCCCCGAGCGCTGCTGGACCAGATCCGCATCTCCCGCGTGTTCACCTGTCACCAGTTGGAGGCACTGCTGCGGGAACGGCTCCAGGCCGCAGTGCAGCAGTTCCACGCACCGGCCGTCTACTTCTCGGGACTGCTGGACCCGCTGCTGAGTGAAGAAGCTCCGGCCGGTGAAGCGGTCCGTATCTTCCGCCTGGTCATCCCAACCCTACAGCGTCTGGCTGGAACCGGTGTGGTGACGCTGGTGGCGTGTCCTGGCCGGAGCGTAGTCGAAGGCCCGCTGCCGCACAGCCTCCCAGGCCGGGAACGGTTCTTCCCCGCCCTCTGCGAGGCGGCTGCGTGGGTGTTTCGGGTGGCTCGCGAAGCGGACCGGGATGCCGTACAGATCACCTGCACCAAGCCACAGACGGCGGCGTGGACGTGGGAACCGCAGATCGGAATGATCACCGCACGACGGTGGTGGTAACAGCGACGATTTCGGATTGACGCAGTCGGGCGGTCACGCAGTCGAGCGGTTGGGGAACGCTCCCCGGAGTTGGCCGCGACTGCCCGACAGCCTGACTGCGCGACCGCGACAAATCCGCAATGGGGGTGTCGTATGGGCCGCACGACGCAGACGATGACACAACTGGTGGCGCAGGAGGAGGCCTACTGGGCACCATTTCGTCGCGCGCTGCGTAAAGAAGACCAGGTCGTCTTTGATAAACTGTTTGCCGCCGCACGCCATCACACCGCGCCTGCACACTACGCTTCGCATGCCACGCCATTTGACTCCATCTTGGTGGCGATGATTCTGGAGGCGATGAAAGCGGTGGAGGATCTGCGGCAGCGCCTGGATGCCCGAGAA
The DNA here is from genome assembly GCA_005882335.1 of Candidatus Segetimicrobium genomatis. Classification (GTDB taxonomy): domain Bacteria; phylum Sysuimicrobiota; class Sysuimicrobiia; order Sysuimicrobiales; family Kaftiobacteriaceae; genus Telluricultor. Next base: position 2,591 of record VBAP01000030.1, read on the forward strand.
GACGGGAGCGCGGGAACCCCCACGGTCGCTCCGCTCCCTCGGGGCGGAGCGCGGGAACGCGGGAACACGGAGCTGAACGGAGTCAAGCAGTTACCAGTCCCCAGTCCCTAGTCCCATCTCTCGCCATGGCTCCGCTGTCAGACGAATCACGATTCACGAATCACGATTCACGCCTCGAGGGCTGGCTCTTCGACGTCTACCCGTC
>VBAP01000030.1:2802-26921 GCA_005882335.1 Candidatus Segetimicrobium genomatis
AACGGTATGCGCCGACGTTTTGCGCGGCCGGTGGCCGCAGCGCACTTGAGGCGGCGCGGCAGGCGCTGGCCCGCCTGCGGATCCCGGTGACGCTCACGCCCACGGTGCGGCGAGAGTTGATGAGCGGCGAGCAGATCCCGGTCATCGCGGTTGCCGTGCACAATCCGCTGGCCTTCCCTGCCGCCGCGCGCCTGCTGGCCCATGTGCCCGGACTCACCCTGTACAACTGCGACATCCTGACCGTGCGGCTGTTCTTCTATGAGACTGGACTGTTCCCGCTGGCGCGCTGCGCCGTCACCTGCGCCGGCGACGAAGCTCGGGAGATCGCGTTGACGTCCCGGCCGGAAGACCTCGAATATGCCCTCCCGCCGCTGACCGTCCTGCGACTCCATCTCGAGTCGCCCGGCGGGCACAGTGATGATCCAGATGATCTGCCCACCGCCAATCCATCCCACGGCCGGCCGGGGCGGCTGGAAGCTGGGGTGGATGGGGAGACGGTCGTCCTCGACGGCGACGATCCGGCTGAAACTATCCGCAGTCTCAACCGGCTGCTCCAGCGCTACGATCCCGATGTGCTGCTGTCGGAATGGGGCGACCCGGTGCTGCTGCCCCGGCTGCAGGTTCTGGCGACGCGCACGGGCATTCCGCTCCAGCTTAATCGCGATCCTGTGAACCGGGTCCGCACACGGCGCTCCCGGTCGTACACGACCTACGGTCAGGTGGTCTACCAGGCCGGCGCGCAGATGCTACACGGTCGCTGGCACATCGACCTGCGCAACTCCTTTATCTACGCCGAGTCGGAACTGGCCGGGCTGCTGGAGGTGGCGCGGCTGGCGCGCATCCCGGTGCAGGAACTGGCGAGGACGTCGACCGGGACGGCGATCAGTTCCATGCAGGTGCAGCGCGCCGTGCGCGACGGCATCCTCATCCCGTGGCAGAAAAGCGAGCCGGAAGCGTTTAAGACGGCCAGCCAGTTGATCGTCACGGATAAAGGCGGGCTGACCTACCAGCCGCTGGTGGGGCTGTACGAACAGGTCGGCGAGCTGGACTTCTCGTCGATGTATCCCACGATGATGGCACGCTTCAACATCTCGCCGGAGACCATCGGCTGCGCGTGCTGTCCGGACTCCCGCGTCCCGGAGATCAACTATACGGTCTGCCGTCAACGGCGCGGGCTCGTACCGCAGGTGCTCGACCACCTGCTGGAGCGGCGGGTTTACTACAAGCAGCGCAAGCAGGCCACGACCGGCCCGCAGCGCGCGCTGTATGATCAACGGCAAACAGCACTGAAGTGGTGCCTGGTGACCTGCCTGGATGGAGAAACACTGGTGCCATTTAAGAAGGATGGACGGATCCAGATCGCGCCAATCCGAGACATCATTGACCCATTGCTTCCCGATGGTCCTGGTGTACTTCCGGTTCAAGGTCTGCATGTATTCGGCTACGACGAAAATTTGCGACCAATCGAGAATCCGATAAGGAATGTAATCAAGGTACCAGCGCCTTCTAAATTACTCCGCGTAAGAATGCAGTCAGGCCGCGAACTCACGATGATTCCAAATCATCGATGCTTCGTTGTTGAGGACGGTCGCTTGATCACTAAACGCGCATTGGAGTTGCGTGAAGGCGATCTGATCCCCGTTACTCCCAGTTTGACTCTTGAACGGAAACCGGTGCAGCGTATCAACGTGATTGAGCAACTTCAACAGGAACTTCCACGGGAAGAACATCCGCTCTGGCGTGTATTTGGCATTGCGCTGAAAGATCGGGTTGCTGCAGCATATCGGTCCATTCAGTTGGCGGCGCGGGAACACTACACAGACAAGTCGATTTGGAATTGGAGAGCATACGGATATTTGCCTCTGCAGTACTTGCCGCACTTGCACTTCCGAGACGAGGATTTCGCCAGTCTGTCGGTAGGACGGGGGAAGAGGGAAGGGGGCATTATTAAGCAGATTCCGGCCCTGCTGACGATGGACAAGGATCTGGGATTCCTCATCGGATTCTTCATTGGTGATGGAAGTGCGCGTAGAACTTTTCTGAGATTCTCGGTGGGGCAGAATGAACCTGACGTCGCCTGGAAGCTTCGGAAAATACTCGCCCAGAAGTTCAACCTCAGGTCGAGCCGTCATAAGGAACGCAAGGCCAGAATGTACGTCGTGCAGGTAAATAGTGTAGCCTTGGCTCGGCTATTCGAAGTTGTATTGGGGGTTGGCAAGAATGCGCAGAACGGGAAGATTGACGTACCACCTCTAGTTTGGAATGGAGAAGACGATGTTGTTTATGGTTTTCTGAGCGGACTAATTGCAAGCGATGGGTGTGTCGGAAAGAAAGGGACATTTTTGAGGATAAGTAGTGCATCGCGTGCCTTTATAGGTAAATTGGGAGTGTTACTGGCTACGCGAGGTATCGCGCATTGTTATCGTACACATGGTCATCTACGCTCGATAGAAATAGTCGATAGTGGTGTGCTGACGCTTCGAAATAGCGGTTGGCTTTCGCAAAAACATCGTAGGCGGTTGGAGAAACGTCTCAGGTTAGCGCCGCCTAAAGAGCGCCCTTCTTCATGGTTTGCTCAATCCCATGGTCCATTTCGGTGCGTGCGGATCCGTTCAATAAAAGAAGTGCCTTCGACTTTGCCTTGTACATACTGCTTCGAAGTTGAGCGCGGACTTCACGGCTTTACTCTCGCAAATGGGATCTTCACTGCTAACAATTTTGGATATTTAGGTTATCGTAACGCGCGCTTCGGGCGTATCGAAGCGCATGAGGCGGTCACCGCATTCGCCCGCGAGATGCTGCTGCGGGCCAAAGAGGTCGCCGAGTCGCGCGGCTTTCGCATGCTGCACGCCCTGGTCGATTCGATGTGGCTGCAGCGTCCTGGTGCCACCCACGCCGACTACGCAGCGCTGGCGCAGGCGGTCACCGGGGCGACAGGACTGCCGATCTTTGTGGAAGGCATCTACCGGTGGATCGCCTTCCTCCCGTCCAAAACCCACCGCGGGGTGGGGGTACCCAACCGGTACATGGGGGTCTTCGAGGATAACATCACCAAGGTGCGCGGCATCGAGGTGCGGCGATCTGACACGCCCGCGCTGGTGGTGCAGACGCAGGAGCGGATGCTGCGGCGCATGTTCCGCTGTCAGACGCTAGAGGACGTGCGGGCCGCGCTGCCGGAACTCCTCGGCATCCTGGAAGAAGCGTTGATCCGGCTGAGATCCGGGGACGTGGAAGCGGCCGAACTGGTCGTCACCAACACGCTCTCGCAGGAGGTCGGCGAGTACCGCCACAATACCGTGCAGGCTATCACCGCGCGCATGCTAGACTGTCACGGGGCGACGCTGCATCCCGGCGAAGCGGTACAGTTCATTATCACCAACGCCGGCGCCAAAGTTCCCGAAGACCGGGTGCGGCCGTACACGCTGCTGGGTACTGACTGGCACTACGATGCCGAGGCGTACGCCACGATGCTCCTGCGGGCGGCGGAAACGGTGCTGGAACTCTTCGGCTACACGCGGGAACGATTGCGCGACGACGTCGCAAAGAAGATCTTGACATCTTGATGCCTAATCTTTAGCATCAAGATGTGCGAACCACGCTCACACTTGATGACGACATCGCTGCCGCCGTGAAGGCCGAAGTGCGCCGTTCGGGGCGTTCCTTCAAGTCGGTGGTCAACGAACTGCTCCGGACCGCTCTCCACCGCAGCCGCAAAGGCCGCCGCGTACCCTCCTTCACGGTTCGTGCGCGCTCGCTGGGGGTCCGGCCCGGCCTCGATTACGACAGGGTTAGCGAACTGGTGGAGCACCTGGAAGGGCCCCTCAGCCGGTGATCCTCCTAGACGCGAACCTTCTCCTGTACGCGTACAACAAATCGTTTTCGCAGCAGGCGCGAGCCCGGGCCTGGCTGGAGGAGGTCCTGTCCAAGTCCGCCCCGGTGGGTTTGCCATGGACGACGCTCCTGGCGTTCGTCAGAATTAGTACGAACCCGCAGGCATTCCCCGAGCCACTCAGTATCGACGAGGCGACCAGCATCGTGTCCGAACTACTCGACCATCCAACCGTCGTCATTCCGGAACCACCGGACACGCACTGGGATACCATGATGACACTGCTTATGACAATGAGAGTTCGGGGCCCAGAAGTCATGGACGCGCATCTTGCAGCGCTTGCTCTCGGGCATGGCGCCACATTATGCTCAACCGATCGTGGCTTTGCCCGATTTCGCGGCGTGCGCTTACTAAATCCCCTGGAAGAGCGAGCGTAGGTATCCGGGATCTGGCGAGGCTTACTCCAGCATCAGCGCGATCTCACGGGCGTTTCGCGCCGACTGTCCCCGATAGTGGTTGTTGAAGAGCAAGAAGATGCGTTCCAGATTCGGTGACAACTCGCGCACGGTCTGCGCCCAGGGGCGCAGCTCGTCCTGGCTGTAGGAGTAATCGTAAACGCGGTTGGTCGGCGCCCGGCGCTCCACCATCGAGGGATTGCGGCCGTGGAATCGCACCACGCTCCAGGGGGCCGTGACTTCAACGTCGGCGGGCGGCAGGTACGCGCGCTGGATCAGGTCGGGGACGACGTAGGCAAACCCCTTCTGTTTGAGGTACGCCAAGAACTGTGACCGCGCCGGCTCCTGCAGCCAGCTGCGGTGCCGGATCTCCACCGCCACCGGCCACCGCCGCAGGTATGGCTCCCAGCGCTCCAGGTGCTCGAACAGCTCGGGCGTGTAGCCCTGGCCCTTGGGAAACTGGAAGAGCACATGCCCCAGCTTCCCGGCCCGCACGAACTGGTCCACAAACGAGGTGAAGTAGTCCCAGCAGGCGGTGACGACCTCTTCGGGAAGCTGGGCGGCGCCGACCGACGCCACCGCCTGCATCGCTTCGGGGAGGAGTGGGAGGATTTCTTTGGGCAGACGCCGGGGATCCGTCTCGTGTCCCGTGAACAGCGCAAAGGCCTTCACCGTGAAGATGAACTGCGGCGGAGTCCACTCGACCCAGTGCGCGGCGCGCTCCGCGGGCTGTAAGGCATGATACGTGGCGTCGACCTCGACGGTGGGAAAGACGGTCGAATAGAACTGCAGCCGTTTCTTCGGATCCGTGCCGGCGCCGCGCGGGTAGAACTGTCCCTCTTTAACGAAGTTGGGGTCGGCCCACGAGCAGGTCCCCACGTAGACCTCACACGATCCCACTCGCAGCGGCCGCGCACCCGCAGAAATTCCCAGCGAAAACTGCGCCACGTTCGATCTCCTTCGTCGCTATAGTAAACCAACCCCCGGTGAATTGACACCCTTGGGGGCTGTTCCTATAATGAATCGAGTTTGCGCAGAATTTGCATGGGAGTGAATGCGTGAGGTCGCATCCCTGGCTCCGCCTATCAATCATCTTCCTTGTAGCGATCGCGACATTTCAGATCGCGTTCGCGCCAGTTCGCATTGTGCACTGGCAGCCGGAATTCTCGGCTCCGCGGTTGCACCTCAACCTCGGGCTGGACTTGCAGGGCGGCAGCCACCTGGTCCTGGAAGCGCAGGACTCGCCGGCCGGCCCGGCCACACCGGAAGCCGTCGACGCCGCGCTGCGCGTCATCCAGAACCGGATCGACCAGTTGGGGGTCGTGGAACCGACGCTGGAGCGGCAGGGCAGCCGGCGGATCATTGTGGAACTCCCGGGTATTCAGGATCCGCAGCGCGCGATCGATCTCATCGGCAAGACGGCGCTGCTCGAGTTCGTGGACACAGGCAACACGCCGGTGCCGGAGCATGCGCGCTGGTCCGCGGATGGCAAGACGATACGGTTGCCCACGCCGAACGCCCAACCCGTACCGCTGGAAAAGAAGGTCATCCTGACCGGCGCCGACCTCGCCGATGCGCAGGCGGGGTTTGATCAGAATACCGGGCAACCGATCGTCAACTTCCAGTTCAAAGGGCCGGGCGCCAGGACGTTCGAGCAGTTTACCGCGTCGCACATCGGGCAGTACCTCACCATCGTGCTGGATAATGAGGTCATCTCCTCGCCGGTCATCCGCACGGCGATCACCGGCGGCCGCGGGCAGATCAGTGGCGGCTTCCACGACCTGACCGACGCGCGGACCCTGGCCGTGCTGCTGCGCGGCGGCGCGCTCCCCGTCCCCGTCGAGGTCGTCGAGAACCGCACCATCGGCGCGTTGCTGGGGCGCGACTCTATTGAAAAGAGCCTGCGGGCCGGGTGGATTGGCGGCGTGATGGTGGTCCTCTTCATGGCCCTGTACTATGGGTTCCCCGGCATCCTGGCCGTTGTGGCGCTGGCTCTGTATGTGCTCCTGGTCCTGGGAACGCTGGTCGCCCTCCGGGCGACGCTGACGCTGCCTGGCATTGCCGGCATCATCCTGTCGGTCGGCATGGCCGTGGACGCCAACGTCATCATCTTTGAGAAGGTCAAGGAGGAACTGCGGGCAGGCAAGACGCTGTGGGCCGCCCTGCAGTCGGGGTGGAACCGCGCCTTTGTCACAATTGTCGATTCGAACGTGACGACGCTGCTCGCAGCCCTGGTCTTGTTTGTGCTTGGCAGCGGGCCGATCCGCGGGTTTGCCGTCACGCTGAGCATCGGTGTCCTGGCCAGCATGTATACGGCGATTACGGTGACGCGGGCGTTCGTCGACGCTGCGGTCGCGCTTGGACTCCAGCGCCCCGTCACGCGTATGGCCGTGAGGGAGGGGAGGGCCGCAACTGAACGGACGTAGCCCTGCACCATCCGATGCAGGACGCAGCTGGGACATCATGGGCCGGCGGCGGTGGGGGTATGCGCTCTCCCTTCTGATCATCCTGCCCGGCATCGTCGCGCTGATCCTCAACAGCGCCGCGGGACGCGGAGCGCTGGATTGGGGCATCGACTTTACCGGCGGCAACTTCTTCCAGTGGCAACTGCAGCAACCGTTCGAAGTGGGCGACGTCCGTCAGATCGTGGACCGATTCGCCATTGGCCAGAGCGTGATCCAGAAATCCGGGCAGGAGGTGCTTGTCCGGACGCGCCCGCTGCCCGCGGGGACGAAGCAGGCCCTGCTGGATGCGATGAGAACCCGCTTTGGCTCGGTGACGGTCCTCCGCGAGGATGAGGTCGGTCCCAAGATCGGCCGTGAACTGCGCACCATCGCGCTGGTCGCCGTCATCGTCGGACTCGCGCTGCAGGTCATCTACATCGCCATTCGCTTCAAATCCATCCGCTATGCGGTGGCGGCAGACGTCGCGTTGCTGCACGATCTGCTGGTGGTCACCGGGGTGTTCGCGCTGACGCGCAAAGAGGTGAACAGTTCGTTCGTCGCCGTCCTGCTCACCGTGGTGGGTTACTCGATCAACGATACGATCGTGATATTCGACCGCATTCGGGAAAACCTGGCGCAGCGGACTCGCGAACCGTTTGACCGGCTGGTCAACCGCAGCATCCTGGAAGCCCTGGTCCGGTCCATTAATACCGCGCTGACGACCATCCTCGCCATCGCGGCCGTCTATCTCTTCGGCGGGTCGACCATCCACGATTTCGCGTTCGGACTGATGGTCGGCATCTTCACCGGCGGCTACTCCTCCATCCTCAACGCCAGCCCCATCCTGGTGGACTGGCATCTGTGGAGCGAGAGACGCCGCCATCCCGCAGCCGCCACCGCGTCCCCGGTCACCGTTCTGCCCGGCGGCAGGCGGGACAAGAGGGGATAGCGGCGCCGAAGGCTAACCGCTTATCGGGAGTGTGGAGCCCGCCATGATCATTGCGTTCGTCGTGCTGGCCGTGCTCTTTGCGGTCTTTGTGCTGGAGAACCGGGTCCCTGTGACTGTCGGGTTTCTGTCATGGCGGTACGATACCAACGTGGGTCTGGCCGTGATCGTGCCTCTCATCTTGGGACTGGTCGTCGGATTCGGCATGTCATGGGGCAAACAGCAGCTGCTCCGCACGCAGCTGCGCAACGCCGAAGCCAGGACGAAAGCGGCCGAAGCGAAACTACGGGAGATTGATCGCCAGCGCGAGATCGCCAGCGACCAGCAGGACCAGGAACAAGAGCGGTAGCAGAGCATCGAGGCGATGATCTTTATCCCGGATCTCATCCGGAGGCGCTCGCCGGTCCCTCGCTGATGCCGATGCAGCTGCGCTGGGAGATCGCCCGGCCGCTTCCGGCTTCCGACGCTCTCGCGCAGGCCCTCGGCCTCGACCCCATCGTTGCGCAGGTCCTGACGGCCCGCGGGTACGCGTCTGCGGGCCCGGCCCGTCAGTTTCTCGAAGCTCCCCTGGACTCGTTGCAAAACCCCGACGCCATTGTCGACGTGGCGGTCGCAGCCGAACGCATCATTCATGCCCTGCGACACCACGAACCGATCGCCATCTACGGCGACTACGACGCCGACGGGATTTCCGCCACCAGCATTTTGCTGCGGGGGCTGCGCGCCCTGGGGGCCGACGTCAGCTTCTACATTCCGTCCCGCTTCACCGAGGGCTACGGGCTCAACGATGCGGCGCTCCAGCGGCTCGCCGAGACCGGACGGCGCCTCGTGGTGTCGGTGGACTGCGGGGTGACCGCGACCGGCGAGATCACGCGGGCGCGGCAGCGGGAGCTGGACGTCATCGTCGTGGATCATCACGAGCCCGGCCCGGTGCTCCCACCGGCCGCCGCGGTGGTCGACCCCAAGCGCCATGATGCCGGTTCCTCGTTCAAAGAGTACTCCGCGGCGGGGTTGGCGTTCCAGGTGCTGCGTGCCGTGCGCCGCCGGCTGGAACAACCAGAGATGCCGGAGGAGCTGCTGGATCTCGCAGCGCTGGGCACGATCGCCGACGTCGTTTCGCTCGTCGAGGATAACCGGATCATCGCACGCTGGGGCCTTCAGCGGATGCGCACCGCGCCCTGCCTCGGGCTGACGGCGCTGATCAAAGTCGCAGGGTTGTCTGGTGATGTCAGCGCGCGGCATGTGGGGTTTTCCCTAGCTCCCCGCCTGAATGCGGCCGGCCGTCTGGGTGATGCCGCCGTGGGGGTGACGCTGCTGACCACCGATGATGCCGCAGAGGCCGACGCCATCGCCGCGCAGCTCGACAGGGAAAATCAGCGGCGGCGGGCGCTGTGCGATCAGATCCTCGTCCAGGCGATCGAGCAGGTCGAATCGGCGCGGCTGCAGGAGGGGCCGGCCATCGTACTGGCCAGTGAGGGGTGGCACCCCGGCGTGATCGGGATCGTGGCCTCGCAACTCGTGGAGCGATATTACCGGCCGGTCGTCCTCATGGCCGTGGAGGGTGGGACCGCGAAGGGGTCGGCCCGCAGCATCGAACGGTTCCATCTGGTCGACGCGCTGGCACAGTGCACCGACCTGCTGGACCGCTTCGGCGGGCACGCCATGGCGGCGGGCCTGACGGCGAACGCCGAGCGACTGCCTGAATTCTCAGAGCGCTTCAGGGCGGTCGCCGCGACGAGGTTGACCCCGCAGGACCTCGTCCCCGTGCTGCACGTGGATGCCGAAGTCTCTCTGCCCGCGGTGACCGAGGCCCTCAGCGAGCAGTTGCAGCGGCTGGCGCCGTTTGGGATGGGCAATAGAGAACCCGTGTTTGCGACGCGTGGACTCACGGCCGTCACGACGAGGGTGATGGGCGATGGCCAGCACCTTCGACTGGGCGTGACCGATGGGCACGCGCTGGCCGAAGCGGTCGGCTTCCGCCTCGGCGATGCCTCTGAGCTCCTCGCGTTTACCCGCGCCAAGGTCGACCTGGCATACACCGTGGGTCTCGATCGCTGGAATGACCGCGTGCGCGTGCAACTGGTCGTTGCGGACCTCGTGACGCCGGGGTTGAACCTGGAGGAAGTGCTCACCGATGGTCGTCTGCTGGTGGAGAGGCTGTTCGCGCGCCCAGCCGACTACATCAGCGAGGATGCGCTGGGGTTGGAAGACGCCGGCGCCTTCCACACGAAAGTCGCTGGGGTGACGTTCGAAGGCCGGCAGGAAACCGTGCAGGCGCTGCGCCCGGGTGATGCGCTGATGCTGCGGCGTGAGCCGGATAACCCCCACGATCCACATGCCGTAAAAGTCGTCACCGCGTCTGGCACGCAGATCGGCTATCTCAGCGCGCGGGTCGCGTCGCGTCTGGCCCCCTCGATCGACAGCGGGGCCCGCTACGCGGCGGCGGTGTCGCAGATTACCGGAGGCGGCGAACGCAGTTACGGCGTCAACATCTATGTGCACCGGCACGATGCGCCGCCCGATGAACCAGATCCCGGGCAGGCGCTGCGTCTGGCCTGGAGCGGGCTGGACGCCGACACGATCGTCGAACGCGTCCGCGTCCACCTGCACCGCGGCCGCCCGCTCCGCGAGGCGCAGCGCGCCACGATTCAGACGATGCTGAACGGCCGTCCGGTGCGGGCGGTGTTTGGGCCCGGCCGGGGGAGGCGAGCGGTGATGGAAATCACGGCGGCGGCGTGGGTCCTCGCCGGTCGGGGTCCCGTCGTGATTATGGTCCCCCTGCAGTCGCAGGTCGACCGATGGTACGAGCGCCTGGCCCCACGCGCGCGGGAGATCGGGGTGCGCTGCGGGCGGGCTCATGGTGCGCTGCGGTTCCGGCAGCGCCAGCAACTCCTGCAGGCATTGCAGGGCGGTGTGGTCGATGTGTTGGTGGCGAGCGTCGAGTACCTCAAGAACATTGAGACAGGGGGTGAAGCGGCGCCGGTGGGGCAGCGGCTGCGGCCGTCTTTGCTTCTGGCGGAGTGCGAGCCTACAATAGAGGAAAATGTGCTGGACGGCGTGGCGCAGGCCTTGGGAAATCCCCTCCGAGGATGCTTCCAGGGGGGCGCATTCCCCGCGGAAAGCCTGCCTGGGCTGGCATCGGTGGAGACGATCACCGACCCGTTCCTGCGCATCAACCTGCGGCTGGTGGACCGGCGTGGCGTACACGATCGGGACAGCACACTCTTCGCCGAGGGCCAGGAGAAAACACTTCTCTACACGGGTGGGCGGGCCGCAGCGGTTGACCTCGCAGCCCGGCTACGCGAGCGGAACGCGGGGCAGGTAGCATATTATCACGGAGGCCTGCCGCTACGCGTGCGGGAGGTCCTGGAGCAGCAGTTCGCCGACGGCAAGATCCGCGTGCTGGTGGCGGCGGATGGGTTCACCGCCGACGCGGCGCCGGCGGACATCCGGCAGGCCATCATCGCCGGCCTGCCGGCGCATCGGGGCGATTTGCTTGAAGTCATCGGGTCCGCCGGGCTAGACGGACGGCAGGCGACGGTGACCTTGTTATACCGGAGAGACGATCTGCCACCGGTGGCGGCGGCGCTCGCGGAACGCCATCCGGATCGCGAGGCGCTGGCCGCCATCTACCGGATCGTGCGGGGGGAGGTGGAACGCGCGGGAACGGCAGCGTGGCCGGACGATGCGCTGAACAACGCGCTCCAGCAGGAGGGAATCGTGCCCCGGGCGATCGGGATCGGGCTCGACATCCTGACTGAGGCCGGCGTGATTCAACGTGAATATGATGGAGATCGGTGGAGGATCACGCTCTCGGGCCAGGAACGCCGCGACCTGTTGACCTCGCTGCGATATGCGGAGGGCCGCCGCGAGGCGGAGGCGCTGCAGGAGTTAGGCCGCTGGGCGTTCGCGCCCCTGCCAACCATCCTGAAAGCAGTAGCGGGTCCGACGGCAGGAACCGGGGACCAGGGACCGGGGACCAGCAAAGAGACTGGGTAGACCGGGTAGACCGGGAAGACCGGGGAGACTCGTGTGAAGTGGCTCCAGGCTCGTCAACCGAGTGCGTTTCAGGACCTGCCGGCGGAGGTCCAGGGACTCCTGGCGAAGATGCGCGAGCATTTTCCCAAGGCCGACCTGGACGTCATCCGCGACGCCTATCAGTTTGCCGCGGAGGCCCACCACGCACAGACCCGCGCCTCCGGCGAGCCGTATATCAACCATTCCGTCACCGTGGCTTCCACGCTCGTAGATCTGCGCCTCGATCCGGTCACCATCGCCGCGGCGCTGCTGCACGACGTCGCCGAAGATACCGGCATCAGTTTGAGCGAGGTGCAGGACCGGTTTGGTGTCGAGATCGCCTCGCTGGTCGATGGGGTCACCAAACTCGGCAAGATCGAGTGGATGAGCCGCGAAGAGCGGCAGGCGGAAAACCTGCGCAAGATGTTCCTGGCCATGGCCAGCGACATCCGCATCGTGCTGATCAAACTGGCCGACCGCCTGCACAATATGCGCACAATCCAGTACCTGCCGGAGTGGAAGCAACGCCGCACCAGCCAGGAAACCCTCGACATCTACGCGCCGCTGGCCGAGCGGTTGGGCATCGGTCGCATCCAGCGCGAACTGGAGGACCTGGCCTTTGCGGTCCTCCACCCGGATTCGTCGCAGGAAGTCAAGAACCAGCTGGTGCAGGCAGAGGCCACGCGCTCGCAGTTCCTGGAGCAGGTGGCCGACACGCTCCACCGTGAGGTGAACCGCGCCGGGCTGAAGGTGGGGCGGGAACAGATCACGGCCCGGCCCAAGCACGTATACAGCATCTGGCGGAAGATGCAGCGGCCCAAGTACGCCGGCCAGCCCGTGGCGCGTATCTACGACCGGCTGGGCGTGCGCGTCATCGTGGACGATGTCAAGGACTGCTACGCGGCATTGGGCGTCGTCCACTCGCTGTGGAAGCCCATCCCCGGCGAATTCGATGACTACATCGCGAACCCGAAGACCAGCGGCTACCAGTCGCTGCACACCACCGTGGTGTACGAAGGGGAACCGCTCGAGATCCAGATCCGGACGATGCAGATGCACCGCGAGGCCGAACACGGCATCGCCGCCCACTGGAGATACAAAGAAGGCAAACCGGCAGAAAAGGAATTCGAGCAAAAACTCTCGTGGCTGCGGCAGCTACTGGACTGGCACTCCGAGCTGCAGGACGCGCGCGCCTTCGTGCAGTCGGTGAAGCTCGATCTCTTCCAGAACGAAGTCTTCGTGTTTACCCCCCAAGGAGATGTGGTCGACCTGCCGGCTGGAGCCACCTCAGTCGATTTCGCATACCGGATTCACACCGACGTCGGCCACCGCTGCGTGGGGGCGAAGGTCAACGGCCGGCTCGTCCCCCTGTCCCACCGGTTGCACACCGGCGACATCGTGGAGATCGTCACCAGCAAGACCAGCACGGGGCCCAGCCGCGATTGGCTGACGTTCGTCGCCACGAACAACGCCCGCACCAAGATCCGGCAGTGGTTCAAGAAGGAAGCCCGCGAGGAGAACGTCCAGCGCGGCCGGGAGCTGCTGGAGAAGGAACTGCGCCGGCTTGGCTCTCTCACCGCCCTGATGAAACCGGAGAAGCTGCGTGAGGCCGCGCCGAAGTTTAACGTGGGTTCCGACGAGGATCTGCTGGCCGCGCTGGGCAACGGGGACGTCTCGCTGCTTTCGGTCGTGACCGCGCTGCGCGGCGAGCCGCCCGCCCCGGAGGCGTCCGTGCCGGTACCGGTCCCGGCGCCCGCGGCGCCATCCGCCGGGGGCGTGCGCGTGCGCGGTGCGGACAACGTCCTCACCCGCTTCTCCCTTTGCTGCACACCGCTGCCCGGCGACCGCATCATCGGGTACGTGACGCGGGGGCGGGGGGTGACCATTCATCGTCAAGACTGCCCCAACGTCGCATCGCTGCGCGCGCATCCGGAACGATTGATCGAGGTGGAGTGGGAATCCATCCCCGAAGCCTCCTATCAGGTCGAGATCGAGGTGGCGGCCTTCGACCGGGTCGGCCTGCTGAAGGACATCCTGGCCGCCATCGCCGACAGTAAGACCAACGTCCTGTCCGTCAATGCTCGAGTGCGCAAGGATAAGGTGGGCGTCATCACGCTGGTACTGGATATTCGCAACGTGGCGCAGCTGCACGCGGTGATGCAGAAGGTCGGCAAGGTGCCGGAAGTGTACTCGGTAGAGCGCGTCTTACATTCGTGACTCGTGACTGGTGACTGGTGAGTCGAGCTCCTCGCAACAAGCGATTCGGGACACCCAGACCGCCGGCGCGAAGTCTCTCCGCACCCCCGAGTGGCGAGCTCCGGCGCATGCTGGCCGCCCACCTCGCTGCGGTCAACGGGAGGGATCTCGACAGGTTGATGACGTTCTATGCTGACGATGCGGTTCTGGAATTCCCGGCCAGCCCGCGCCTGCTGGGGAAGTCGAAAATCCGGCGCGCGTTTGCGTCCTTTTTTGACAACTGGGACGAGACCAGCACCTACGATGCGGTCGTGATCTCCGGCAACACCGCAGCGGTCGAAGGAATCGTCACCGGCCGGCACCGCACCCTGCATCTGCGCATCCCGGGCCGCATCGCGGCGGGTTCCCGCGTCTATCACCACGGCTTTGCCATGTTCGTGGAGGTGGCCGGCGGCAAGATCATCTCGCAGCGAGTGTATTTCGATGCTCGGGATCTCGTAAAACAATTACTCGGTGATTAGTGATTCGAAACGACATCACGACCACCCGGTCAGCGCCGCGGCACTGAGGCTGGCAGTTTGCCGAATCACGAATCACTAATCACAATCGGTAAGGGAAGGGCCCTCGCTTCCAGCGTCTAATCCCAAAATCATATTCACGTTCCGGGAGGTGTGGGTGGCGAAGCGCAGCACGGCCGCACGCGTCGGACTGTTCACAGAGTCGGTCATTCGCGAAATGACCCGCCTGAACAATCTCTACAACGGCGTCAACTTGGCCCAGGGATTTCCCGATTTCGACCCTCCGGGTGAACTGCTCGACGCCGCGGCAAAGGCGCTGCGGGAAGGCTACAATCAGTACGCCATCACCTGGGGCGCTCCGCGGCTGCGCCAGGCAGTTGCCGAAAAGTTCGGCTGGTACAACGGGGTCAACGTGGATCCCGACCTGCACGTCACCGTCACCTGCGGCGCCACCGAGGCGATGATGGCGACGTTGTTGGCCATCATCGATCCGACAGACGAGGTGGTCATCTTCGAGCCCTTCTACGAAAACTACGGGCCCGATGCCGCGCTGTCGGGGGCCACCCCGCGGTACGTCACGCTTCGCCTGGATGATCCCGAGTTCCGCTTCGACCCGGCAGATCTCCGCGACGCCTTCTCGGCGAAGACCAAAGCGATCATCATCAACACTCCCCACAACCCCACCGGCAAGGTCTTCAGCCGCGCGGAGCTGGAGCTCGTGGCCGAGCAGTGCCGGCAGCACGACGTCGTCGCGGTCACCGACGAGGTGTATGAGCACCTGCTGTACGACGGCCGCCAGCACGTCAGCATCGCGGCGCTCCCGGGGATGGCGGAACGCACCGTCACCATCAATAGCGTCAGCAAGACCTACAGCGTCACCGGCTGGCGTGTGGGGTGGACCATCTGCAAGAATCTCGACATCACCAATGGGATCCGGCGGGCGCATGACTTTCTGACGGTCGGCGCCGCCGCGCCGTTGCAGGAGGCTGCGGTGACCGCCCTCCGCATGAGCCGCCAGTACTATGTCGATCTGGCGGCACTCTACCAGCGCAAGAGGGATCGCATGCTGGACATCCTGCGCCAGGCCGGGTTCCGGCCCATCGTCCCTTCCGGTGCCTACTACATCATGTCGGAGATCGGCGAGTTCGCCCAGGATGACGTGGCGTTCACGCAATTCCTGGTGAAAGAGATCGGTGTGGCCACCGTCCCCGGCAGCAGTTTCTTCCATCGGCCGCGGGATGGGCGTCGCTTCATCCGGTTTGCCTATCCCAAGCAAGACCCCACGCTGGACGAGGTGGCCCGCCGCCTCGCGCGCTTGCCGCGCGCGGTTGAAAAGTTGAAGAGTTGAAGAGTTGGAAAGCTCACTGCGAGCGCAGATAGTGACGCTTCGCACTCTCCATCTTTTCAACTTTCCAACTCTCCAACTTTCCAACATTCTTGCCTGAGTGAGAGGACAGGGCGTGGAGAAAACGGCAGCTGAAACCGTCATCGCCTGGGAGCGCTACCGCGCCGAGTTCCCTATCTTCCAGCGGAAAACATACTTCAACACCTGCTCGTTGGGCGCGCTGTCTACGCGCGTCGCCTCCGCGGTCCGGCAGTTCACCGAGTTGTGGGATGTCTCCGGCGCCGCCGCTTGGTACGGCCCGTGGTTGGCAGAGATTGAACGCCTGCGGGAGCGGTTCGCCGCGCTCATCGGTGCGTGGCCGGATGAGATCGCCATCTTTCCCTCGGTCACGACGGCGTTGACGGCGGTCGCCAGCGCCTTCGATTACCGAGCCCGACCACGGGTGGTGATCAGCGATCTTGAGTTTCCCACCACGGTGTACCAGTGGATGGTCAAAGAGCCCGGCGGCGTCGCGCTGGAGATGATCCACAGTCCCGACCGCCTCACCATCCCGGTGGACGAGTATGCGCGCGCCGCCGACGCCCACACGCAGTTGCTGGTGGCTTCCCACGTGTACTTCACCAGCGGCGTCATCCAGGATATCGCGGCGGTGGCCCGCGTCGCGCACCAGCATGGCGCGCACTGTCTGATCGATGCCTACCAATCCATTGGCCAACTGCCTGCAGATGTCCACGCGGCCGGCGTCGACTTCCTGATCACCGGCGGCCTGAAGTGGCTGCTGGGGGGACCGGGCGTCGCGTACCTATACGTGCGACGCGACCTCGCTGTCCAGTTGCGGCCTACCGACGTCGGGTGGTTCGCGCACCGCGATCAGTTCGCGTTCGACATCCAACGCTTCACGTACGCGGACGGCGCGCGGCGGTTCGAAGGGGGGACCCCTCCGGTCGCAGCGGTCTATGCCGGGCGCGCCGGAATCGACATCGTCGCGGAACTCGGCGTCTCGCGGATTCGCACCCGTCAGATCGAGCTGGTTTCTGCCGTGGTCGATGAGGCCCGCCGCCTCCGACTGCGCCCTCGGACCCCGGCGCACACCGAGGAACTGGCGGGCATCGTGACCATCCCGCGGGACGATCCCCAGGCGGTGGTGGCGGCGTTGTCACAACGCGGCATCATCGTCGATGCCCGTCCTGGGCTCGTGCGGCTGTCCCCGTACTTCTATAACACCCCTGAAGAGTGCGCACGGGTCGTCGCGGCGATTGCCGAGCTGGAGAAGCAGGGGATTACATGATGAGGCAGTCGGGCGGTCCAGCAGTCGCGGAAATCGTGAGAGCAGCTTCCGTGACCGCGCGACCGCCGGACCGCACGACCGCGACACATCGAAGCGGTATATGCCCGAAACCACGGTGTACTTGGTGCGCCACGGTATGCACGACTGGCTACGGCCGGAGCACAACCGGTTCGCGGGCGCCATTCCTGGCGTGGGACTGAACGAGGAAGGCCGGCAGGAGGTCCAACGGCTGGCCGGATTACTCTCTGGCGAACCTATCGCGTGGATCGTGGCCAGCCCGCTGCAGCGCACCATGGAAACTGCCGCCATACTCGCCCGAACACGCCGCCTGGACGTCGCGGCTGATGAGCGTCTGCTGGAGTGGCGGTGCGGAGCGTGGGAAGGCATGAAGATCATCGAGATTCAGCGCCGGTATCCATCGGCATGGAAGATCTGGCGAGAGCGGCCGGATCTGCTGCGTCTGCCCGGCGCCGAAACGGTTGAGCAGATGGCCGCACGCACGGAGGTCGCGTACAGGGCCTGGGCGGCCAGCGGGGGGACAGGCGTGCTGGTGTCGCATCAGGACCCGCTGGCGGCGCTGTTGTGCACGCTGATCGGCGCGCCGCTTCGCGCGATGCGGGCGCTGGACATTCAGACCGCCTCACTCTCAACATCGCACGAGATGGCCTATGGGACCGTGATCGCGGCCATCAATGCGGGGAGACCTGTGGCATGACTGAACACAGCGGCCGGGAGGCCCTCACGCTGGAACAGCTCCAGGTGCTGGCGCGCACCCGCGGCTATGAGTTTTCCACCGATCGCCTGACCGCCATCCTACCAGAACTGCATCGCCTCGAGCGGCTGGCCCAGCGGCTCCGCATGCTGCCCCTTGACGATCAATCCCCCACGATGAGATTCACCCCGCAGTGACGATGGAAGACCTCAGCTTCGCATCGGCCTCGGAGATCGCGGGGCGTGTCGCCAGTAGATCGGTGACGGCGCTGCGGGTGGTCGAAGCATGCCTGGGACGGATTGCCGACCACGATCGTTCGTTGAATAGTTTCCTCAACGTGATGACCGACCAGGCGCTGGACGCCGCCCGGCGTGTCGACGACGCCGTCCGCGCCGGCCGTCCGCCTGGCCCGCTGGCCGGTGTCCCCGTAGCCGTCAAAGACATCATCGCCGTCGCCGGCGTGCCGACGACGGCGGGCGCACACCCACGGTTTCACGTCCTGCCGCACGAGGACGCGCCGGTCGTGGCCCGGCTGCGCGCGGCGGGTGCGGTTATCGTGGGCAAGACCGGTCTGCATGAGTTTGCCTACGGCGTCACCAATGCGAATCCCCACACCGGATCCGTGCGGAACCCGTGGGATCGGTCGCGGAGTCCTGGAGGATCCAGCGGGGGATCGGCCGCCGCGGTCGCGGCGGGGTTTTGCGCTGCCGCACTGGGCTCTGATACCGGCGGCTCCATCCGCATTCCGGCCTCCCTGTGCGGGGTGACCGGACTCAAACCGACCTACGGCGTGGTCCCGACATCTGGGGTCGTCCCGCTGTCGTGGGCCCTCGACCACATCGGCCCGCTGACCCGCACGGCATTCGATGCCGGGCTGTTGCTGTCCGTACTGGCCGCCGCACCCCAGCCGGCAGGAGAGATCCGCCGCGGCATCGCCGGTCTACGGATCGGCATCCCGCGGCGTTTCTTCTGGGAAGATCTGGACCCTGCGGTCGAGGCCTCATGCGGGCAGGCACTGGCTATCCTCGCCGAACATGGCGGCGCCATTTTGGACGTGGTGATCCCGCACGCCGCAGATGCCGGAGCGGCCGCCACCCTGATCCTGAGCGCCGAGGCCTCTGCCTTTCATGAACGCCGCCTGCGCGAGCATGGAGAGGCGTACGGCGAAGACGTCAGGGTGAAGCTCGATCGCGGCTTGTTCGTATCCGCGGTGGACTATGTGCTGGCGCAGCGCGCCCGGACGTTCCTCACGCGCGAGTTCATCCAGACGCTCAGAGACGTCGACGTGCTGGTCACGCCGGCGACAATCGCCCCTGCCGCGCCCCTGGAGGACTCGCACCAGACCGCGTCGTCCCTGGCGATGAGCCTGGAGTACACACGATTCACCAACCCGTTCAACCTTACGGGTCTTCCCGCGCTGTCGGTGCCGTGCGGCTTTACCGCGAAGGGGCTACCGGTCGGTCTGCAAATCGCCGGGCGGCCCTTCGATGAGGCGACGGTCCTGCGAGCGGGCCACGCCTATCAGGAGGCGACGGAGTGGCACGTGCGACACCCACCGCTTTGACGCAGTCGAGCAGTCGCGCCATCGAGCAGTCGCGGAGACCCAACTCGTCAACGTGACTGCTTGACTGCGCGACCGCCCGACCGCTCGACCGCCTCTCTTCTTCAGGCCAGGAACGACGTCAGCAGTCGCTGTTCTAGATCCTTTTGAACTTCGGCGAGGTCCTTGACGGTATCCACGGCACGCCAGTAGGAGCGGGAGCGGAACGCGCACAGTTTGCCCTCGGCGGCCAAGCGCGGGAATGTCGTGTCCTCGTGGTCCCCCTGATCCGGTAAGAGTTTCTCAATCTCGCGGGACAGCACATAGATGCCGGCGTTCAGCCAGTACGGAAGTTCCGGCTTCTCCCGGAAGGCGGCGATCTTCTCGTCCTCGCCCACTTCCACGATCCCATAAGGGCTGATGAAGGGTTCCAGCACTACTGTCGCCACGCAGTCGCTGTCACGGTGCGCCTGGATGAGGGGGCGCAGCCGAACGTTAGTGACGACGTCGCCGTTCGTGGCCAGACACAGATCCTCGCCGCTCCGCAGCAGGCCGAACGCCAGCTTCAGGGCGCCGCCGCGCCCCAGCGGTTGAGGCTCGACGGCATACTGGAGCCGCACGCCCCACTTTTCGCCGGCCCCGAAGTATTCCTCGATAACCTCATGCCGGTACCCGCAGGCGACGATGACGTCGGTAATGTCTTGCGCCTGCAGCCATTGCAGCTGGTAGCCCAAGATGGGAACGCCCAGGATCTCCACCATCGGCTTCGGCCGGTCGGATGTAAAGGGGCGGAGCCGTTCGCCCTTTCCGCCAGCGAGGATGATCGCCTGCATCACTACGTCTTCCTTCTTCCCTCTTCCTACGTCCTTTGACATTATCGCACACCGGACCGTATAATCCTTCCAAATACTGGCGATGACGGAAGCAGTAGGCGGCCACGCCCGCGCAGAGAGAGGCGCCGCGGTTGGAAGCGCTTCCGGGTGGCAGCCGAACGACACTCCGGAGCCCTCACCACGTTGAGTGCTGGCTCGGGCCAGAACCAGGGTGGCACCACGGGAAGAAACAGTCCCGTCCCTGAAATCATGGGACGGGAATTTTCGTTCCCGGAGCTTACGACCAACACGACGGCAGGCACAATGCTCTCGGCACGAGATTGTCGAGGTTGTGTCGATTGAGGCGCGAGCACGATGATGAAAGCGCCCCGCGGAATCCACGATATTCTTCCTGACGACGCGCCGAAGTGGCAGGCCCTGGAGGCGTTGATGCGGGAATTCGCGGCCCGGTACGGGTACCGGGAGATCCGGACTCCGATCGTGGAGCACACCGAGGTCTTCCAGCGCACCTCCGGCGAGACATCTGATATCGTCGAGAAAGAGATGTACACGTTCACAGACCGCGGTGGACGCAGTCTCACCCTGCGCCCAGAAGGGACCGCCGGCGTGGTGCGCGCCTACCTTGAACACGGCATGGGCTCTCTGCCGCAGCCGGTGCGCCTGTATTACATTGCGCCGATGTTCCGCTACGACCGCCCGCAAAAAGGCCGCTACCGCATGCACTATCAATTTGGAGCAGAGGTGCTGGGGTCGGCCGCTCCGGCCGCAGACGTCGAAGTCCTCAGCTTGCCCATCCGTTTGATTCAGACGCTGGGGCTCACCGAGGTGCAGGTCCGGCTGAACAGCGTCGGCGATCCGGTGTGCCGGCCGGCGTACGTCGAGGCTCTGCGGGAATATTTCCGGCCGTACCGCGACCAGCTGTGCGAGGATTGCCAGCGACGGCTGGAAGTGAACCCCATGCGAATTCTGGAGTGCAAAGAGCCCGGCTGCCACGCGATCGCGGCGGGTGCGCCGCGCATCACGGAATACCTCGACGACGCCTGCCGCGCGCACTTCGATGAAGTCAAGCGGCTCTTCGGCCTCCTGCGTGTGCCGTACGTGGAAGACCCGTTCATCGTGCGCGGCCTGGACTATTACACCCGCACCGCTGTCGAGATCCACTCTGGACGGTTGGGCGGAGCGCAGCATCAGGTCCTGGGCGGCGGACGCTACGATGGTCTGGCCGAGCAGTTGGACGGACCACACATTCCCGGCGTGGGGTTCGGACTGGGCATCGAGCGCCTCCTCCTTGTGCTTGACGCGGAAGGGCTGCAAGTCCCGGCCACCGCGCGGGCTGACGGGCTGGACGTGTTCGTCGCCGCAGTGGGCGAACAGGCGGCGCACGAGGCATTTCGGCTGCTGGACCGCATCCGCACCGCCGGCCTGCGGGCCGTCGGGGAAACCACCGACCGTGGTCTGCGCGCGCAGATGAAGCAGGCCGACAGGCTGGGCGCGCGGTTCGCGGTGATTCTCGGCGAGCAAGAGCTGGCCGGCCAGCGGGCCGGCGTGCGCGACATGCGGACTGGGATGCAGCAGGACGTCCCGCTGGAGCAGGTGGTCGATCATCTCGCCGCTGCCTCGACAAACGGCGTGACGAGATGACCAAGCCGGCATCGCGCGGAGTCCATACGAGGATGGGCCGCACCTTGATCAGGGATCTTCGCCGGCAGGTTGGGCAGGACGTGAAGATCCAGGGCTGGGTCCGGACCATTCGCGACCAGAAGCGAGTGCAGTTTCTCATCATTCGCGATCACACCGGTCTGGGCCAGGCCACGGCGGAACGGTCTTCTGACACAGCCGCCCTCAACGAAACGATCGCCTCGCTCACCCGGGAGTCGGCGGTGACGGTCATCGGGAAGGTCGTTGAGAATCCGGTCGTCAAGACCGGCGGGGTAGAGGTCCTCATCCGCGAGGTGGTGGTAGAGGGGGTGGCCGACCGTCTGCTGCCGTTGGACGTGTCCGGGGCGAAGGAATCGAATCCGGAGGTTCGACTGAACTGGCGCTTTTTGGATCTACGACGGCCGGAGAATCTATTGATCTTTCAGACGCAGACGGCCGTCGAGCACGCCATGCGGGAGTACTGGTTGCGGGAAGGATTCCTGGAGCTGCACTCGCCCAAGCTCATGAGCAGCGCAAGCGAGTCGGGTGCAGAATTATTTGAACTGAAGTACTTCGATCGCCCGGCCTACCTGGCCCAATCACCGCAGTTCTACAAGCAGATGGCGATGGCTGCGGGGTTCGACCGTGTCTTTGAGATCGGTCCGGCATTTCGGGCCGATCCATCGTTTACGCCCCGCCACGCCACGGAGTTCACGAGTGTGGACATGGAAATGTCGTGGATCGAGTCCCATGAAGACGTCATGGCGTTTGAAGAACGCTGGCTGCAATACACACTCTCGAAGGTGAAAGAGCAACTGGGACCGCGGATCCGTGAGACCTTTGACGTCGATGTCGTGGTACCGGACGTTCCATTTCCCAGAATACCCATGCAGGACGTCCTGCGGATTCTGACTGCCCGGGGGCACAGTCCCGAGCGAAAAGGAGATCTCGACCCCGCAGGCGAGCGACTCCTCGGAGAGCACGTGGCGCAGGAACTCGGGCATCAGTTTGTGTTTGTGACCGACTACCCGGCCGAGGTGCGGGCCTTCTACCACATGCGCTACCCGGATGCCCCGACCATCACGAAGGGGTTTGACTTGCTGTGGAAGGGGGTGGAGGTGACGACCGGCGCCCAGCGCGAACACCGCTATGAGGTAGTGGTGGCGCAGGCCAGAGAGAAGGGGTTGTCACTCGAGCCCATCCAATTCTACCTGGACTTCTTCAAGTACGGATGTCCTCCACATGGCGGGTTTGGGTTCGGCCTCAGCCGGATGCTGATGGTCCTGCTCAATCAGCCGAACATCCGCGAAGTCACATATATTTACCGCGGACCGACCAGACTCTATCCCTAGAATCTACGCAATCTCCTCAATCTTCGCAATCTCACCCATCTTGTGACCCACCGCAGTGGGCTGGAGCGGGTCGGGTAGATTCGATGGATCGCGTAGATCGCGTAGATTGCATTTGTCCTGCCGAGGTCGTAGGATAAGCAGTGAGTAAGGTTCCTGCCGTGTGCGTGTAGGGCGGTAGTTCCGATCCAACACAGACTACCGCGGGAGCCCGGGCTCTGGCCGTGGAAGGCATGCCCCGTCTAGTCGGGGAAACCAGAAGCGGTCAGGAGGGCACCCACCTGCCTATGCAGGTTCGGGAACTTCTGCCTCACGGCACGGCGGGGAAATGTGACGAGCGGGACGTGACGAGCGCCCCGCTCGTTCTATGTCGATGGGAAGAGACCGAACGGCTACTTGGTGTTCCCGAGGATGGCGTCCTTCGCGGCCTTGGCGACCCGGAACCGCACCACCCGTTTGGCCGGGATGCGGATCGGTTCGCCGGTCTGCGGGTTGCGTCCCATCCGCGCCTTGCGGTTGACCAGCACGAGCTTACCCAGCCCGGGGAGGGTAAATGTATTCTTCGCCTCCCGGTAGGCGAGCTGGGCCATCTCTTCCAGGAACATGGTAACGGTCTTCTTGGGAAGCTCCAGCTTGCCTGCCAGGTAGTCGGCGACCTTCGCCTTCGTCATCGATTTGGCCATTGAGAGCCCTCCTGAGGCAGAGTCGAATTAGTACGGATGCGGGATTTCCGCGCCAGGTCTGAATTTCCTGCCTCGTCGGCCCATCCTGAGGTAAGATTTCCCAGTCCTGGTGCAGGGTTCGTGCCGTCCGAGGTGCCCTTGGTCTTCCTGCGCTGAGAGAAAAGGCAATGATCGATTGAAACTGATTGTTGTCGTCCCGCTCACGATTCCCAAAGGGATTCTTCTCAAGCAATGTGAAACATTTCCAAAGAGGATTGTACGATGCGCAATGACTAGCCCAAGACGCCGTGAACCAGACCCTGTGCGCGATGTCCCTGAAGAAGGGA
>VBAP01000028.1 GCA_005882335.1 Candidatus Segetimicrobium genomatis
CCGCGGAGCCCCCGGCGTCTACATTTATACCAGGGGATGGAACCCAACCGCCCGGCTGGCCGAACAGAAAATTGCCGCGCTGGAGGGCGGCGAGGACTGCAAGATCTTCGCCTCCGGGATGGCCGCGGTCAGCAGCGCCTTGCTGCGGTTTCTCCGCCAGGGAGATCACGTCGTGGCTGTGCGCAGTCTATACAGCGTGACCTATCGATTTCTGCGGGAGTTCGCGCCCCGCTTCGGCATCGATCATTCATTTGTGGACGGCCGGGACCTGAAAGAGATCGCAGCCGCGATCCGGCCGAACACCAGGATTCTGTATCTGGAATCGCCTACCAGTCTGGTGTTTGACCTACAGGATCTGGCGGCCTGCGCGGCGCTGGCGAAGCAGCGGGGGATTGTCACCATTGTTGACAACTCCTGGGCAACGCCAATCTTTCAACGCCCGATTGAGCTGGGGATCGACGTCGTCGTGCATTCAGCGTCAAAGTACCTCTCCGGGCATAGCGACGTCGTTGCCGGAGCGCTGATCGCCAGCCAGAAGATCGTCGATGAGGTCGTCCACCACGAACACGCCATCCTGGGCGGCAACATTGGCCCGTTCGAAGCCTGGCTGCTGGTGCGGGGACTGCGCACGCTGCCCGTCCGCATGAACGCGCATCAGGCCGCCGCCATCGAGGTCGCCCGCTTCCTGGAGGCGCACCGACGAGTGCGGAAGGTGCACTACCCAGGTCTTCCGAGCTATCCGCAGTATGAGTTGGGCCGGCGCCAGATGAGCGGGACCAGCGGGCTACTCAGTGTGGAGCTGGATGCCAACCTCGATGGCGTGCGGGCGTTCACGAACGCGCTGCGCCTGTTTGCGATCGGCGTGAGCTGGGGCGGGTACGAAAGCCTCGCGCTGCCGATTGCGGTCACCGACGTCAAGCCGGAGGAGCGCGGGTACCCGATCGGTCTCGTCCGTCTGTATATCGGCCTTGAAGAGCCACAGGCGCTGGTCGAGGATCTGGAGCAGGCCTTGCGCGCCTGGTGAAGGTAGGGGTGGGCGAAGATCAAATCCAAGCTTCTTCCCCGGTTAGCAGTGCTACTGGCTGTTGCGGTGGGGCTTACAGCGGTCGCAGTGGTCCGTTCTGTCGGACCCTCTCGGGTTCGCCCTCCCATCACGACCTCACCAGTAACTGCGCCTCAGCAACCTCGCGCATCGAGCGAGCCTAATCCGACTGCAACCGCAGATCCGGCAAAGCCAGCCTACAGAGGGGCGTTGGGAGATTTCTTCGTAACAGGGAGGGGTAACGAGGTTGCAGATTTTCCACCGTGTCCAAGGCCTATTAGGCCAGCCCAGAACTACAAGGCCTCGGAAGTCTATTCCCCTGTCTTCGGTGATCTTGAGGTGAACGAGTGCGCTAACGGCTTGATCCCCGGCATTTCGGTGTATGGGCGACCGAGCATGGGCAAACGCTATTTCGTTGGGTCAGCGAAAGTCAATTACTTCGCCCCATTAGATCGACTCAGGTTGTTGACAGTGGCGGGTCGCCCCGCAATCGCACAACTACCAGGACCGGACGATCCAGAGGGTCTACGTCTTGACGTCATCCAGCGATTTCCCAGCAACAATAAGCTTGGAATTATGGTCTGGATTCAAAAACCCATAATGAGCTTGGAAGAAACCGCAGCCCTAGCGGCCAAAATAATGGGGGTGCGACCATGACGAGATTATTGCGGTCCTGCGGGCCGCGAGTCAAGACAGGAGACGAACAGGTCGTGACCGGACGATGCGCAGTTCCGAAGCGCCGTGGAAGCGTGCAAACGCGTGCAACGCATCTTCTAGCATCGTCCGCAGCCGGGAGGTGGCCCGGACGCCGCGTTCGAGGTACAGCAGGTTGATGTCGAGACGGCCGCTCTCTCGATCCAGTCTGGGGTCGAAGCGGCCAATGAACCGGTCCCCGGCGAGGATCGGCATCGTGTAGTAGCCGTAGGTCCGCCTGGCCGGCGGGACGTAGACTTCCCAGGTGTAGTCAAAGTCGAAGAGATCCCGGACGCGCTCACGCCGCCACAACAGATTGTCCAGCGGCGCCAGGAATCGCACGGGTGCGTCCATGGTCTGCTGCGCCTGCAAGGCGCGGCGCTCGTGGCGCCGCAGCCGGCCTTCGTCTTCGGCGAGCATGTAATACGAGCCGCGCACGCCGTCGATCTGCAGCGGGATCACGGTACCAGCGCGAATGAGCCTCTCCACGATCGTGCGCCGCTGCGGCGCGGGGATCTTGCGCCAGCCAAATGTCCCATCACCGAGGTCGAAGATGCGGTGCGCACGCATGTACTTCAGTGATAAGGCCTGATCCGCCTCGTCCGCGTCCATCTCCCTCGCCCGCCGGAGCCATAGGGCAGGAACCGCGCGCTCAGGGAGGTCGAAGTGCCGCTCCAGCCCCTCGCGGCGGATGACCATGACCTGCCCCACGTACGCGAGGAGGTTCAGGGCATGAGAGGTGACCTTGGTTCTGGGCCCCTTGATGTCCCACCATCCGTGTACGCGCTGCTCAGAGGCAAACGCGCGGGCGGGGAGCGGTCCCTCTCGCTCCAGCCTCGCCAGCACGGCGCGCGCCGCCGGCCGGATTCTCTCGAAGTCGGTGCGCAGCCGCCGGCGGATCTGGCGCCGTTTGTGTTCAAAGATGGGGTAATTCCTCGATCGGAAACACGCACGCCGCATGACCCCAGTATTCGAAGATCCGGCGCTGGGCCAGCAGTTGCTCCAGCATCGCAGGAGTATATCCCGGAACGCGGGCGGCCAGCACCAAATGCTGGTTGCGTTCGACCGCGGCGACGGGATCGAGCTGCACGGCCTCGAGCCGGCAAATCTCCTGACGCACCTGCTCCGGCGTGGCCGTGCGCCGCGGACTGTAGTGGTGGTCGGCGAGGAGATCTTGGGCCTCGAGCAGGAAGCGGCAGATTGCCCGGCGTGAAACGGTGAGCGCGTGTGGAGAGGACATCCGGGCGAACAGTGTAGCAGAAAATCCTACACGCGGAAACTTGCACGGTGGCCCGATGGCGACTGCCGCGACTGTGCCTGCCGGATGCTCCGGTGGGGTATGCTAGTGGCGTGAAAGATTTTCAGCCCTTCCTGTGGGTTGCGTTGGTGCTCAGCGCACTGAGCGCGCCCTTCGTTATAGATCCCGTCTCTGCCGCGGCGCCCATCCTCACGATGCCCGACCGGCGCGCGATTCCCCAGCTCGTGACCCGCGAGAAGGACATCATCCGCTACGGGACGGGGGTGGTGGTCGGTCCTGAGACCGTCCTCACGGCAAAGCACGCGGTGGCGGGCGCGGTAGATATCATATTTCCTATTGGGAAAGTCACCGGTCATGTGCAGTGCCGGGCGCCGGATCGCGACACCGCCGTGATCGCGGCGCGGCTCCCGAAGGGAACGCCGCGTTACCGGATCGCCTTCCGCACGCTCGCGGTTGGGGAGTTGGTGCGGATCGGAGGATATCCCGGCCGGACATGGACGGTCGCCGCCGGCCGGGTGACCAACGTGATCAAGACCGCCATCCTCTCGGGCCGGCGCATCAACACGCCGATGGTCGTCTTCAAGCCGGCTCTGCACCAGGGGGCCAGCGGTTCCCCCGTGCTCGATGCGAAAGGCTATGTGGTAGGAATCTTCATCGCGTCCAACCCGCCGGAAAACTACAGCATCGCCCTCCCAATCACCACCGGCCTGGGACCGTGCCGGCCCCTGGTCCGTGAAGGGTAACTCCGAAGTCACCCGCCCGCTCGTCCAGGATCTTACGACCACCCAGATAACTTAGGACGGCTTTTTGGTCGAGGCAGCCAGGCATCTCTTCGCGGCGAGTACGAGTGCCCGCGCCTACCGCAGCGGCTGGATGACTAACCGGTTCTCCATAAAGATGGGGATCAGCACCCGGTCGCGTTTGCTGTCGTAGCCGATGTCCGCCGGCGACGGAACGTTACTGACCACGGTCTTCACCGTGCCGTCGCGGTCGAGCTGGAACACCGCAGACGCACCCCACGAGGAGATCAGCAGCGCGCCGTTCGGCAGCGCCTCCACGCCGTCGAGGTTCCCTGAGGGGAGTTTCCGCACGTTCTGCACCTTCCCGCCCGGACCGAGCGTGTACACTTCTCCGGCGGGAGTGAACGTGACCAGGACGAGGGTGCCATCGGGCAGCACGGTGATGCCGTTGGGATTGTGGAGGTCGGGGCTCTTGGCGAGCACCGAGAGCTTCCCGGACGGATCGATCTTGTACACCGCGTCGGTGCCGGAGGGTGAGAAGTCGGGCCGCACGCCGGTATCGGTGACGTAGACTGAGCCGTCGCGGCCGGCCGCCAGGTCGTTCAAGAAGGTCGAGCCCAGGATCACGACCGCGCCCTTCGGCGCCCCCGTGCGGAGGTCAAACATGCGTACCGCGGTGATATCAGACACGTAAAGCGTGTCGCCGGCGACGGCCATCCCCTTGGGTCCGTTGAGGCGGACCCCCGGCCGGGTCCCATCGATCCACTTTAGCTCCAGGATGCGGCCATCGGGTGCCACCCGGGAGATGAAACCATTGCCGTCGGCGGCCGTGGGGTCCCCGTTGATATTGCTTACCAGGTAGACGTCGCTGCGCGCCTCATAGAAAATCGATTCCGGCGTCTGGAATCCTCCTGACACCAGGATCGGCGGCGCCATCGGCGCTGTCGCCGCGCCCTGTGCGAGTCCGACCACCAGTACCGCGATGAACAATCCCGCGCCCGTGCGAGATTTCATGGGTCTCCTCCGCAGCGATTTCAAAGGGGTCTGACCCCTTTGAAGACTTTTGTTTCGCCCCGCGAGACGAACAGGGCCCCGGAGCTTTCCTACGAGAAGATCGCCTTCGGGAGGTATGCCGACACCACCCAGTTGGGGACGTCGACGACCTCGCTGATTCGCAAGTCTGCGGCCACGCTGCACAGGGCGTAGGCTAGGTCCGGCGCCAGCCGGTATTCCTTTCCCACGTAGTCGATTGCATCCCGTACCGCATCCCGGGCCGCCTGCATCAGGTCCGGGCCGATGCCGGTGGTGGCGTAATAGCCGCGCTCGTCCACATGCCGCGTCGGCGCGGACGGAATGGCAAACTGCGGCCGTCGCAAGTTGGCGCGCTTCTGCAGCGTGAATTTCAAGGTGACCGCCATCGGTGATTCCACCGCCGTCCCGCACACCTCCCCGTCGCCTTGCGCGGCATGCGTGTCCCCCACCGAAAATAGAGCGCCGGGCACCTGCACCGGCAGCCGCAGGGTGGACCCGCGGGTGAGATCGCGGATATCCATGTTCCCGCCGACCTCCCGAGGCGGCACAACTGAGTGGAGTCCCGGCTCAGCCGGCGCGACGCCGATCGTTCCGGGAAACGGCCGCACCGGCAGCCGGATGCCGGGGGCGAACTCGACACCCCCGGCGCCATAGCTGCTGATGTGTAGGAATGGAGTGGGAAAGTCCTCGGCCAGCAGCCCGAACCCCGGGATGATGGCCGTCCACCCCCACCCGCTCCCCTCGAAGTCGACGATGTCCACCACCAGGGCATCACCGGGCTGCGCCCCCTCGACGTAGACCGGCCCGGTCACCGGGTTCACGCGGGCGAAATCGAGGGCGGCGACGTCCTTGGTGGTGGAAGTCTTGCTCAGCTGCCCGCCGCTGGCATCCACCACCTCGAACACTACTGTGTCCCCCGGGGCGACCCGCAACACCGGCTCGAACGCGTTGTTCCAGCCGAAGTGATGCCGGGCTTTGTGGATCGTCGGATAGCTCATTGCACCAACCGCACCTCGGTGTAGTGTACCGGGATGTGAATGGGGTCGTTGAACAATCCGGGCGGCCCTCCCATGCGCGCAGTATGCATCGTATATCGCTTCTCGTGGAAGATGGGGATCCACGGCGCATCCTGCATCACGAGGCGATAAATCTCACGGTACTTCGCATCGCGTGCGGCGGCCTGATTCGACTGCACCATTGCGTCGGCCTCTTCCACCATCTTCTCTACGCGCGGGTTGCAGTACCAGGCCCAGTTCCACGTCCCCTGCGACAGCGAACTGCAGGAGAGGATGGGCCAGTAGAAATCGTTGGGATCGGGATAGTCGGCGATCCACGCCATCCCTCCGGACCATACCAGCGGCGCCTGCCCCTTGGTCCCGCCGGCCTCGATCACCGTACTCTGGGCCAGGGTCTTTAACTCAGCCTTGACGCCGATCGCGGCCAGGTCCTGCTGGATGGCCTGGGCAATGCGCGGATTCGGGTCGGTGTTGTTAGCGTACAGGACCGTGGAGAATCCGTTGGGATAGCCGGCCTCGGCCAGCAGTTTCTTGGCCTGCACCACGTCAAACACGTACCCCTTGTACTCCTTGTCGTAGCCCGGCATCAGCGGCGGCAGGACCTGCACCGCCGGGACGGCCCGGTTGTTGATGATGCGGATGATACGCTGCTTGTCCACGGCCATGTTCAGCGCCCGGCGCACGCGCACATCGGTGAAGGGTTTCACCTGTGTGTTAATGGTGACGTAGCCGGTTTGCAGTTGATCGCCGACGGCGACCAGGGTGCGCAACTTGGTGTCATTCATCACTTTGGTGAACTCCGCAGGCGGGACGCCGTCGCCGAGGATGTCCACCTCGCCGCGTTGCAGCTTCAAGAACGCGACGTTGGGCTCCACGCCGACCTGGAAGACAATCTCATCCAGGTACGGCCTGCCCTTGATGAAGTAGTCGGGGTTGCGCACCAGCACCAGCCGCTGCCCCAGCACCCACTCTTTCACCTTGTAGGCTCCGCTGCCCACCGGTTTATGGCCAAAATCAGCCCCGGCTTTCTCGATTTCTTCCTTGGGGACCACGTACGCAAAGTTCAAGGCCATGATATGCAGGAAGGCGGCGTTAGCCTTGCTGAGCGTGAAGACCACGGTGTATTTATCGGGGATCTTGACCCCACTGACTTCCTTGGCTTTGCCGTCGGTGAACTCTTTCACCCCCGCGATGTCGCCAAAGAACCCAGCCCCGGGGCTCTGGGTCTTGGGATTGAGCGTGCGCTCCAACGAGTACCTCACGTCGGTGGCGGTGACCTCGCGGCCGTTGTGGAACTTCACGCCACGCCGCAGCTTGAACGTGTACGTCTTGCCGTCGCCGGAGACCGTGAACGACTCCGCCAGGTGGGGCACCAGCGTCGTCGTGCCCGGCTCATAGTCCATCAACCCGTCGAAGATCGACTTGATGATCGACCAGTTCTGCCAGTCGTACCCGATCGCCGGGTCCAGGGTACTGATATCGTCTTTGAAGGTCACGGTCATCGCGTTCCCGCGATTCTGTCCCCAGGTCGGCGCGACCGGCGATATCAGGAGCGCCAAGCCCACTAACACCGCCAGCCCCATCCACCTTTGCCTCATATGCTCACCTCCAGTGCGTTTTCCCATCTCGACTACCCCCCTCGCCTATGTAGTTGAGGGCTACCGCGCGCCCCCGTCTTATCCATAACGAATCTTCGGATCCAGCCACGGGTACGCCAGATCCGCCAGCAGGTTGCCGGTGACAATAGCCAATGCCGACACCACCACCACGCCCATGATCACCGGAATGTCCACAATCTGGATGGCCTGCCAAGCCAGCTGCCCGATGCCGGGCCAGCTGAACACCGACTCGACTACCACGACGCCACCCATGAACGTGCCGATGTCCAGTCCCACCATCGAGACCACAGGCAACAGGGCGTTGCGGACGGCGTGCCTGAGGATCACCCTGGGTTCGCTCAATCCCTTGGCACGTGCGGTGCGCACGTAGTCCTGATTGATGACATCCAGC
>VBAP01000057.1 GCA_005882335.1 Candidatus Segetimicrobium genomatis
TCGGTGCTCGAGGCGTTCGCGGCCGGCCTTCCCGTCGTTTCGACGGCGACGGGCGGTATCGCGGCGCTGGTCCGGGACGGTGACACGGGGCTGATCGTTCCCGCCGGCGACCCGTCGGCCATGGCCAAGGCCGTGACGGCGCTCCTGGACGATTCGGATCGCGCGCGGCGCATGGCCCGGCGCGCGCGCCGAGAGGTCGAAGCCTACGGTTGGTCGCGCGTGCGCGAGCGCTGGAGCGCGGCGTACGCGGGAGTCGCGGCATGAGACCCCGGCGCGTGCGTCTGATAGCCGTCGACGAGCTCTGCGTCCGAGGGCGCCAGGAGGCTTCGAAGTGGCTCGAGCGCTCGGGCGTGATCTCGCCGACCCGCGGCCGACCCCCGGCATTCGACGTCGAACGCGTTCACGCTCTCGGTCCACGCCGATTCTTCGCGGGCGCGGTGAGCGAACGACCCCCCACGCCGATCGACCGGATGGCCACGGTCCGGGACGGGATCGTGGAGACGGCGAACGCTGCCTGCCGCGGCCGGTTCGATCTCCTCGGGTACTCGCGCCTGTCGTTCGGCGACCCGGTGGACTGGCACCTGGATCCGATCTCGGGCCGGCGGGCGCCGTTCTCGCATTGGAGCCGGCTGAACGTGCTCGACGCTGCCGAGGTGGGTGGGCTGGTGACCCTCGGCCAGGCCTACCGGCTGACGGGCGACGAGCGCTACGGCGACGCCTTCGCTCGGTACGTCCACCAGTGGCTCCGTGCGAATCCCCCCGGAGTGGGGATCAATTGGGCGAGCAGCCTCGAGGTGGCGCTGAGGCTCATCGCATGGTGCTGGACGCTGTTTCTGTTGCGGGGCTCTCGGGCGCTGTCCCCGGAGATCGGCGCGGTGATGCTCGGCGCGATCTGGGCGCACGCGGCGCACGTCGAGCGCTACCTGTCCTCCTACTTCTCGCCCAATACGCATCTCACCGGCGAAGCGCTCGGTCTCTTCTATGCGGGCGTGTTGTTGGCCGAGGGCAGGCAAGCGGCACGCTGGCGTCGGCGCGCCGCGGAGATCCTGGTTCAGCAGAGCGAGCGGCAGATCCTTCCCGACGGCGTCTACGTCGAGCAGTCGACGTGCTACCAGCGCTACACGATCGAGATCTACCTCCACTACCTGATCCTCGCGGCGCGAAACGAGCTGGCCGTCCCCGCGGGGGTCGGCGAGCGCGTCCAGCGCATGCTCGACTTCCTCCTCGCCGTCCGCCGCCCCGACGGGTCGGTTCCGTCGATCGGCGACGCCGACGGCGGCGGGCTCCTGCCCTTCGCCCGCAGAGCGCACGATGACTTCCGGGGTGTTTTTTCGACGGCCGCCGCGTGGTTCGGTCGCCCGGATTACGCATGGGCGGCGGGAGGGCTGGCGCCCGAGACACTGTGGCTCCTGGGGCCGGCGGCGGCACCGACCCTTGACGCGCTGACGGCGACGCCCCCGGCGGCCGCGCCCTCACGGCTGTTCGCCGATGGCGGGTACGCCGTGATGCGGAGCGGGTGGGCGGAGGACGCGCACCACCTCGTGTTCGACGTGGGGCCGCTCGGCTGCCCGGTGAGCGCCGGACACGGGCATGCCGATCTCCTCAGCATCCAGGCGTCGGTGTTCGGCGCCCCGTATCTGACGGATCCCGGCACGTACGGCTACATGGAGCCGGCCTGGCGAAACTTCTTCAGGGGCACCGCGGCGCACAGCACGATCGTGGTGGACGGCGCCGGGCAAGCCGCGCCGGCCGGCCCCTTCGTCTGGCGCTCGCGGCCGCGCGCGCGGTTGCGCACGTGGCTCTCCACGGATGCCGTCGACTTCGCGGATGCCGAGCATGACGCGTACGGCCGCCTCGCCGATCCCGTGACGCACCGGCGCCGAGTGGTCTTCGTCAAACCCCGCTTCTGGGTGATCGTCGATGACCTCGACGGCGCCGCCGAGCACCGTGTGGAGGCGCGCTTCCAGTTCGCGCCGATCGAGGTGGTGCTGGAGGCGACGGGCTGGGCCCGGGCACGAGGAACCGACGGCCGCGGGCTGCGGCTCCAGGCGTTCGCGACCGCGCCGCTGAAGACCGAAGTCCTGGACGGTGACCTGGCTCCCATCCAGGGTTGGATCGCCCCCGACTATGGCCGGCGACAGTCTGCGCCCGTCCTCGTCTGCTCGGCGGTCACGCGACTGCCGCTTCGGATCGTCACGCTGATCCTGCCCACGGAGCATCCTCTGGCCTCGCCGCCGGCGGTGTCTCCCCGGCTGGGCGAAGGCTCCGAACCCATCAGCCTCGTCTTCGGGAACGAGGAGGAGATGGTCGTCATCGGCGAGCGCGACGCCGCGGTCGAGCGGCCAGGAGGAGGCGGTCATGTCTAAGGCACTTCGGGCAACCCTGGAGGCATGGCGAACGGTCGCGCGGAAGATCGCCGATGTCCAATCACGCGTCATCCTGGCGTTGATGTACTTCGTCGTGATGGCTCCGTTTGCGCTGCCGATCCGACTCTTCAGGGATCCCCTGGAGCTGCGCCGCG
Source organism: Candidatus Segetimicrobium genomatis (assembly GCA_005882335.1). Lineage (GTDB taxonomy): Bacteria > Sysuimicrobiota > Sysuimicrobiia > Sysuimicrobiales > Kaftiobacteriaceae > Telluricultor. The sequence goes on from VBAP01000057.1 coordinate 2,522, forward strand.
CGCCGGGCTGGCATCCGCTACCTCCAGATGGTGAATCCACCCCAGCCGTGACCGCCGCGCGACAGCAATTCTGAGAGGAACGCCATGAACATCCTGGGAATCTCCTGCTTCTTTCACGACGCCGCCGCGGCCCTCGTGCAGGACGGCATCGTCACGGCCGCCGCCGAGGAGGAGCGCTTCTCCCGGGTCAAGCACGATGCCGGGTTTCCGCTGCGCGCCATCGAGTTCTGCTTGCGCACGGGCAAGGTGCGCGCCGAAGACCTGGACTGGGTCGTCTTCTACGAGAAGCCGTTCCTGAAGCTCGACCGGCTCTTGATGTCGACGCTCCAGACCTTTCCGCGGTCCTTCCGGCTGTTTCGTGAGTCGATGGTGCGCTGGCTCGGCGAAAAGCTCTGGGTCAAGGGCTTGATCGCCAGGCGGACGGGGATTCCCGCCGAGAAGATCCTCTTCAGCAGTCACCACATGTCCCACGCCGCGAGCGCGTTCTATCCGTCGCCGTACCGCGACGCGGCCATCCTGACCGTGGACGGCGTCGGCGAGTGGGCGACGGCGACGTTCGGAGTCGGCAGGGACAAGAGCATCGAGTTCCTCGGCGAGATCCGGTTCCCGCACTCCCTCGGTCTGCTCTACAGCGTTTTCACCGCGTTTCTGGGCTTCGAGGTGAACGAGGGCGAATACAAGGTCATGGGCATGGCCCCCTATGGCACGCCGAAGTACGTGGACGACGTGCGAAAGCTCGTCCGCCTCCACGACGACGGGGGGTTCGCCCTCGACATGGAATATTTCTCGTTCCACCGTTCGCCCGACACGGCCTTCAACGCCAAGTTCGAGCGCCTCTTTGGCCCGCCCCGCGCTCCCGGAAGCCACTTCTTCACCGAAGCGTCCGGCTATCCCTCGTACTTCGGCGACAAGCCCGCGAATTACGACGACCTCTGCCGACAGAACCAGCACTACGCCGATATCGCCGCGAGCATTCAGGTGGTCACCGAGGAGACGCTGCTCGCGATGGCGCGCGCCGTCTACGGCAAAACGGAGCTGCCCCGGCTGTGTATGGCCGGAGGGGTGGCGCTCAACAGCGTCGCGAACGGGCGGATCCTGCGCGAGACGCCGTTCGAGGAGCTCTACGTGCAGCCCGCGGCCGGCGACGGCGGAGGCGCCATGGGCGCCGCCCTCTACGCCTACCATGCGGTCCTGGGTCAGCCCCGGAAATACGTCCTGGAGCACGCGTACCTGGGCCAGGAGCATTCGGACGCGGAGATCAGCCGCTTCCTGACCGAGAACCGCATCGCCTACGAGGCCGTGGAGGACGACGACCGCCTGATGGCCCGTGTCGTCGACGCGCTGCAAGCGGGCAAGGTGATCGGCTGGTCCCAGGGGCGGTTCGAGTGGGGGCCGCGAGCCCTCGGCAACCGAAGCATCCTTGCGGATCCCCGCCGCGCCGACATGAAGGACATCGTCAACACCAAGATCAAGTTCCGGGAGCCGTATCGGCCCTTCGCACCGTCGGTCCTCGTGGAGCGCGCCCACGAGTTCTACGACCTGAAGGATGCGGAGCGGCACTATCCCGCGCGGTTCATGCTGCTCGTCGTGGATGTCGACGACGCCAAGCGCGACGTGGTGCCCGCCCCGACGCACGTGGACGGGACGGCGCGGCTGCAGACGGTGTTCAGGGACACCAACCCGCGCTATCACCGACTGATCGAGACGTTCGGGAAGGCCACCGGGGTGCCGGTCCTCCTGAACACCTCCTTCAACTTGAAGGGCGAGCCGATCGTCAATACTCCGGCCGAGGCGTTCAGCACGTTCACGCGAAGCGGGATGGACATGCTCGTCCTCGAGCACTTCGTCGTGGAGAAGTCGTGAGGCCGCATGCGGACGTCGTGAGCGGCGTCAGGGCGGTCTCGGGAGGTCAATCATGAGCGGATGGATGAACTCGCTGGCGATCAACGCGGGGACGGCCGGGCAGCTGATACGGTTCGTCTGGCAAGGCAAAACCTGGTGGCTGACGCCGATCATCGTCGTGCTGCTGCTTCTGACCGTCATGGTGGTGTTCCTGCAAGGGTCGGCGCTGGCGCCCTTCATCTACACGCTGTTCTAGCCGACACGCCCCTCCCTCGACGGCCCGATCACAGGCCCGAGCACAAGCGTTCGGCGATAGCGTCCCCCACGAGGCGATGGCCGTGCTCGTTGTAGTGCCCGTCTCCGAAGCTGAGAGGCTCGTCGTGGCGCGCGGCGTACTCGGCGAACCGCGGCGCCAGGATGAGGGCCGGAATCGCATGACGCCGAGCGAACTCCTCGAGCCGTCGGTCGGGATAGAAGAGGTCTTTGATCCCCCGGCGCTTGACGACGTCCTCCCGCGGCTTCGGCGGCAGATGCTGGGGCGTCTGCGACAGGGTGACGAGCCAGAACTTCACGCCGCGACTCCTGGCTTCACTGAACAGGGCGAGAATCAGCGCCTCGGTGACGCGCCAGGCCTCCTGCATCTCGGGGACGTCCGGTGGTCCATAGATGAGGTCGTCGGGGTGCTCGCCGAAGCGCGTCGTCAGCGTGGCTGCCTCCTGGCGCTTGGCTCGGCGAAACACCATGCGCCGCACGAAGACCTCCGCGACGAGCTGGGCGACCCGGCTCCGGTTCACCAGGTCGCCGAAGGCGTCCCGCAGCCGGCCGTAGAGCTGGCGGCGCAGGGTCTCTCGAAACGAGTCGTCCAGCACGAGCTGATCACCCCGCAGCACGAAGTAGGGACTCTTGGAGGCGTCGACGGGATTCAGCGCGCGGTGGTTGTTCTGAACATCGTTGTAGGTGAAGAACGCGAGGATCACGGCGTCGGGGTGGTAGGGAAGGGCCCGGTGACGGAACGTGAGCAGCTCCTGCGCCGTTCCGAAGCCCGGCACGCCGAAATTCATGACTTCGACGCGCTTGCCGCGGTGCGCCTCGCAGGCGGCGAGCCTTTGCTCCAGCACGCGAGTGAAGTTTCGCCGGACGTCGACCTGAACGGCCGCGGTCACCGAGTCGCCCAGGACCGCGATCCGCACAGTATCGGCGGGCTTGTCCAGGGGGTACTCGCGATCGTGCATGCCGACGCTGTTGATGCGCACGTAGGCGTGGCCTTCGCTGACCCACCATCCGCTGGCGTTCGGGCGGAGCCGCCAGCCCGTGATCGGATCGTCGCCGTAGAGCGACGCGTCGAAGCGGACGCCGACCACTCGCAGGGCGACTTCGGCCAGCACCAGGGAGAGCACGAGCCCGAACGTCAAGAGGGCGAGCGACTTTCCGATGTTGGCGCGCATCGGCTCCCGAGTATACGCAAAGGCGTGGACGGAGGGATCAAATGATCAACACCGGGTTCATCGGTGGCGACTTCGGCTACCACGTGCTCCGTTACGCGGGCCGCCACGCCGTTCGCCAGCCCGCCTGCGACGGCAGCGCCTATCGGCATCGCAGCAAGATCGAGACCCTGCTGGGGCCGGGCATCTGGGAGGCGCTGGCCGGGAAGGTGGTGCTCGATTTCGGGTGCGGCGTCGGTATCGACACAATCGAATTCGCACGGCGTGGGGCCCGCCGCGTCATCGGCCTCGATATCCGCGAGGACGTCCTGGAGCCGGCGCGGAGAGGGGCGGACACGGCCGGCGTGGCCGACCGCTGCGTCTTCACGACCGCCACCGACGAGCGGGTGGACGTCATCGTGTCCATCGACGGCTTCGAGCACTACGCCGACCCCGAACAGGTGCTGCGCACGATGCGCCAGCTCGTCCGGCCTGACGGTCGCGTCTTCATCACGTTCGGGCCCCCGTGGTTTCATCCGCTCGGCGGGCATCTCTTCTCGGTGTTTCCCTGGGCCCATCTCCTCTTCACGGAGAAGGCCCTCATCCGCTGGCGCTCCGACTTCAAGTCCGACGGCGCGACGCGGTTCTGCGAGGTCGCGGGCGGCCTGAACCAGATGACCGTCCGCCGCTTCCGCACGCTGGTCGATCGCTGTGACTTCGCCGTCGAACGCTTCGAGGCGGCACCGATCAAGCGGCTCCGCCGCCTGTCGAACGCGTTGACCCGCGAATTCGTGACGGCCATGGTGCGGTGCGAGCTCAGTCCCCGGCCGGCGGCGGCCGAGCGCACTCCCTAGGCGACGCGGCCATGTGCGGGATCGTCGGCATCGTCGGCCTGAATGCGCGGGAACCCGTCGACGGGACGCGGCTCAAGAGCATGCGGGACGTGTTGCACCACCGCGGGCCGGACGGCGAAGGGCTGTGGATGGAAGGGCCGGTCGGGCTCGGGCACCGCCGCCTCGCCATCATCGACGTCGAGGGCGGCGCACAGCCGATGCCGAACGAGGACGAGAGCGTATGGGTCGTGTTGAACGGCGAGATTTACAACCACGCGGCGCTCCGACCGTGGCTCGAGAGTCGCGGTCACCGCTACCGGACCCGGAGCGACACCGAGACGATCGTCCACCTGTACGAGGAAGAGGGCGAGCGCTGCGTGGAGCGGCTCCAGGGGATGTTCGCGTTCGCGGTGTGGGACCGGACGCGGCAGCGGCTGCTCCTCGCTCGTGACCGGCTCGGGATCAAGCCGCTCTACTACGCCTCGACGGACCGGGAGCTGATCTTCGCCTCCGAGATCAAGGCGATTCTCGCCGCCGGCGGGATCGCGCCCGCCTTCAACACGGCGGTCCTGCCCGAGTTTCTCGCCCACGGCTTCGTGCCGGGCGCCGAGACGTTCTTCCGCGGCGTGTTCAAGCTCCTGCCGGGACGGACGCTGTCGTGGTCGACGAGCGACGGCTCGCAAGAGCGCCGCTACTGGCGGCTGCCCGCCGACCTCGACGAGGGCGCGCCGCCGGCGGCGCGGGCAAGGGAGGTGCGCGCGAGGCTCGAGAGCGCCGTGCGAAGCCACCTGATGAGCGATGTGCCGCTCGGGCTCTTCCTCTCGGGCGGCCTCGACTCGAGCGGGCTGGCCGCCCTGATGGCCCCCATGGTCAAAGAGCCGATCCGCACGTTTTCGGTGGGTGTTCCGGAGGCGGACGCCAACGAGCTCGACTACGCGCGGCTCGTGGCCCGCGCGGTGGGTGCGGAGCACCGGGAGGTCGTCGTCCCTGGGACGGACTTCTTCGGCGTCCTGCCGCGGCTCGTCTGGCACGAGGACGAGCCGATCGCGTTCCCATCGAGCGTGCTGCTCTACTTCGTTTCCCGCCTGGCGCGCGACCACGTGAAGGTCGTGCTGACCGGCGAGGGCGCCGACGAGCTATTCCTCGGCTACA
>VBAP01000172.1:0-3727 GCA_005882335.1 Candidatus Segetimicrobium genomatis
TGGATCCGAAGACGGACGTAGGACCGGTTGTGAGCGACGCCCAACTGCAGCGGGTGCACGACTACGTGGAGGTCGGGAAGAAGGAAGGCGCCCGGCTGCTGGTCGGCGGCCGCAGGGCCGATGAAGGGCCCTTGGGGCGCGGGTCGTTCTATGCTCCGACCATCTTCGACAACGTGGACCCCGACATGCGGATCGCCAAGGAAGAAATCTTCGGACCTGTCACTGACCTCATCGAGGCGAAGACATTTGAGGACGCTGTGCAAATCGTCAACAACGTCGAATATGGACTGTCCGCGTCGATCTTTACACGAGACGTGAACAAGGCGATGCGGGCGATCGATGACATCTTCACCGGAATCGTCTATATCAACCACGGCACCATCGGCGCCGAGGTGCATCTGCCGTTCGGTGGCACGAAGAACACCGGCAACGGCCACCGTGAGGGTGGATTGCAGGTCCTCGACGTGTTCTCGGAGTGGAAGTCAGTTTATATCGATTACAGTGGGAAACTGCAGCGAGCACAAATAGACAAGGACTGAGGATCTGGAAGTGAGTTAATCCTGATTTCCCTCTCCCCTTGGGAGAGCCGTCTTTCCTAACTCCCTCTCCCCTTGGGGGAGAGGGTGCGGGTGAGGGGGACTGTTAGTGTAGGAGGGCGGAGGCAATGTCACGCCATCGCCCTCTTCGTCTTTCAGATCATACGCAAGGGACCTCAGACGGAATCAGACCGATGCCGAAAGGGTACTTTGGTACCACCTACGGGCCCGGCAGCTCGGTGTTAAGTTCCGTCGTCAGTATCCGGTAAGCAGTTATGTCGTCGACTTCTGTTGTCTTGAGCACGCCATTATCATCGAATTAGACGGTAGCCAGCATATGGAGAACATCGACACGGACGAAAGGCGTACAAGAGAGTTAGAAAGGCTCGGATTTCGTGTCCTGCGCTTCTGGGATAACGAAGTCCTGACGAATATAGGCGCCGTTCTTGAACGTATCGTGGTGGCTCTTGATCTCAGCTGAAGGATCCCGCCCCCCTCACCCCCACCCTCTCCCCCAAGGGGCGAGGGGGAGGAAATTCCAAATTTCCATTTTCTGCGGATTCCTGTTAGCCGTAGTTTCAGTCCCTGTCTTAGGAGTTTCCACCTCTCGGACGATCCAAGTAAATGCAGATGTAGTGACGGCCCGTGATGGCGGCCAGACTCTGGAGGCACGCGGGCACGTCGTCATCACCGACGGTCGCCTCACAATTCGCGCCGACCTCGCCCACTATGATCGAACTTCTCGCCAGATCCGGCTAAACGGCAACGTGCGCATCACAACCCCTCAAGGCGACCTGACGGCAGGAGAAGCGGCGGCGCAGCTGACGAGAGAGGGGGCATTGGCCGCGATCCAGGCATCCATGGGTGTGAATCTCCAATCAGCCGGCCGAACGTTGAAGGCAAACCGCGTCGCCTATCAGGCGAAGGATGACACGCTGACCGCGACGGGCAACGTGGTGGTCACCTTTCCTCCTGACCTGGTTGCGACCGGCGGGGCGCTGGTGGCCAAAGGCACCGACGTCGTCACCGTCACCGGCCGCCCGCGGATCCGGAACCGCGACGGCTTCATTGAAGGCGACCGGCTGGAGGTGGTGGCTCACACGCAGATAGCCTTCGTCAGAGGGAACGTAGTGAGTGTCTTCGAGGAAACCCGCATTACCGCGGCCACCGCCGCGCTGCTCGTGAAGGAGAACAAGGCGATCTTTCGCGATAAGGTCAGCGTGACACGCCCCGGGCGGACGATGACGGCAGAACTAGTCACGTATTACTACCGGGAGAGGAGACTGGTCGCCGAAGGAAAGACGACCATCCGGATTCAGGGGCCGCCCTAAGGGTACACTGCGGGATTAGGGATTGGGGATTAGGGATTTAGAATGACTAAGCTGGTTGATCAGAGCCTGGAGCATCTTGCCATCTTCGTTGTAGCCCGCGAATAGTGATTCGTACTTGTCGCGGGAGAGCAGCCGCAAATCGAGGCTCAGACGAAGGAGATATTTTGTCTCGGCGATTGACGCTCTAGCGATGAGACAGAATTGCGTTGCCTTCAGCAATATTCGTTGGGATGGAAATCGCTGCGCGACGAAGTTGCGATACGATCCCGTACCTTTCTGCGGCGGGGAATCCATTTGTAGCTTTGTAGACTCCCAGGGCGAGTTCGTATGAGGCGCGCCAGACTCGAAGACGCTCAAATATCGCGTCCACGCCAAACACCTCCGCAAAAGGCTTCGGGAGGATATGGTAATGGTGCAGCGCAACATTGTCTCTGACTCAAGTGAGTCATTCTCGGATCCCTGATCCCGGATCCCGTAGTTCGGAGGTCTGAATTGAAGGCCGTAGTGTACACGGGGCATGGCAGTCCAGAAGTTGTCGAAGTCCAGGAAGTACCCGCGCCTCCACTCGGCCCCGGCGATGTGCTCGTTAGAGTTCGCGCTGCGGCGCTCAACCGCATTGATCTATGGGTCCGTAAGGGTCTCCCGCGACTGCGCCTCACCTTTCCACACATCCCCGGCGCCGACGCCGCCGGCGTCGTCGAACGGGTGGGCGAGACCGTAACGAAAGTCCAGCCCGGCGCTGAGGTCATGATCGCACCCGGGATCAGTTGCGGTGTCTGCGCGTACTGCGTCTCCGGCCAGGACAATCTGTGCGCCGACTACAGCATTCTCGGAGAACACCGGAATGGGACCTATGCGGAGTTTGTCGCTGTTCCCGAAGCGAACGTTCTCCCAAAGCCGGCGCGTCTTACCTTCGAAGAGGCGGCTTCCATCCCACTCGTGTTTCTCACCGCGTGGAACATGCTGGTCACCAACGGCCGGCTGCGCTTTGGCGAAACAGTGTTGATCTGGGGCGCGGGCAGCGGGGTCGGCAGCGCCGGAATTCAAATTGCCAAACTCTTCAACGCCCGCGTCATTGCCGCAGCCGGAGGTTCGTGGAAACTGGACAAAGCAAGGGTGCTTGGCGCTGACGAGGGCATCGACCATCGCGAACAGGATGTTCTTGAAGAGGTGAGACAACTAACCGATAAGCGTGGGGTGGACGTGGTCTTCGACCACGTCGGGGCAGCGACCTGGCAGACGAGCATCAAAGCGCTCGCCCGCGGCGGCCGGTTGGTGACCTGTGGTGTGACCACTGGCGCCGAAGCCGTCACCGACATCCGATACATCTTCGGCCGCCGGCTGTCCATCCACGGAACCTGGATGGGGACAAAAGGCGAACTTCACGAACTAATGCGTCTTGTTGACCAGGGCCGCCTGAAGCCCGTCGTGCACGCGGTCTTCTCGCTTGAGGAAGCAGTCAAAGCCCAGGAAGTGATGGAAAGGAGTGAGCACTTCGGGAAGTTAGTCTTGAGGGTGACTCGTAACGCGCATTCCCTATCCCGCTAGGCCTTCCCTTCCCTCCGTTCCGATCCAATCCAGGCCTCACCAGCGTCCCATACTTCTTTCTTCCAGATGGGGACTGTTTGCTTAAGAGAATCGATGGCATGGCGCCCGGCTTCGAACGCTTCCTTGCGGTGCTCTGACGAGACGGCGATGGCGACACTGATGTCGCCAACCTCGAGGTGGCCGAGACGGTGCACGATCGCAATGCCAAGCAGCGGCCAGCGCCGCCTCGCCTCCTCGGCCACGCGGTTCATCTCCTTGATCGCCATCGGCTTGTAGGCCTCATAATCGAGAAACTTCACGTGCTGTCCTCGA